>JBBIPT010000065.1:0-16703 GCA_037442705.1 Anaeromyxobacter sp.
AGCCGCAGCCGCACCCGCAGCCGTGGCCGCAGCCGTGGCCGGATCCGTGGCCGGATCCGGATCGGTTTCCGGCCGCCCGCAACGAGCGCGGACGGCCGGAAGCCTTCTACGGCCTGACGGGCTCCTAGTGCCTCGACCCAGGCATTGTGCGCCGTGTTCGCGCTCGCCCTTCGACAGGCTCAGGGCGAGCGGACTCTGCCCTCCGCTCGTGGTGACCCCTCGACAGGCTCGGGGGAACCACGAGCGGTATCGGGGATCGGCGAATCGGATCTTCTCGGGTGGGTCGCGGCCCTAGCGCGCGATCGGAGGGAGGACGGACCCGGAGGAACGCCGGTTTCCGCCGAACGTCCCGCCGATCTCGAAGGCGACGAAGTTCTTCGAGAGCTTCACCTCGGTCGGGGCCGGCGCGCCCACGGCCTGGGTCACCACGACGAGGTCCCCGCCGGTCACGACGTGGTAGGTCGCGGCGACCCGGAAACCGCCGAAGCTCACGCCGATCTGCGGGCAGAAGCCGAAGCCGTCGAGCGCGGCGGCGCTCTGGACGACCGCTCCGCCCGAGACCGACTGCGTGGCGGAGCCGATCCTGTAGAGCCCGAGGCCGAGGCCGACGAAGGGCCGGGTGGAGGAGCTGCCGAGGTAGTAGTCGGCCTTGGCGAGGTAGGCCGACACGGCCCGCGCCCCCTGCGAGACGCTCACCTCGCTGCCGCCGGAGCCCACGCTCACGTCCTGCGTGACGAAGGCCGATCCCTCGAGGCGGAGGCCGAGGGAGAGGTCGTCGGTGAGGTTGAACTTCGGCTCGAGGGCCGCGCCGATGCCCCAGGCCGTCGCGTCCGAGGGCGCGTACGCGCCGAAGACCGTGAGGTCCACGCGGAAGGGCTGGTAGCTGCGCGCCTGCGCCCGGGCGGCCGGCGCGACGGCGAGGAGGGAGAGGACGGCGACGAGGCGAAGGGCGGTGACGTTCATGGGCGCTCCGGTGAGGGTTGCGTCGACGAGTCGGGGATCCGACCGTAGGTGAAGGACGGGGCGGCGGCACATCTCATTCAAGGCGACACGGGCCCACCTCCGCCCACGCGAGGAGGCCCCACCGCCCTTGGGGCGGCGGGGCCTCGCGAGGAGCCCCTCCCGAGGCCGCCTACTTGCCGCCGGCGCGCGCCGGCGCGGGAACGCCGCCCCGCGCCTTCCTCCGCTCGGACCGCTCCTCGAGCCAGATCGTCATCGGCGCGGCGATGAACCAGGTGGAGTAGGTGCCGGAGACGATGCCCACGAGCATCGCCATGGCGAAGTCGAAGATGGTCCCGACGCCGTAGACGAGGAGCCCCACGAGGGAGAGCGCGGTCGCGAACGAAGTCATCGCGGTGCGGCCGAGGACCTCGTTGATGGAGACGTTCACGATGTCGGCGAGCGGCCGGCCCTTCAGCTTCCCCTGGTTCTCCCGGATCCGATCGTAGATCACGACGGTGTCGTTCACCGAGTAGCCGATGACGGTGAGGATCACCGCGATGGAGGTGAGGTTGAACTCGCGGCCGGAGAAGGCGAAGTAGCCGAGGGTCACGATGGCGTCGTGGACGATCGCGGTGATGACGCCCGGGCTGAAGCGGAAGTCGAACCGGAGCCCCACGTAGAGGACGATGAGGACCATCGCGTAGAGGATGGCCTGGAAGCCCTGGTTCCGGAGCTCGCGCCCCACGGACGGGCCGACGTACTCCACCCGCCGGACCTCGGGCTTCGCCTCGGCGAACCGGGTGGCGAGGTCCCGCTCGATCTTGTCCTGGATGCCCTGGGTGATCACCGCGTAGGACTTCGTGCCGGCGGCGAGCCCGGCCTCCTCCCGGACCTCGCGGACCTTCACCCCCGCCGCCTCCACCGCGGCCCGGACCTCCGCGGTCCCGTGGGGCGTCTTGAACTGGAAGTCGATCTTGTCGCCGATCTCCTCGTTGAAGCTCCAGCTCTCGACGGGGAAGGTGGCCTGCACGGCGTCGGCGACCCGCTTCACCTCCTCCTCGCTCATCAGGGCGAAGCGCCCGACGCGGATGAGGAAGCTGTTCTCCTCCTCGGGGCCGTAGGTCTGGACCGACGCGTCCTCGAAGCCCACCTCGCCGACCGCCTGGCGGATGGCGCCGGCGTCGACCCGCGTGGAGAACCTCACCTCCATCTCGGTGCCGCCGGCGAAGTCCACGCCGAAGTTGAGCCCGTGGATCCCCGGCAGCGCCCAGCCGATGACCGCGAGGTTGGCGACCAGGGAGAGCACCACCGCGATGCGGCGCTTCCCCACGAAGTCGAACTTCGTGCCGTGGGGGACGATGTCGAAGCTCTTGAATTGCATCAGACGCTCAGGCGCGCCGTGTCGTGGCGCGTGAAGTACTCCATGATCGCGCGGGTCACGACGATGGAGGTGAACATCGACATCACGAGGCCGATGATCAGGGTCACCGCGAAGCCCTTCACCGGGCCGGAGCCGTACTGCATGAGGACGACGCCGGCGGCGAGGGTCGTGACGTGGGCGTCCACGATGGTCCAGAAGACCTTGTCGTAGCCCTGCTGGACCGCCTGCTTCACCATCCGCCCGGCCCGGAGCTCCTCCCGGATCCGCTCGTTGATGAGCACGTTCGCGTCCACGGCCATGCCGAGCGTGAGGACGAACCCGGCGATGCCCGGCAGCGTGAGCGTGGAGCCGATCGCGGCCATCACGGCGAGGACGAGGAGGCCGTTGAGGGCCAGGGCGATGTCGGCGATGAGGCCGGAGGCCCGGTAGTAGAGCACCATGAACACGAGCACCGCCGCGAGCCCCCAGAGGGCGGCGGTGGTCCCCTTGCGGACGAGCTCGGGCCCGAGCGTCGCGCCGACCGTCCGCTCCTCGGCGATCGTCACCGGCGCAGGGAGGGCCCCGGCCTTGAGGACGGTCGCGATCATGCTCGCCTCCTCGAACTGCGCCTGGGCGTTCTTGCCGGAGCCGAGCGTGATCTGGCCGTTCGTGGAGATCCGCCCCTGGATGTAGGGAGCGGTCTCGACCTTGTCGTCGAGGAGGGTCGCCATCCGGCGCTTCATGTTCTCCGTCGTGAGCTTCTCCATGAGCCGCCCGCCCTCCGCGGTCATCCGGAAGGCGACGACCGGCCGCCCCTGCTGGAGCGGGCTCGAGCTGTCGGTGGAGACGAAGGCGTCGGAGATGTAGTCGCCCGTGAGCTCGGTCCGGGCCCGCAGCAGGTAGGTGCGGTAGTAGCGGGCCTGGAAGGCGCCCTGGCCGAGGGCCACGGTCTCCTCGCCCACGCCGACCACGTTCGCCGAGGGATCGAGGAGCGGCGCGGCGTGCTCCTCCGCGAGGGCGTCGAGCTCGCTGCGCGTGTTCGCCGCGAGGATCGTGGTCTGGCGCGTCGCCCCGCTCGGGAGATCCACGCCCTCCCCCGTCCAGCACCCGCCCTCCGGGAGCGGCAGGGTGAGACCGGACCGGGTGCTCGGGCAGGCCGGGACCGTGGTCCGGAGGGCGTCGAGGACGGCGTTCTCGTCGTCCGCGATCTTGAACTCGAGCTGGGCCGTCCGGCCGAGGAGCTCCTTCGCCTTCGCCGGCTCCTTGAAGCCGGGCAGCTGGATCTGGATCTGGGCGTTCGCCTTCCGCTTGATGTCGGGCTCGGTGACGCCCCACTTGTCCACGCGGTTGCGGATGGTCTTCTCCGCCTGCTCCACGGCCCGTTCCTGGAACTGCTTCAGGACCTGGTCCTTGAAGGCGAAGACGACCGTGCCCTCCGGGCTCCCGCCCGGCGCGAACATCTCCTGGTCGTAGGCGTCGAGCACCGTCGTGCGGACGGCGGCCGGGTCGGCGGCCGCGATCTGCACGCGGCGGCCGCCGTCGGACGTCCGCGCCGCCGTGAAGGGGACCTCCTTCGATCGGAGGAACTCGGCGATCTCGTCGGCGCGCCGGGCGACCTTGGCCTGCACCGCGCGGTCCACGTCCACGCCGAGGGCGAGGTGGATGCCGCCCTGGAGGTCGAGGCCGAGGTTCAGGTGCTTCTTCGCGTCGGGCGCCCAGCGGGGCACGGACTGCTCGTAGGCGTCCGTGGTCCGCTGGTCCGGCGGCAGCCGGAAGTAGAACCAGCTCGGGACGAGGTAATAGACGGCGAGCAGCGTGACCGCGACGATGGTGCCGACGCGCCAGTACCAGGACCGTTCCATCTACTTCTTCGCCTCCGCCTGCGGGGCCTCCGGGGTCTTCCAGGCTCCGGCGACGTGCGCCTTCATCACGCGGAGCTTCGTCCCGCCGCCCACGTCGATCGTCACGACCCGGTCCTCGACCAGCCAGACCGTCCCGAGGATCCCACCCTGGGTGATCACCTCGTCGCCCTTCTTCAGCCCGCCGAGGAAGGCCTGGTGCTGCTTCTGCTGCCGCTGCTGGGGCCTGATCATGAGGAAGTAGAAGATCAGGAAGAAGATGGGGAGCAGGATGAGCGGATTCCCCAGGAGGCCCGGCTGCCCTTCGGGCGCGGTCTGGGAGAGGAAGGCGTGCAGGACGGGGTGCATGGGGTCTCCGGAGGTCCTGGGGACTCGGGGGGGAAAAGCGCCGTTTTCTAGCCCGATTCCGTCGGGGTGTCTACCCCAACTCTCCCGCCTTCCAGCGGGAGAGGGCCTCCCCCCGGAACGCCTCGAACCGGCCCCGGGCGATCGCCCCCCGGGCCGCGTCCAGGAGCGAGAGGTAGAAGTGGAGGTTGTGGAGGGTGTTGAGCCGGAGCCCGAGGAGCTCCCCCGCCTTGAAGAGGTGGCGGAGGTAGGCGCGGCTGAACGTCCGGCAGGTGTAGCAGGCGCAGTCCGGGTCGGCCGGCCCCCCGTCGTCCGCGAAGCGGGCGTTCCGGATGACGACCTTCCCGCGGCTCGTGAAGAGGAGTCCGTTCCGCGCGGTCCGGGTGGGGAGGACGCAGTCGAACATGTCGACCCCCGCCGCGATGCCGGCGAGGAGGTCCTCGGGCGTCCCCACGCCCATGAGGTAGCGCGGCTTCCCCGCCGGGAGGAGCGGCGCGTCCCGGGCCACGCCCTCCCACATCTGCGCGGGGGCCTCGCCCACGGCGTAGCCGCCGAGGGCGTACCCGGGGAGGTCGAGGGCCGCCGCCTCCTCGACGGCCCGCGCCCGGAGCTCCGGGAAGAGCCCGCCCTGCGCGATGCCGAAGAGGGCGGGGCCGGCGCCGTCGCCGCGCCGCTCGAGCCCGGCCCGCCACGCGTCCCGGCACCGGACGAGCCAGCGCTGGGTCCTCGCGAGGGAGAGCTCGTGGTAGGCGCGATCCGCGAGCGCGGGCGGGCACTCGTCGAAGGCCATGATCACGTCGGCCCCGAGGGCCTCCTGCACCTCGATCGCCCGCTCCGGGGAGAGGAAGTGGCGCGAGCCGTCGAGGTGGGAGCGGAAGGTGACCCCCTCCTCCGCGATCTCGACGAGCCCCGGCCCCGCCCGCTCGCGCCCGGCGCCCCGCTCGCCGAGGCTGAACACCTGGAAGCCGCCCGAGTCTGTGAGGAGCGCCCCCGGCCAGGCCATGAACCGGTGGAGCCCGCCCTGCCGGCGGACGCGCTCGTGCCCGGGTCGCAGGTAGAGGTGGTAGGTGTTCGCGAGGACGATCCGCGCCCCGAGCGCCTCGAGGTCACGCGGCTCGAGCGTCTTCACGGTCGCCGCGGTCCCGACCGGCATGAAGACGGGCGTCTCCACCGGCCCGCGCGCGGTCTCGAGCCTGCCGCGCCGGGCGGCGCCGTCGGTCGCGAGGACCTCGAAGCGGATCACGCGGGGGGTGTCGCCCGGTGGAGGCGGGGTGTCAAGGCCGGCGCGCCGGGGAGGCCTTCCTCACGTCAGAGGCCGTGGGACTTCCTCACGGCCTCTCATGGCCGTGCCCGCTTCGATCGATCCACGCTCGTTCGTGGTTCGACAGGCTCACCACGAACGGCTTTCCTTGCACGCGAGCGGCCCAGCACGCAGCCGTTCGCCCTGAGCCTGTCGAAGGGCGAACGTCGAGGCTCGATGCGAGTGATCAAGGCCATCAGGCCGCGCGCGCCCCGGACTTCGCGATCTTCTGGACGAGGGTGCGCCAGGCCCGCGCCGGCCGGCCCTCGGAGACCACCTTCAGCCCCACGCTCCGCTCCACCGGGCCGCCGGGGTGGTTCCAGCAGACGATCGCGAGCGCCGTCTTCGCGAAGAAGCCGTCCCCGATCCGGATCGACACGACGTCGCCGACGAGCGGCAGCTGCCCGGGCCAGCGCACCGAGGCGCCCCCCTCCGAGACGTTGATGGTCATGACCTCGCGCCAGGCCCCCCCGTGCTCCACGGGGAGGGTCCGCTCGTGGGAGAACCGCGGGAGCCGCTCGTGGAAGGTCACCGGATCCCCGCGGGCCGCCATCGCGAGGAACCCGGCCGCCGCGCGGGAGTTCTTCTCGAGGTGGATCTCGGCGCCGGGGGGCAGGGCGGGCCGGCCTACCCGCCGCACGAGAGAGACCTTGCCGAAGAGGGTCGCCCGGATGGTCTGTCCGTAGATCCCCACCCGGATCGCGACCTCGTCCCCGACCCGGGACTCCGAGAGGGCCGGCAGGAACAGGGCGGCCGCCTCCGGGCGGTAGCCCGCGAGGTACTGCGCGCCATCCACGTTCACCGAGACGCTGTGCAAGCCGGCCTCCCCACCAGAGGGATCCCCTATACCACATCGCCGGACGCGCCCCTCCTGGCGGCGCCCGGTCGAGACGATCGGGCGGTTCCTTCGCCGCCAGGAGGGCGAGGTCCGTCGCCTTCGGCGCCTCTGCGCGGGGGGCGTAACTCTCCCCCGCGGACCCCCCATCGCAAGGCGTCGCCGAACCCGGGAGCGGCGATCACGCGGCCGGGCGCTCGAGCAGCATCGCGTCCCCGTACGAGAAGAAGCGATAGCGCCGTGAGACGGCGTCGCGGTAGGCGGCGAGCACCCGGTCCGTCCCGGCGAAGGCGCAGACGAGCATGAGCAGGGTGGACCGGGGCAGGTGGAAGTTCGTGACCATCGCGTCCACGGCCCGGAAGGGGTGGCCGGGCCGGATGAAGAGCTCCGTCCGCCCCTCTCCCGGCGCGACGCGCTCGCCGTCGAAGGCGCTCTCCAGCGTGCGGACGCAGGTCGTCCCCACCGCGACGACCCGCCCTCCCCGCGACCGGCAGGCCTCGATCTCCCCGGCCGCCGGCGCGCCGACCGCCCAGCGCTCGCCGTGCATCCGGTGGCCCTCGATCGAGTCGCCGCGCACCGGCAGGAAGGTCCCGGGCCCGACGTGGAGCGTGATCTCCGCGCGGCGCACGCCCCGGCTCGCGAGCCTGTCGAGCAGCCCCTCGGTGAAGTGGAGGCCGGCCGTCGGGGCGGCGGCGCTCCCGGGCTCCCGGGCGTAGACGGTCTGGTAGCGGTCGCGGTCGAGCTCGCCCGGCTCGCGCCGGATGTACGGCGGGAGCGGGATCCGCCCCGCCCGCGCGAGGGCGGCCTCGAGCTCCGCCCCTTCACGGTCGAGCTCCACGACGTGGAAGCCCTCCCCCTCGCAGGCGAGGACTCGCGCGGAGAACCCGTCGAAGGAGATCACCGCCCCCTCGCGGATGGGCTTCGACGCCTGCCCCATCGCCCGCCAGCGCCGCCCGAGCCCCCCGGCGAGCGGCTCGCAGAGGAGGAGCTCCGCCTTCCCGCCGGACTCCTTGCGCCCCACGAGCCTCGCCGGGATCACCTTCGTGTCGTTGAAGACGAGGAGGTCGCCGGGCTCGAGGAGGCGATCGATCTCCGCGAAGCGCCGGTGGCCGGGCGGGCCCCCGGCCGGCAGGTGGAGGAGCCGCGAGGCGTCGCGGGGGACCGCGGGCTCCTGGGCGACGAGCTCGTCGGGGAGCTCATAGTCGAAGTCGGAGAGCTTCATATCCACCTTCAGTACAACATCGCGATCTCGGCCCCCGGGTAGTAGTGCAGGAGGATCTCCCGGTAGCCCTTCCCCTCCCGGGCGAGGCCCGCCGCGCCCCACTGGCAGAGCCCGGCGCCGTGGCCGTGCCCCCTCCCCTCGAAGACGAAGCCCCCGCCGTCCGCGCGGACCTCGAAGGCGAGCGACGGGAGCCGCCCCCAGCCGATCCGCTGGCGCAGGTCGGCGCCGGCGAGGGAGACCTTGCTCCCCCTGGCCTCGAGCCGCAGGCGGGCCGCCCGCCCGGTCGGCGTCCTCGCCGTGACCCGGACCGCCGTCACGGGTGCGCGGAGCCCCACGGCCGCCGCGAGCTCCCTCGCGTCGAGCCTCGCGGTCCAGCGCCCGCGCGGAGACGAGCCGCACCTCCCGCACTCCACGGACGAGAGGTAGGCGTGCCCGCGCCCGAGCGCGGCGTCCCCCTCCTCCGTCCGCCCGCCGCAGGAGGCGTGGAAGTAGGCCTCGACCGGCTCCATGCCGAGGACGAGGACCTCCCCCCGCGTCGCCTCCGCCGCGGCCCGCGCCGCGGGGCCCGCCTCCTTCGCGAGGACCTGGGAGAGCACCCCCGTCCCCACGTCGAACGCCCGCCCCGCCGCCCGCGCGTCGATCTTCCGCGTGAGGACGTAGCTCCGCGCCGCGACGGCCTGGGCCTTCAGCGCCTCGGGCGGGAAGCTCGCGGGCATCTCGCCGGCGACGACGCCGGCGACGTAGTCCTCGATCGGCATCTCGCGAATCTCGCGCGGCGACGTCCCGGCGAGCACCCGCACCGTCTCCTGGGCGGCGGCCGGACCCGCGGCGAGGAGCGGCAGGCAGGCGGCGCACGCGAGGGCGGCGGCGCGCGAGCCCCCGCGGGACCCTGCGATGGCGTCCCGGGACCGTCGTGTGTATACCTGCGCCGTGGATCTCATCCGCTGGCTCGTCGAGCTGATCCGGGATCCGGGCGAGCTCGTCCGCTGGGGCGGCTACCCGGGGCTCGCCCTCATCGTCTTCCTGGAGACGGGGGCGCTCGTCTTCTTCCTGCCGGGCGACTCCCTGCTCGTCATGGCGGGAGTGTACGCCGCGAAGGGGGACCTCTCCATCTGGGCGCTGAACCTCCTCCTCATCCCGGTGGCCATCCTCGGGGACGCGACGAGCTACTCCATCGGCGCCCGGACCGGCCCGCACATCTTCAACCGGCCGCGCTCCCGGTTCTTCCGGCCGGAGCACGTCCGCGCGGCGCACGAGTTCTACGAGAAGCACGGCGGGAAGGCCATCATCCTCGCCCGCTTCATGCCCCTCGTCCGGACCTTCGTCCCGGTCGTCGCCGGGGTCGCGCAGATGAGGTACCGGGACTTCGCCGTGTACAACGTCGTGGGCGCGGCGGCCTGGGTGACCTCGATGACCCTCCTCGGCTACGGGCTCGGGAACACGATCCCGAACCTCGATCGGCACATCGAGAAGGTCGTCGTCGTCGTGATCTTCCTCTCGATCCTCCCCGGGATCGTGGAGTGGTGGCGGGCGCGCCGGCGGCGGGCGGCGGCCCCTCCGGTGCCCCCCGGGGCGGCGGCCGATTGAGCTCACCTCGCGGCGGCACCCGGCTCGACAGGCTCGGCACTCGTGGCCTTGCAGTCAGCCGTTCGCCCTGAGCCTGTCGAAGGGCGAGCGTCGCGGCCCGATCCGGCGATCGCGGCCATCACTCCCCGTAGAAGACCTTCTCGTAGGCGCAGCCGACGTCCGCCTCCGGCGGATCCGGGTACGCGAAGCGCTCGCCGCGGAAGTTCCGCAGGAGGTGGGCGTTCCCCTCCCGGCCGAGGAGGTACGACGGCTGGAGCGTGACCTTGCCGCCTCCCCCCGGGAGGTCCACGGCGAGGTGGGGGATGGCGAGGCCGCTCGTCCGGCCGCGGAGCTCCTCCAGGATCGCGATCCCGGCCTCGAGCGGCGTCCGGAGGTGCGCGGTCCCCTCCGCGACGTCCCCCTGGTGCAGGTAGTAGGGGCGCACCCGGAAGGTGAGGAGCCGCTCGAACAGGTCCCGCAGGATCCGCGCGGAGGAGTTCACTCCCCGGAGGAGCACGGTCTGGTTCTCCACCGGGACGCCGTGATCCACGAGCGTCTCGCAGGCCGCCCGCGCCTCCGCCGTGCACTCCTTCGGGTGGTTGAAGTGCGTGACGAGGAAGAGGGGCGCGTGGCGGCGGAGCATCGCGGCGAGCGCGCCGTCGATCCGCATCGGGTTCACGACCGGCGCCCGCGTCGCGACCCGGAGGATCTGGACGTGGGGGACCGCGCGGAGGGCGGAGAGGATCTCCTCGAGTCGCTCGTCCGCGAGGACGAGCGGGTCCCCGCCCGAGACGACGACGTCGCGGATCTCCGGGTGGGCCCGCACGTAGGCGACCGCCTCGGCGATCTCGTCCCGCCCGAGCCCCGCCTCCTCCCCCAGGGTGATCCGCCGGCGCGTGCAGTGCCGGCAGTAGACCGGGCAGCGGTCCACCGCGAGGAGGAGCGCCCGGTCCCGGTACCGGTGGACGAGCGCGCGCACGGGGCGGCGGGCGTCCTCGCCGAGGGGATCCCGGAGGTCCCCCGCGGCGTCCTCCACCTCCGCCGGGGAAGGGATGCACTGCATCCGGACGGGGCAGGAAGGGTGCTCCGGGTCCACGAGCGAGGCGTAGTAGGGCGTCACCGCCACGCGGGAGGCCTTCTCCGCGAGCGCCAGCCCCTTCCGCTCCTCGTCCGTGAGCCGCGCGATCCGCTCGAAGTCCGCGGCCGTCCGGAGCGCGTTCCGGTGCTGCCAGCGCCAGTCGCGCCACTCCGCCGGCTCCGGCGTCCCTCGTCTCGGTTCGGTCCGATCCATCCTGCGGGCGCGGAAGCTAGGACGGAACCGCCCCGCCGGCAACACCCTCCCGCCGCACCCCCTCGGCGGGTCGGGTTCGGGGTGTCGGACGCGCGCGCAGGTGTTAAGTGTGAGCCATGACGAACCCCATTCGATCGAGGTTCAAGCCCGCGCCCCGGGGCGCCTGGAAGGACGTCCCCGCCGAGCAGTGGAACGACTGGCGGTGGCAGCAGCGCGAGCGGATCACCCGGCTCGACCAGCTCGAGAAGGTCATCCGCGTCACCGACGACGAGCGCCAGGCCGCCGTGGAGACGGAGGCCGAGTTCCAGATGGGGATCACGCCCTACTACGGCGCGCTCATGGATCCCGACGACCCCTCCTGCCCGGTCCGGCTCCAGTCGGTGCCGAAGATGGAGGAGACCTTCGTCGCCGCGGCCGACCTCGAGGACCCGCTCGCCGAGGAGCGGGACATGCCGACCCCCGGGATCACCCACCGCTACCCGGACCGGGTCCTCTTCTACACGACCCACAACTGCCCGGTGTACTGCCGCCACTGCACGCGGAAGCGGAAGGTGGCCGACCCGACGAGCGCCGCCGCGAAGAAGCAGATCGAGGACTCCCTCGCCTACATCGAGAAGCACACCGAGATCCGCGACGTCGTGATCTCCGGCGGCGATCCCCTCTCCCTCTCCGACGACCGGCTCGACTACGTCCTCGGCCGGCTCCGCGCGATCCCCCACGTGGAGATCTTCCGGCTCGGCACGCGGAACCTCGTGACGCTCCCGCAGCGGGTCACGGACGACTTCGTCCGGATGCTCCGCGCGCACCACCCGATCTACGTGAACACGCACTTCAACCACCCGAAGGAGTGCACCGAGGAGGCGTTCGACGCCGCCCGCCGCATCGCCGACGCCGGCTGCCCCATCGGGAACCAGATGGTGCTCCTGAAGGGCGTGAACGACGACCCGAAGCTCGTGAAGGAGCTGAACCACCTGCTCCTCCTCATGCGGATCCGGCCCTACTACGTCTACCAGTGCGACCTCGCGAAGGGGATCAGCCACTTCCGGACGCCGGTGGAGGACGGGATCGCGATCATCGAGAGCCTCCGCGGCCACACCTCCGGGCTCGCCGTCCCCCAGCTCGTCATCGACGCGCCGGGGGGCGGCGGCAAGATCCCGATGAACCCGAACTACGTCGTCCGCCACGACGGGAAGAAGTGGGTGATCCGGAACTACGCGGGCAAGGAGTTCGAGTACCTCGAGCCGTGATGACGGCGAAGGTCGAGCTCGACCGTTCGCGGTTCTCCCGAGATCGCGGAGGGGTCGAGGGGCCGTTCACCCTGGCCCCTCGAAGGGCGAACGGGTCCCCTGGGCCGCTCGCGGCGACCCTGGCCGTCACTTCCGGAGCGAGAACGCGAGGACCCGCTCGCCATCCTCCTCCCGGACGGCGAGGAACCCGAGCACGTCTCCGCCGTGGAACCAGGAGATCCCTTCCTCGGAGATCTCGCCCTCGATGCCCTCGAGCGCGGCGGCGATCCCCGCGCCGAGCTCCGCGAGCTCCTCCCTCCCTCCACGGCACCAGAAGGTCATGTCGGAGACCCTCCCCTCGTCGAACAGGACGAGAAGCTCGCAGGGGATGCCATCCACGCGAAACTCCCTCGTGAGCGGCGCCTCGGTCCCGAAGAACCTGCCGACCGCGTCCCCCCCGAGCCGGCTCACCGCCCGCTCGTACGCCGTCCCCACGCCGACCCCGGCGAGGAGCACGCGCGGACCCTCCTCCGTCCAGATCGTCTCGAGCACCGCGCCCGAGCCTTCGGCCCGGACCGCCCCCGGCCCCGAGATCGCCGCCACCAGCGCCGCCACCGCCACCCTCTTCATCCTCATGTCGCCTCCTCGCGGCTCGCCGCCGCCTCGCGTGATCACTTCTCCCTCCAGAAGTCGCGCCAGAACGCGTCGCGCACGACGCCGGCCCCCAGCAGGTTCACCCCCACGGTCCCGCGCACCTCCACGTTCACCGCGGGTTTGCCCCCCGCTCCGCCGAACGTCTTCCCGGCCGACAGCCCGTGCTCGATCCCCCCGAGCGTCCGCTTCGCGTGGACCGCGACGCCGGGGACGGGGCGCACCGAGACCTCCGCCCCGGCGAGCTTGCCGTCCACGAAGGTCGCCTTCGCGCCCACCGGGCCGGCCTCGACGCCCACCTCGCGGCGCCCGCTCGCCACCGATCCGCTCACCGCGCCCGCGCCTCCCTCGAGCGCCGCCCCGCCGCGCGCGGAGACCGTCCCCCCGTAGGAGCGCCCCTTCGCCTCGAGGCGCGCCGTCAGGGAGAGGTCGAAGAAGACGTCGAGCGGCACCGGCCTGCGCTCGAGCCGGAGGACGACGTCGGCGAGCTCGCCGTACGCCTGCCGGAGGCGCACGTGGAGCGCGTGGCTCGGCCCGCCGGCGGTCTCCGCGCGCTCCGCCTTCGTGCCATCCTGCTCGAGCCCGTCCCCGGCGACGGCGGGCGGCCCGTAGGCGCGGAGCTCGCTGGTCGTCCGGCAGCGGCGCGCGCCTTCGAGGTATCGCTCGAGGTAGGCCTCGTACCGATCCACGTCCCGCCAGAGCGTCCGGACGTTCGCGTCGTGAACCCGCTCCCTCGCGCGGCCCGAGAGCCCCTCGAGCCTTCCCGGTGGGGTGAGCCCGTCCCAGGCGGGGGCACCGTGCGCCCGGCCCGTCGGACCGATGTTCGTGGAGGGCTGGGGCTGATGGCAGGAGGCCGTGCCGATGCGCATGGGGTCCTCGCGTTCCGTCGTTCGCGCCGGCGGAGTAGCGAGGAGCGTGCCGCGGCCAAGGGCGCGGGATCACGGGGAAGCCCTCCGCGGCGGGAGCCGCGGCGCGGACGGGAAGGGCCGCGGGACGGACTTCCCCGCGCGGCGAGGGCTCGACCTCAGGGGGCGCGCGGCGCGGCCCGGCACCCCGCTCGTACCAGGACAGCCTCCGGACCGGCCCCCTCGCAGCCGGGCGGCGCCTTCAGTCGATCACCGCCACCGCGTCGATCTCGACCCGGGCCCCCCGCGGGAGGGCGGCGACCTGCACCGTCGCGCGGGCCGGGGGGCTCGCCGGGAAGCGGCGGCCGTAGACCTCGTTCACCTTCGCGAAGTCGGCGAGGTCGGCGAGGTAGATCGTGCACTTCACCACGTGCTCGAAGCCCGCCCCCGCGGCGGCGAGGACGGCGGCGAGGTTCTCCATCACCCGCTCGGTCTGCGCGGCGACGTCGCCGCCGGCGAGCTCGCCGGTGGCGGGGTCGAGCGCGATCTGGCCGGAGAGCCAGAGCGTGCGCGCGCCGCGCGCCTCGATCGCCTGGCTGTAGGGGCCGATCGCCTTCGGGGCCTCGGGGCTCTGGACGGGTCGTCTCACGTGTGCTCCTGGACTCGCTTCACCGACTGGACGCCTTCGATCCGCTCGATGCTCCGGATCACGGTGTTCAGCTGCTTCAGGTCGCCGATCGTGACCTCGAAGTCGTTCACCGCCCGCTCCCCGGGGACCGTGGAGCGGCAGCTCGCGAGGGAGATGTTCACCCCCGCCTCGCTGAAGATCTGCGAGATCTTCGCGAGGATGCCGGGCCGGTCCGTCGTGATCACCTGGATCGACACCTGGCGCTTGAAGTCGCCCTTCGGGTCCCAGGAGACGTCGACCCGCCGGTCGGGATCCACCGCGAGGGCCTTGTCGCAGGTGGCGGTGTGGACGGTGAGGCCCCGCCCGCGCGTGATGAACCCGACGATGGGATCGCCGGGCACGGGGTTGCAGCACTTCCCGTAGCGGACGAGGACGTCCTCGATCCCGCTCACCCGCACCCCCCCCGAGGGGAGGCGCGCGACCTTGCGGAAGAGCTCGGTGAGCCGGCTCGCCGGGGCGGGCTGCCGGGGCTGGAGCTCCGCGAGCTTCTCCGGCGGGACGATCTGCCGGAGCGCGTCCATCGCCGAGACCTTGCCGTAGCCGATCCCCCCGAGGAGGTCGTCCGCCGTGCGGTAGCCGAGGGCGGCGGCCGCCCTGTCCAGCTCCCCCCCCTTGTGGACCCTGTTCAGCGTGACGCCGAACCGGCGGAACTCGCGCTCCGCGACCTCGCGGCCGATCTCCATCGAGCGGCGGTGCTCGGCCTGGCGGATGAACTGGCGGATCCTGGCCTGGGCCCGGCTCGTCTTCACGAAGGTGAGCCAGTCCTTCGAGGGGTGGGAGTGGGGCGAGGTGAGGATCTCCACCGTGTCCCCGTTCTTCAGCGTGTAGCGCAGGGGCACGAGCTTCCCGTTCACCTTCGCGCCGACGCAGTGCTCCCCGACCTCGGAGTGGATCGTGTAGGCGAAGTCCACCGGGGTCGCGCCGCGCGGCAGGCTCTTCACCGTCCCCTTCGGCGTGAAGACGAAGACCTCGTCGGAGAAGAGGTCCACCTTCACGGTCTCGAGGAACTCGCGGGGGTCGGCGACCTCCTTCTGGAACTCGACGAGCTGGCGGAGCCAGCCGAAGGCCTGCGAGTCCTTCCTGGAGAGGGTCTCCGTCTTCTTCCCGTCGCGGCCGGCCTCCTTGTAGGCCCAGTGGGCGGCCACGCCCTCCTCGGCGATCCGGTGCATCTCGGCCGTCCGGAGCTGGACCTCGATCCGCTCCCCCCTCGGCCCCACCACCGTCGTGTGGAGCGACTGGTAGAGGTTCGGCTTCGGGATCGCGATGTAGTCCTTGAAGCGCCCCGGGACCGGCTTCCAGAGGGAGTGGATGATCCCGAGCGACTCGTAGCACTCCGCGACGGAGCCGACGATCACCCGGAACCCGATCACGTCCTGGATCTGGTCGAAGTCCACGTCGAGATGCTGCATCTTCCGCCAGACGGAGTAGACGTGCTTCACGCGCCCGGACACGTCGGCGTCCCGGAGGCCGGAGGCGGCGAGCTTGCTCCGGATCTCCTCCACGACCTCCTCGACGAACTCCTCCTTCTCGCGCGCCTGCCCGGCGATCCGCCCGGCGAGCTCGGCCCAGTCCTGCGGGCGCAGGTACTTGAAGGAGAGATCCTCGAGCTCGCTCTTGATCCACTGGATCCCGAGCCGGTTCGCGAGCGGGGCGTAGATGTCGAGCGTCTCGCGGGCGATCCGCTCCTGCGCCTCGGGCTTCATCGCCTCGAGCGTGCGCATGTTGTGGGTGCGGTCGGCGAGCTTCACGAGCAGGACCCGGATGTCCTTCGCCATCGCCACGACCATCTTCCGGAAGTTCTCGGCCTGCTTCTCCTCCTGCGTGTTCGCGGCGCTGAACTGCGAGAGCTTCGTCACGCCGTCCACGAGGTCGGCGACCTCCTCCCCGAAGAGCTCCGCGATCTCCTCCCGGGTGGCGAGGGTGTCCTCGATGGTGTCGTGGAGGAGGCCGGTGACCACCGAGGCCTCGTCGAGCCTCATCTCCGCGAGGAGCCCGGCCACCTCGAGCGGGTGGACGAGGTAGGGCTCGCCCGACTTGCGGATCTGACCCTGGTGCACCTTGGCGCTGTAGACGTACGCCTTCTTGATGAGGTCGAGGTCGGGGTCCGGGTGGTAGGTGCCTACCCGATCGAGGATGTCGTTGAGTCGCAGCAAGCCGAGCCGTCGAGCGTAGCTCCGGGAATCCGGAAGCCGCAAGTACGCCGTTCCACTTGCGTAACGTGCCGGGGAGGCGGGCGCCAGATCCCGGCCCCCGGCCCGGACTTCCCCGGACGCCGGCCGGGCCGCCGGGCGGGTTGGGGTGGCTCCCGGGGGCGCATGCGGGGTACCTTCGCGGTCCGGAGGTGGCGCCCTTTGAAGTGCAGGAAGTGCGGAGCAGCTCTCGACCTCACCATGGGCAGCTGCCCGGCCTGCGGCGCCGCGGTGGAGCTCGGCCGGCTCACGGGCATCCTCGGCATCGTCTGCCGCGCCTGCGACGCCTACAACGAGCCCGGCGCGAAGTCGTGCGCCGCCTGCGGGAAGCCGATCGGCGCGGGCGCGGCCCCGCCCGCTCCGGAGCCTCCCCCTCCCCCGGCC
>JBBIPT010000066.1:0-16407 GCA_037442705.1 Anaeromyxobacter sp.
TTCTACCTCCGCCCCGGCGACACCGACCCGGCGACCGCGTGGAACGTCGGCCTCTCCCTCCGGCTCCCCCTCTTCGAGGGGCTCCGCCCCGCCTACGACGCGATCGCCGCGCGCTCCGCCGCCGGCGCCGCGGAGGCGCGGGCCGAGGCCGCCGAGCAGCGGGTCGCGCTCGACGTCTGGTCCGGGTTCCAGTCGCTCCGCACGGCGGGGCGGCGCGTCGTCTCCGCCAAGGATCTCGTCCAGTCCGCCACCGCCGCGGCGGAGGTGACCTCCGGCCGCTACCGCGAGGGGGTGGGGACGCTCGTCGATCTACTGAACTCCCAGGCCGCCCTCGAGCTCGCCCGCGCGGAGGACGTCCGGGCGCGCGCGGACTGGTTCCTCTCCCTCGCCCGCCTCCAGCGCGCGACCGGCCGGATCGAGCTGCCCCGGCCCCCCGGCGCCCCCGAAGGACCACCGAAGCCATGACCACCCGCGCCCTCGCCATGTCCTTCGCCCCGCTCCTCCTCCTCGCCTGCTCCGGCGAGGGCCGGAAGCCCGGTGGTCCCGTCCCCGTCCGCGCCGTCCCGGCCGTCGCGAAGGACGTCCCGGTCGAGGTGAAGGCGGTCGGCAAGATCGCGGCGAACCGGTCCGTCGCCATACGGGCCCAGGTCTCCGGCCCGATCGTCGCCGTCCACTTCCAGGAGGGGCAGGCGGTCCGGGAAGGGGCGCTCCTCGTCGAGATCGACCCGCGCCCGCTCGAGGCGGCCCTCCTCGAGGCGACCGCGCGGCTCGAGCAGGACCGGGCGCGGGCGGAGAACGCGCGGGCGGACGCGGAGCGGTACGCCGGCCTCGTGGAGAAGGAGTTCGTCACGCGCCAGCAGTACGAGGCGGCGCGGGCGAACGCCCAGGCCCTCCAGGCCGTCGTCCTCGCGGACGAGGCGGCGGTGGAGCGGGCGAGCCTCGCCCTCTCCTACGCCCGGATCCGCGCGCCGATCTCCGGGCGGACGGGCAAGCTCCTCGTCCACCCGGGCAACCTCGTCACCGCGAACGCTCCGGAGCCGATCGTCACGATCGAGCAGGTGAAGCCGGTCTTCGCCGAGTTCTCGGTGCCCGAGCGCCACGTCGCGGCGCTCCGGGCCCCCCGCGCCTCGCCCCCCGCGGCGGTGGTCCGGACCTCGACCGGCCAGGAGATCGCCGGGGTCCTCTCCTTCGTGAACAACGCGGTGGACGCCGCCACCGGGACGATCCTCCTCAGAGCGCGCGTCCCGAACGAGGACGAGGCCCTCTGGCCGGGCCAGATCGTCGAGGTGGCCCTGCGGCTCGCCGAGCGGGAGAAGGCGGTCGTGGTCCCCGCCGCGGCGGTGGCGACCGGACAGCAGGGCGACTACGCCTACGTGATCGGGCCCGAGCAGAAGGTGGAGCTCCGCCCGGTCGAGGTCGCCCAGGCGGGGGACCTCGAGACGGTGATCGCGAAGGGGGTGTCCCCCGGTGAGATCGTCGTGACGGAGGGGCACCTGAAGCTGCGGCCCGGGGCCGCGGTGGAGATCCTGAAGGGCGAGGCCGCCGGGCGATGAACCTCTCCGCGCCGTTCATCCGCCGCCCCGTCATGACGACGCTCGTCATGGCGAGCTTCACGGCCTACGGGCTCGTCGCCTACGGGAAGCTCCCCGTCTCCGACCTCCCGGTCGTGGACTTCCCCACGATCCAGGTCCGGGCGAGCCTGCCGGGCGCGAGCCCGGAGACGATGGCGGCCTCCGTCGCCACCCCCCTCCAGCGCCAGTTCTCGAACATCGCCGGCGTGAAGTCGATGAACTCGTCCTCGAGCCAGGGATCGACGTCGATCACCCTCGAGTTCGACCTCCGGCGAGACATCGACGCGGCCGCCCTCGACGTCCAGTCCGCCATCTCGGCGAGCCTCGGCCAGCTGCCGCCGAACATGCCCTCGCCGCCGACCTACCGGAAGGACAACCCGGCGAACGATCCCATCCTCTACCTTTCGATCACCTCGCCGACGATGCGCCTGTCCGACCTGAACCGGTACGCGCAGGACCTCGTCGCCCAGCGGATCGCGACCGTCCCCGGCGTGGCCGAGGTCGCCATCTTCGGCTCCCAGAAGCACGCCGTCCGGATCCAGCTCGATCCACGGGAGCTCACCGCACGCGGCCTGGGGCTCGACGAGGTGGCCGCCGCGGTCCGGGCCGCCAACGCGAACCTCCCCACCGGCGTCCTGCAGGGACGCGACCGGGCCTACGCCGTCGAGGCCACCGGCGGGCTCATGCGGGCGGAGGAGTTCGGCCGCACCGTCGTCGCCTTCCGCAACGGCGCCCCGGTCCGGCTCTCCGACCTCGGCCGGGTCGTGGACGGCGTCGAGAACGACCGGGTCGCGGCCTGGTTCGTGAAGGGCGGGAAGGACCAGCGGAGCATCACCGTCGCGGTCCGGCGCCAGCCCGGCTCCAACACCGTGGAGATCGTGCGGCAGGTCCTCGCCCTGCTGCCCGCCGTGAACCAGCAGCTCCCCGCGGCCGCGTCGCTCGAGGTCATCTACGACCGCTCCGAGTCGATCCGCCACTCCGTGCGGGACGTGCAGCTCACGCTCCTGCTCACGCTCGTCCTCGTCATCCTGGTCATCTTCCTCTTCCTGCGGAACGGGACCGCGACGCTGATCCCGAGCCTCGCCCTCCCGGTGTCGATCGTCGGCACCTTCGCGGCGATGTGGCTCCTCGACTACTCCCTCGACAACCTCTCGCTCATGGCCCTCACGCTCGCGGTCGGCTTCGTCGTGGACGACGCGATCGTGATGCTCGAGAACATCCACCGCCACCTGGAGCGCGGGATGCCGCCGCTCGAGGCGGCCTTCCACGGATCGAAGGAGATCGCCTTCACCATCGTCTCGATGACGATCTCCCTCGCCGCGGTCTTCATCCCCGTCCTCTTCCTCGGCGGGCTCGTCGGGCGGCTCTTCACCGAGTTCGCGGTGACGCTCGGCATCGCGATCCTGATCTCCGGCTTCGTCTCGCTCACCCTCACCCCCCTCCTCTGCGCCCGGTTCCTCCGCCGGTCGCACGGACAGAACCACGGGCGCCTCTACCGGGTGACGGAGCGCGGGTTCGACTGGGGGCTCCGGGTCTACGACCGCGGGCTCCGATGGTCGCTCGGCCATCCCCGGTCGGTCCTCGTCTTCTCGGGCGCCGTCCTCCTCGCGATGATCCCGCTCGCGGTGTTCGCCCCGCGGGACTTCCTCCCGAGCGAGGACACCGGCCGGCTCGTCGTGAACACGCTCGCCCCGGACGGGACGAGCTGGGACGCGATGGTGCGGGCCCAGCGGCAGGTGGCCGCGGTCGCCACGTCCCACCCGGCGGTGGATCAGGGCACGTCGGTCGCCTTCTCCCAGGGGACCTCGGGGAGCGGGCGGGTCTTCCTGCGGCTCTCCCAGGGGAAGCGGCCCCACGCCGAGCAGGTCGCCCGGCAGATCCGGAGGGATCTGGAGGCGGTGCCGGCCCTGCGGACCTTCATCGTGAACCCGCCGCCGATCTCCCTCGCGAGCGGCGGCTCGGGCCGGGCCCAGTACACCGTCACCGTCCAGGACGCGGACACCGGCGTCCTCTACCGCGCCGCGCCCCTCCTCGAGGCGCGGATGCGTGACCTGCCCGAGGTCACGGACGTCGTGAGCGACCTCCGGCTCTCCTCCCCCCGCCTCTCCGTGGAGATCGACCGGGACCGGGCCGCCGCCCTCCAGGTCTCGCCCACGGCGATCGAGGACGCCCTCTACGCCGCCTTCGGCTCTCGCCGGGTCTCGGTGATCAGCGCCGCCGAGGACCAGTACGACGTCCTCCTGGAGCTCGATCCGCGCTTCGCCGTGGACGCGGGAGGGCTCTCCCTCGTCCACGTCCGGTCCGCCACGGGCCGGCTCGTGCCGCTCGACTCCGTCGCCTCGGTCCGCCGCTCGGTGGGACCGCTCTCCGTGAACCACTCCGGACAGCTCCCCGCGGTGAACATCGCCTTCAACCTCGGCCCGGGCGCCTCCCTCGGCCACGCGGTCGGCGCGGTGGAGCGGGCCGCGGCGGAGGTCCTCCCCGACACGGCCTCCACGAGGTTCCAGGGGACGGCGCAGGCCTTCGGGGACGCGACGAAGGGGCTCGGGCTCCTCCTCGTGATGTCGATCCTCGTCATCTACATCGTCCTCGGGATCCTCTACGAGAGCTTCGTCCACCCGGTGACGATCCTCACCGCCCTCCCCTTCGCCGGCTTCGGGGCGCTCGTCACGCTCCTCGCCTTCGGCGTGAGCCTCTCGCTCTACGCCTTCGTCGGGATCGTGATGCTCGTCGGGCTCGTGAAGAAGAACGGCATCATGATGGTGGACTTCGCCATCGAGGCGCAGAAGGCCGGGAAGTCGCCCCGGGACGCGATCCACGAGGCCTGCCTCGTCCGGTTCCGCCCCATCATGATGACGACGATGTCGGCGCTCGTCGGGACGCTCCCCATCGCCGCCGGCCTCGGCGCGGGGGCGGAGTCGCGCCAGCCCCTCGGCCTCGCGGTCGTGGGCGGCCTCGTCTTCTCCCAGTTCCTCACGCTCTACGTGACGCCGGTCTTCTACGTCTGGTTCGAGAGGCTCCGGGGCGTGGGAGGGCGCGGCCGGTCCTCGGGCGGGATGCCGGAGCCGGACCGGTCGGCGGCGGCGCCGGCGGTCTGACGCGTTCCGCACCGCTCGCCCTTCGACGAGCCCGGGGCGAACGGCTGCGCTCGGTGCCTCGACCCGAGCGCGGCACGAGGCCGCTGGTGATCGACAGGCCCCGTGGGAGCTACCACCCGCACCTGCGGCCGGCGTTCTGCTTCGCGAGCCACGTCCGGAGCGGGGCGTAGTACTCGAGGAGCGCCGTCGCGTCGGCCCTCCGCTGGCCGGTGAGCACCTCCATCGCCTCCGGCCAGGGCCTCGAGGCCCCCAGCTCCATCGCCGCCTTCAGCCGCCGCCCGGCCTCCTTCGAGCCGTGGATCGAGCAGGCGTGGAGGGGACCCTTCCAGCCGGACGCCTCGCAGAGCGCCTCGTGGAACTGGTACTGGTAGACGCGCGCGAGGAAGTAGCGGAGGTAGGAGACGTGCGCGGGGATGTGGTACTTCGCGCCCGGGTCGAAGTCGGAGGGGGTGCGCGGCACCGCCGAGTCCACGCCCTGGAACCTCCGGCGGAGCTCCCACCAGTGGGCGTCCCACCGCTCGGGCGGGACCTTCCCGGAGAAGACGTCCCACCGCCACTGATCCATGAGCCGGCCGAACGGGAGGAAGGCGACGCCCTCGAGCGCGTTCTTCATCTGGTGGTTCACGACGGCCCGCTCGTCCTCCCCGCCCGCGCGCAGGAGCCCCACCTTCCGGAGGTAGGTCGGGGTCATGGAGAGGGGGGAGATCGTGTCCCCGATCGCCTCGTGGAAACCGTCGTTCGCGGCGTTGTGGAAGAGGACCGGCAGGTGGACGTAGGCGCGCTGGTAGTAGTTGTGGCCGAGCTCGTGGTGGATCGTGATGAAGTCCTCCTCCGTCGGCCGGATGCACATCTTGATGCGGAGGTCGGCGGAGTAGGTCACGTCCCAGGCGCTCGCGTGGCACACCACCTCGCGGTCCCGCGGCTTCACGAGGATCGAGCGCTCCCAGAAGGTCTCCGGGAGGGGATCGAGCCCGAGGGAGGTGAAGAAGGCCTCGGCGAGCCGGGTCATCTTCGCGGCGTCGTACCCCTGCTTCACGAGGGCCGCGTCGAGGTCCACGCTGCCGACGCCGGGGTAGGGCTCGAGCTCGGGGTAGAGGTTCCCCCATGCCTGCGCCCACATGTTGCCGAGGAGGTGGGCCGGGATGGGCGCGCCATCGGGGACGCGCTCCTTCCCGTAGATCGCCTGGAGCCGTGCCCGGACGTGGCAGTGGAGCGCCTCGTAGAGCGGCTTCACCTCTGCCCAGAGCCGATCCACGTCGGCCTCGAGGGCCTCCGGGCTCATGTCGTAGCCGGCGCGCCAGAGGTCGCCCATGTCGCGGAAGCCGATCTCCCGCGCCCCCTCGTTGCCGAGCGCGACGAGCCGCTCGTAGAGCGGGCGCATGGGGCGGCCCACGGCGTGCCACCCCGACCAGGCCTCCAGCAGCTCCGCCCCGTCGCGGCTCTGCTTCATCACCTCCTCGAGCTCGAGGAGGTCGCGGCAGCGCGGCGGGGGCTTGCCCGGGACGGGCGTGCCGCAGGCCTTCCCCTTCCCGTACATCCCCTCGAGCCGCGCGACCGTCTCCGCGAGCTCGCGCCGCCTCTCCGGGTCGCGGGGCGCGGGCAGGGGCGAGCCCAGCTTCAGGAGGTGGAGCATCCGCCCCGTCTCCGGATCCACGGCGACGCCGTCGAACCGGCCGGCCTCCGGGATGGTCCGCGAGAGGAACTCCATGAGGTCCTCGTTCATCGCGGCCGCGTTCCGCTCGGTGTCGTCGGTGATGTAGGTGGACTTGATCCACTCCGCGGTGGAGACGCGGACGAGGAGCCGCTTCAGCTCCGCGTTCACGCGCGCGGCGAAGGCGCGGGCCTCCTCCGGCGTGGGCTTCGCGGCCGTGGCGGCGGGAGGGGTGGCGGCCGCGGACTTCGCGGGGGCGGCCGGGCCGGCGCAGGCGGAGAGGGCGACGGCGAGGAGGCTGGCACCGAGGTGTACGGGTCGCATGGGAGACGGATCCTAGTAGACGGCGCCCGATTTCGGAAACGGCCGAGGCTTCGGACCTCGGGCTTCAGGCTGCGGGAGAACTCCCTGCTGCCCGCCGGAGCCCGAAGCCTGGAGCCGCAGAGCGGCCTCGACCGGCGAACGGCCTAGGGCTGGACTCCCCCGCGGCGCTCGTTCGCGTACGGTCCGGCGAAGTCCCGCGGCGCGTCGTGCAGCGGGAAGAGCGGGCAGCGCTCGCAGGACCAGCTGTCCCAGTCGAGCTTCACCGCCGTGTCGAGGCAGGCGTCGTAGTGCAGGCAGTACAGGTTCCGATGCCCGGAGACGACGTTCTCCGAGCGAAGGAGCTGCGCGAGCGGCGTAGGGTTCGGATGCGCGTACACTGCGTCCTCCGGGTTTCCGCTGAGAACAGGCGACGGGCGGCTCCATTCCCCTGTGAATCACTGCGAGCGACGGCCAACTTGCATCGAACCGGCACTCGCCGGAAAGCCCCGCTTGGGGCCCTCCCGGGTACCCGAGGTCCCGCCCGTCTGATATGACGCCAAGTTACGCGCGTGGCGAACCGGGGGGGCTCCGTTTGGGACGGGTCCCGGCGGTCAGAGCGAGCGCGGCGAACGGCCGCAAGAGGGAGGACCGATGATTCACGATCCGTCCTGCACGGCCTGCGCGATCGTCGCCGGCGGGCGGACGACGCCGGGCGGAGTCCTCTGGCGCGAGGGGGGCTTCGTGCTCCACGCGCTCGCGGACCCGAGCCCGATCGAGGGCTGGCTCGTCCTCACGAGCGAGCGGCACGCCCGCGCCTGGGTCGACCTCGACGACGGCGAGCTCGCCGGGCTCGGCCCCCTCGCCGCGCGGGTCATGGCCGCCCAGCGTTCCGCCCTCTCCGCCGAGCACGTCTACGCCTTCGCCATCGGCGACGTCCTCCGGCACTTCCACCTGCACCTCGTGCCCCGGTACGCCGCCACGCCGGATCGGCTCCGGGGACGGCGCTGCTTCGAGGGCCAGCCCTCCGACATGCTCCCGGAGGATCGGATCGTGCGCGCCGCGAGGGCGGTCGCGGCAGCGCTCGCGATCTGACGGCGGCGTTCGCCCTTCGACCCTTCGACAAGCTCAGGGTCAGGGCGAACGGATCCCATCTCTCCGCTCGTGGCGACCCCTCGACAGGCTCGGGGGAACCACGAGAGATCCCGGATCGACGCCCTTCAGACGTGCGGCGCGAGCCCCTCGCGGAAGGAGGGGAACGCGAGCGAGACCCCGAGCGCCCTCCGCGTCCCGGCGGAGAGGATCCGGCGATCCGGCCCGGGCGGCGGCCCGTCCCCTCGGGGCGGCTCGATGCCGAGGCGGGCCGAGATCCACTCCACCACCTCGCGCCGCCTGGCGGGAGCGGCGTCGCTGCCGTGATGGACGGCGCCGGGCCGCGCCCGGTCCAGCGCGGCGATCACGAACGTGGCGGCGTCCGCGAGGTGGCAGAAGTTCATCCAGGCCCCGTCGCCGGGTCCGAGCGCGAGGCGCCCCGCGCGGACCCGATCGACGATCCCCACCCTTCCGGGCCCGTAGAGGCCGGAGAGCCGGAGCAGGGAGGCACGGACCCCTCGTGCCGCGGCCTCGAGGACGAGCCCTTCCGCCTCGACGAGCACCTCGGCGGCCGGGCTCGCGGGGAGCGGCGGCGTCCGCTCGTCCACGTCCGAGCCGTCCCGCTGGCCGAAGACGCCGGTCGAGCCCGTGTAGACGAGGGAAGCACCCCGGCGCTCCGCCGCCTCGAGGAGCGTCCGGTTCGCGCGGACGTAGGCGTCGCGGTACGCCTCCGCGCCCTCCCCTCCCGCCGCCTGGCACGCGACGATCGCGTCGACCTCGATCCCGGCGAGGGCGCGCCCCGCCCCGGGCGCCGCGAGGTCGAGGGCGAGGGGCTCCACGCCGAGCCCCGCCAGGGCCGGGGCCCTGCCCGGGTCCCTCCGGATCCCGATCACGCGGTCCCCGCGCGCGAGGAGCCGCCGCGCGACCTCGGCGCCGAGCCACCCGCATCCCGCGACGAGCACGTTCATCAGCGGCGCTGGGCCTCGCCCGTCATCGGCACGAACCGCACGGGGAGGACGGACCGCCGCACGAGCCCCTTCGCCGTCCGCTCCACGACGACGAGCTCCTGTGCGCCCCGCCGTTCGCCCACCGGCGCCACGAGCCACCCCCCCGGCGCGAGCTGATCGAGGAGCGGCTTCGGGATCTCCGGTGGGGCCGCGGTGACGAGGATCGCGTCGAACGGCGCCTTCTCCGGCCAGCCCCGGTAGCCGTCCCCCGCCCGCACGGTGACGTTCGCGTACCCGAGCCGGGCGAGCCGCTCCCGGGCCTCCGTGGCGAGCGGCTCCACGATCTCGATCGTGTAGACCTCCTTCGCCACGACCGCGAGGACCGCCGCCTGGTACCCGGAGCCGGTCCCGATCTCGAGCACCCGGGCCCCCTCGCCCACGCGGGCGAGCTCGGTCATGAGCGCCACGATGTAGGGCTGGCTGATCGTCTGCTCGTGGCCGATGGGGAGCGGCTGGTCCGCGTGGGCGTGGGGCCTCATCGCCGGCGGCACGAAGAGGTGCCGCTCCACCCTCCGCATCGCCTCGAGCACCCGCGGGTCCCTCACGCCGCGCGCCTCGATCTGCATCGCGACCATGTGGGCGCGGGCCGTCGCCTCCCGCCCCCCCGCCTCGCCCGCGGCGGCCGCCCGGGGGGCCAGCCCGAGGAGGGCGAGGAGCGACGCGGCGGCCGCGCCGGGGATCCACGCGCGTGGAGTCGTCATCGTGCCTCCCCGCCAGCGGACGAAACGCCCGAAGGCGATCCGGAAACATCCAAGGCTTCAGGCCTCGGGCTTCTGTCCTCGGGAAATGCATCTCTGCCGCCGTTCCCGAGGCCTGAGGTCCGAGGCCCGAGGCCAGGGGATGATCACGAATCGCGAGCGACCGGTCAACCGCGGACCACCTTCCCGAACTCCCGCATCCAGGCGAGCTCCCCCTCGGAGAGCGGCCCCTGCTCCACCGCGGCGAGGTTCTCCCGCAGCTCCGCCACGTCCTTCGGTCCGGTGAGCACGACGTCCACGTGCGGGCTCGACAGACAGAACCGGTAGCAGTCCCCCGCCGTCATCACCGGCCCGTCCCAGCCGCGCGGCCGCCGGAGCAGCTTCCGCCACGAGGTCGCCGTGTAGGCGACGACGGCCGGGTGCCGCTTCGCGAGGCGCGGGAAGACGTCCCGCTCGGCCCCCGGGTGGGCGGCGTTGTAGCGGATCATGAGGAGGTCGAGGATCGAGTCCTCCGCGAGCCGCCCCGCCCGCGGGCGGTCGTGGATGGAGACGCCGAGCGCCCGCACCTTCCCCTCCTGCCGGAGGAGGAGGAGCTCCTCCTGGACCGCCTCCGTGAAGGCGGACATCTTCGAGAGCCAGTAGAGCTGGAACACGTCCACGTAGTCGGTCCCGAGCGTGCGGAGCGCCTTCTCCGCGGCCTTGCGGACGGACCCCGGGAAGAAGGCGAGCAGCGGCCCCGCGGAGACGACGTACCGGTCCCGGTCCCGGCGGAGCGCGTCTCGGAGGGCGGGCCCGAGCCCCCTCATCCGCGGGCTCCAGAAGACGTACTGCACGCGCTCGAGCGCCTCGCGGCAGCCCGCCTCGTCGAGCCCGTGGGAGCCCGCGATCCCGAGGCGGTGGACGCGCTTCTTCAGCGCCGGGACGTGTCGCTGCACGAAGTCGTCGGCCATGGCCGTGGATCTTCCCGCCCCTCCGCCCCGCCCGCAACCCTTCCCGGCGAGCGGTGCGCGCCCCCCCGCGAGACCGGTTGCGTGCCGCCGGCGGGGGTGCTTTGACTGCCCGGAATGGCCCCCTTCACCCGGTTCGCCTGGACCCTCGCCGGCTACACCCTCCTCGTCATCGCCTGGGGCGCGTTCGTCCGCGCCACCGGCTCCGGGGCGGGCTGCGGCAAGCACTGGCCCACCTGCAACGGGGAGATCCTCCCCCGATCGGCGAGCGCGGAGACGATGGTCGAGTTCACCCACCGGGCGACGAGCGGCCTCGCCCTCCTCCTCGTCGTCGCGCTCGTCGTATGGGCCTTCTCCGCCTTCCCGCGCGGCCACGCCGCGAGGAAGGGGGCCGTGGCCTCGATCGCCTTCATGCTCCTGGAGGCGGCCGTCGGCGCGGGGCTCGTCCTCTTCGGGTGGGTGGCGAAGGACGCCTCCCCCGAGCGGGGCTGGGTGATGGCCGTCCACCTCACGAACACCTTCCTCCTCCTCGGGGCGCTCGCCTACACCGCCGACGCCTCCCGGCACGGCGGCCTCCTCGCGATCCGGGAGCGGCGGGGGCTCGCCGCCGCCCTCGCAGCGGCGGGGCTCGCCGTCCTCCTCGCCGGGATCACCGGCGCCATCGCCGCCCTCGGGGACACCCTCTTCCCCGCGACGAGCTTCGCGGAGGGGCTCCGCCAGGAGCTCTCCACGGAGTCGGCGCTCCTCCTCCGGCTCCGGATCCTCCACCCGTTCGCGGCCCTCGCGGCCGGCGTCCTCCTCCTCTGGGTGGCGCGCCGCGCCCTGCGCGCGAGCGCCGGCCCGCGCGTCCGGCGGGCCGCCCTCGCGGTCGCCCTCCTCGTCGCCGTGGAGATCGCCGTGGGGGTCGTGAACGTGCTCCTCCTCGCTCCGGTCTGGCTCCAGCTCGTCCACCTCTTCCTCGCCGACCTCCTCTGGATCGCCCTCGTCCTCCTCGCCACGGCGAGCCTCTCCCCCGCGGCGGAGCCGGCCGCGGAGGCGGGGGCCCGCGCCCGGGCCGCCTGAAGGAGACTTCCCGACCCGGACACGTACGCCGCCGAGACCGGCTTCTCCCTCGGCTTCCCGGCGGCGCGCGATCCCGCCGCCGGCCGGGCCTGGATGGTCCACTGCGCATTTCCTGAGGCCTGAAGCCTCGGGTGGTTCCGAATCGCGCTCGGGCGTTCAGGCGTCGGTGAGGACGGGCAGCCTTCCCTTCCAGCGGGCCCAGGCCTCCGGGTTCGTCACGAGCTCGCACATGAAGTGCGCCACGTTGGCCATCCTCGACTTGCCTGGCGAGAAGACGCCGTTCACGAGCCCGTCGTGCGCCTCGTACTCCGAGACCTCGCCCTCCCGGAGCGAGTCGGGCCGGACCACCGACCACTCGACGAAGGCGTTCCCGGTCCCGATCTCCCCGAGGAGGAAGTCCGCCGCCCGCTGGTTGTCCCTGGCCGGAGGGAGCGCGCCGCGGAGCGCCCAGAGGAACGCCCGCTCGAACGCGCCCCGGCGGGCGTCGAGCGGGGCCTGGCGGTGGACCGAGACGCTGCTCATGAGGACGAGCTTCACCGGCGACGGGGGCTCCAGGGCCTCGACCCCGCGGCAGAGGCGCGCCGTCGCGCGGGTGACGAGGTCGCGCGGCGGGCCCCAGATCCCATGGAAGCCGAGGACGTGGCCGAGGCAGGAGACGACGGCGTCGCAGCCGCGGAGGTGCCGGCGGAGCTCCTCGTCCCCGAGCGAGAGCAGGCTCGCCTCGATCACCTCGAGGAGGGGGCTCCCCGCGACCTCCGCCGGCAGCTTCCCGCGCGATCGCACGATGGCCCGGACGGCGACGCCGCGTTGGAGGAGCTGCCGGAGGACGCGCCGGCCCGTGCGGCCGGTGCCGCCGGCGAGGAGGACTGTGTGCTGGGAGCTCATGTCCGCTTCTCCTCGTCTTCGTTTCCCGTTCCTGGCCTCTCGAGGGCACCGCGCCTCGTCCCCGGCCGCTTCATGGCCGCGATCGGCCTCGACGCTCGCCCTTCGACAGGCTCAGGGCGAACGGATCCCTCGCCATCCGTTCGTCGCGGTCCGGGGAACCACGAACGCCCTGGATCGACCCGGCGGCCAGGACCACCATCACAGCCTCCCCCCGACCTCCGTCCCCTGCGCGATCGCCCGCTTCGCGTCGAGCTCGGCCGCGACGTCCGCGCCGCCGACGAGGTGCACGGGGACGCCCGCCGCCCGGAGCGGCGCCTCGAGCTCCCGGAGCGGCTCCTGCCCGGCGCAGAGGACGACCGTGTCCACCTCGAGGACCCGCCCGCGCTCCCGCCTCTCCCCGAAGCTGATCGAGAGCCCGCGGTCGTCGATCCCCTCGTAGTTCACCCCCGCGATCATCTCCACCTGCTTCGCCTTCAGCGCGGCGCGGTGGATCCAGCCGGTCGTCTTGCCGAGGCCGGCGCCGGGCCGGCGGGCCTTCCGCTGCAGGAGGTGGACCCGGCGCGCGGGCGGCGAGGGGCGCGGCGGCACGACCCCGCCCCGGCTCGCCGCGGGATCGCCGACGCCCCACTCGCGCATGAACCGCTCGATCGCCTCCGCCTCGGGCACGTGCTCGTGGACGAGGAAGGAGGCGACGTCGAAGCCGATGCCCCCCGCCCCCACGATGGCGACCCGCTCCCCGGCCGGCTTCCCGTGGAGGAGGACGTCCACGTAGCTCATGACCTTCGGGTGATCCTCCCCCGGGATCTTCGGGTCGCGCGGGAGGACGCCCGTCGCGAGGACGACCTCGCCGAACCCGCCCGCGACGAGGGCCTCCGCCGTCGCCCGGCGCCCGAGGTGGAGCCGGATGCCGTCCGTCTCGATCCGGCGCCGGAAGTACCGGACCGTCTCCGCGTACTCCTCCTTGCCCGGGACCCTCATCGCCATGAGGAACTGCCCGCCGATCTCCTTCGCCGCCTCGAAGAGCTCCACCTCGTGCCCGCGCTCCGCGAGCGTCACGGCGCAGGCGAGCCCCGCCGGCCCCGCGCCCACGACGGCGATCCGCCGCCCCTTCGGCGCCCTCGGCGGCCGCGCCTCCGTCTCGCGGCAGGCGCGGGGGTTCACGAGGCAGGAGACCGTCTTGCCGTCGAAGACGTGGTCGAGGCAGGCCTGGTTGCAGGCGATGCAGGTGTTGATCTCGTCGGCCCGTCCCTCCGCCGCCTTCCGGACGAGCTCCGGATCGGCGAGGAAGGGGCGCGCCATGGAGACCATGTCGGCGGAGCCCTCCGCGAGGACCCGCTCCGCAACCTCCGGCGCGTTGATCCGGTTCGTCGTGCAGAGCGGGATCCCGACCTCCCCCCTCAGCTTCCGGGTCACCCAGGCGAAGGCGGCGCGGGGGACGCTCGTCGCGATCGTGGGGACCCGGGCCTCGTGCCAGCCGATCCCGGTGTTCAGGATCGTGGCGCCCGCCCTCTCCACCGCCTTCGCGAGGAGGACCACCTCCTCCCAGGTGCTCCCCTCCGGCACGAGGTCGAGCATGGAGATCCGGTAGACGAGGATGAAGTCCTTCCCGGCCGCCTCGCGGATCCGGGAGACGATCTCCACCGGGAGCCGCATCCGGTTCTCGTAGCTCCCGCCCCACCGGTCGGTCCGCCGGTTCGTCCGGGTGACGAGGAACTGGTTGATGAAGTAGCCCTCGGAGCCCATGACCTCGACGCCGTCGTACCCGGCCTCCCGGGCGAGGACGGCGCAGCGGACGTAGGCCCGGATCTGCCGCTCCACGCCGGCCGCCGAGAGGGCGCGCGGCGTGAAGGGCGTGATCGGGGACTTCACCCGCGACGGCGCGACCGAGATCGGCGTGTAGCTGTACCGGCCGCCATGGAGGATCTGGAGCGCCACCTTCCCGCCCTCGGCGTGGACGGCGTCCGTCACGGGCCGGTGAGCGCGCGCGGCGCGCCGGCTCGCGAGGCGGGAGCCGAACGGGGAGAGCCAGCCCTCCACGTTCGGGGCGAAGCCGCCCGTGACGATGAGCCCCGCGCCCCCCCGGGCCCGCTCGGCGAGGTAGGCGGCGAGCCGGGGGAAGTCGCGGCGCCGGTCCTCGAGCCCGGTGTGCATGGAGCCCATGAGGACCCGGTTCCGGAGGGTGGTGAAGCCGAGGTCGAGCGGGGCGAGGAGGTGCGGATAGGGGCTCAAGGTCTCTCCCGGAAGCGACAGGTCACGCGGCGAACACCTGGATAGAGCCACGGCGTTCGCCCTTCGACAAGCTCGGGACGAGCGGCTGCGTGCAGGACCGTCCGTGGTGGCCCATCACGCCCGGAGGGCCGCCGCGACGATCGCCCTCGCCTCGTCCAGGATCCGGGCGAGGTGGGCCTCGTCGCGGAAGCTCTCCGCGTAGATCTTGTACACGTCCTCGGTCCCGGACGGGCGGGCGGCGAACCAGCCGCTCGCCGCGACGACCTTGAGGCCGCCGATCTCCGCGCCGTTCCCCGCCGCCCGGGTGAGCTTCGCCTCGATCTTCTCCCCGGCGAGCTCGGTGGCGGCCACCGAGGAGGGCGAGAGCCTCTTCAAGACCGCCTTCTCCGCGGCCGTCGCCGGCGCGTCCACCCGCGCGTAGACGGGCGACCCGAGGTCCTCCGCGAGGGCGCGGTGCAGCTCCCCCGGGTCCTTCCCGGACCGGGCCCTCATCTCCACCGCGAGGAGGTCCATCACGATCCCGTCCTTGTCGGTCGTCCAGACCGTCCCGTCCCGGCGCAGGAAGGAGGCCCCCGCGCTCTCCTCTCCCCCGAAGCCGAGCGACCCGTCGAGGAGCCCCGGGACGAACCACTTGAAGCCTACCGGGACCTCCACGAGCCGGCGGCCGAGCCGGGCCGCGACGCGGTCGATGAGGGCCGAGGAGACGAGCGTCTTCCCGATCCCGGCCGCCGCCGGCCAGCCCGGCCGGTTCCGGAAGAGCCAGTCGATGGAGACGGCGAGGTAGTGGTTCGGGTTCATGAGCCCGGAGGACGGCGTGACGATGCCGTGCCGGTCGGAGTCCGCGTCGTTCCCGAAGGCGACGTCGAACCGGTCCTTCATCGCGACGAGGTTCGCCATCGCGAAGGGCGACGAGCAGTCCATCCGGATCTTCCCGTCGTGGTCGAGCGGCATGAAGCCGAACGCCGGATCCACGACCGGGTTCACCACCTCGAGGTCGAGCCCCAGCTCGGAGGCGATGGCGCCCCAGTAGTGGACGTTCGAGCCCCCGAGCGGATCGACCCCGATCCGGATCCGCGCCCCGCGCGCCGGCTCGAGGTCGAGGGCGGAGCGCAGGTCCTTCACGTAGGGGAGGACGAAGTCCCGCTCGGCCGTCGTCGCGGCGCGGCGCGCCCGATCGAAGGGGAACCGCTTCACCCCGCGGTTCCCGGCCGCGAGGAGCTCGTTCGCCCGGGCCTCGATCGCCCCGGTGATCGCGGCGCCGGCGGGGCCGCCGTCGGGCGGGTTGTACTTGATCCCGCCGTCCTCCGGCGGGTTGTGCGAGGGGGTCACGACGATCCCGTCCGCGCGCCCCTCCGTCCGCCCGCGGTTGTGGCAGAGGATCGCGTGGGAGACGACCGGCGTCGGGACGGGGGCGTCCCCCGCGGACACCACGACCTCCACCCCGTTCGCCGCGAGGACCTCGAGCGCGGTCCGCTCCGCCGGCGCGGAGAGGGCGTGGGTGTCCCGTCCGAGGAAGAGGGGGCCCGTCACGCCCGCCCTCGCCCGGTGCTCGGCGACCGCCTGCGCCACGGCGAGGATGTGGGCCTCGTTGAAGCTCCTGCGGAGCGACGAGCCGCGGTGTCCGGACGTGCCGAACGCGACCCGCTCGGCGGGGCTCGAGGGATCGGGCGCGCCGGCGCCGTAGCGGCGAAGGAGCTCGGGGACGTCGACGAGGATCTCGCGGGGAGCGGGCTTGCCCGCAAGCGGGTGCGCCATCCCCTCATCCTGTCACGGCCCGGCCCCTTGTCAGCGTCTCGATCGGGCCCGAGAATGCCGGGATGCTCGCCGCCGCGCTCGCGATCGCCGCGCCCGCCGCGGCGCCGGCCAC
>JBBIPT010000067.1:0-16370 GCA_037442705.1 Anaeromyxobacter sp.
CGGGCGCGCGCAGCTGCGCCCGATCGAGGGAGGCGTCACCCGCGATCGCGGAGGTGGCGAGGGTGAGCGCGGCGGCCGCGAGGGCGGTCCGGAATGCCTTGGCGATGGTCATCTCTGTCTCCTCTGCACGGTGGGTCCGGGGAGCGCTTGTGCATCGCGCGTACCGGCTGCGCGGCCGCCGTTTCCGCCGGTTTCCGGGCGCGGACCGTGACCGGAGGGATCACAGGGTGATCCCCGGGGTCGCCACACCGGAGGGGAGAGCCGCGGTCAGCCTTCCCGGCGCGCGAGCGCCCGGTCGAGATCCGCGACGAGGTCCTCGGGATCCTCGAGGCCGACCGAGAGGCGCAGGAGCGCCGCCGGCGCCTCGGGGTCGTGCTTCCGCCGCCACTCCACGAGCGACTCCACGCCCCCGAGCGAGGTCGCGTCCCGGATGAGCCGGAGGCGCGAGGGGAGCTCGCGCGCCGCCTGCTCGGTCGCGAGCTCGAAGGACAGGATCGGCCCCGGCCCCCGCATCTGCCGCGCCGCGAGGGCGTGGCCCGGGTGGGAGACGAGCGAGGGGTGCCAGACGCGGGCCACGCGGGGCTCGAGCCACGCGGCGAGCGCGGACGCCGTCTCCGTCTGCCGCCGGACGCGCAACCCGAGGGTCCGGAGGCCCCGGAGCGTGAGCCAGGTCTCGAGGGCCCCCGGCACGGCCCCGGACACGGTCCGCTCCTCCCGGAGCCGGGCCGCCGTCGCCTCGTCGCGCGCGACGAGGACTCCGCCGAGCGCGTCGGAGTGGCCGGAGAGGAGCTTCGTCGTCGAGTGGAGGACGAGGTCGGCCCCGAGGGCGAGGGGCGACTGGAGGACGGGGGTCGCGAAGGTGCCGTCCACGATCAGGCGCGCGCCCGCCGCGTGGGCCCGGGCGGCGTGCGCGGCGACGTCCTCGAGCTCGCAGGTCGGGTTCCGGGGGGTCTCGAGCCACACGAGGTCGCCCTCCCCCACCGGCGCGTCGAGGGGGACCTTCTCGACCCCGAACGGCCGGAACGCCTCCACCGCCGCGTGGGTCCCGTGGTAGCCGCCGCGCGCGATCGCGACGCGCCGGGGGCGCAGGTGGAGGAGCGCGGCGGTCGCGGCCGCCTGGCCGGAGGCATAGGCCACCGCCTCGCCCCCCTCGAGCGCACCGAGCACCGCCTCGAGCCGCCTGCGCGTGGGCTGGTCCGCGCGGGAGTAGACGAGCCCCTCCTCCCCTCCGGCGGAGAAGGTCGTGGAGACGTGGATCGGCGGGGCGACGTCGGCGCCCCGCTCCACGCCCGCGTCGGCGTGGAGCGCGAGCGTGTCGGGGCGGGGCTTCTTCTCGTCCATGGCGCCGCCTCTCCCCGTGCTAGACAGCCCACCGCGATGCCCGCCCGCCCTTCGACAGGCTCAGGGCGAGCGGAACTCTCCGACGATGCCGCCGCATCCGAGTCATGATCGAGCCCAATCAGGTCGGGTAGCGGTCCCCCTCGTGGATCACCTCGAGGAACGTGACCGAGCGGCGCGTCAGCATCGCGTAGAGACAGCGGACGTACGTCCCGAAGCCCCAGAGCCGGAGGATGGTGAGGGAGTGCTTCAGCACGTCCCGGCCGGTGATGACGCCCTTCATTCGGCTCCCGTCCGCCCCCCCGGGGTGGACGCGCGGCATCTTACTGGGTCGTGCCCGGGGTGGACAGGCCGCGACTGCGGTACGCTCGGGAGGTGGCGCGTCCCCGCGACCCGAGCGAGCACGTCTTCGAGCTCACCGGCTGCTTCGGCATCCGGCTCGACGAGTCGCGCACGGCCGAGCTCCAGGCCTTCTACGAGGGCTGCCGGGACTACTTCGAGCTCGTCACGGGGGAGCCACCCGGCCCGGACGAGGCCGCCGAGCTCCTGCGGGCCCTCCCCCGCGGGAAGACCCGGGAGGACAAGTTCGTCATGGGGCTCTTCGACGCCCCCGGCCACCTCGTCGGGGTCCTCGACGCGATCCGGGACTACCCGAAGCCGGGCGAGTGGTACCTCGGCCTCCTCATGTTCGGCCCCTCCTCGCGCGGCCGGAAGCTCGGGGACCGGGTCTACCACCGGCTCGAGGAGTGGGTGCGCGAGTACGGCTGCAAGGCCCTCCACCTCGTCGTCCAGGAGCAGAACCCCGGCGCCCTCCGCTTCTGGCAGCGGATGGGCTTCGAGATCGTGGGGATGGGCAAGCAGGTCCGGAAGGGGCGGGAGAGCGTCTTCATCCGGATGACGCGGCGCCTCGAGGAGCAGCCCGAGGCGACCGGAACCTTCGCCCCGAGCTGGCTCACCCCATGGCGGCGCGGCAAGGGGGATGGGGCGGCGGGGCGCTGAACGGCCGCTCGCGACTCGTGATCGGCCCCTGGCCCCTGGCCTCGGGCCTCGGGCCTCGGGCCTCGGGCCTCGGGCCTCGGGCCTCGGGCCTCGGGCTCAGGTCTCAGGAACGGCCTAAGGCATGCATTTCCTGAAGTCTGAGGCCTGAAGCCTCTGGGTGTTTCCGAATCGCGCTCGGTCGTCTAGCCCCAGGGCGCGTTGCCTTCCCTCGCGCGTCCGGCTAGAAGGTTCGTCTACCGATGAACGACGTGACCATCCGGACCCGGGACGACGGCCTCGTGGAGCTCGCGCCGAAGCTCGCGCCGATGGACCCGCTCGGCCGCTGGCTCGTCATCGTCACGGTGCTCATGGCCTCGCTCGGCTTCTACGCCTCCGGCCTCATGCCCCCCGTGGCGCTCCTCGCCATCGCGATCTTCTGCGTGGCGGGGGACGCGTTCCTCGGGGCGAAGGCGCTCCTGCTCCTCGTCGTCCGCCCCGCGGCGGAGGTGCACGAGGTGCCGGGGCTCCACCCCCGCACGCGATAGCGGGCCCCCGCCGGTCGCGACGAACAGCCTCCGAGGAATCCGTTCGCCCTTCGACAGGCTCAGGGCGAACGCCGAGGCTCGACGGGAGTGGTCACCGCCGTCAGTGCGACCGCACCGGCTGGACGGGGGCTCCCCCCCGCTCCACGGGCAGACCGCGAGACATCCAGTCCGGCATCCCGCCCTGGTAGACGAGGAGGTGCGTGTAGCCGAGCTCGTGGGCCGCGCCCGCGGCCATGAAGCTCAGCGTTCAGCCGGGCCCCCGGCAGTAGAAGACGAGCGGGGTCCTCTTGTCCTTCGGCAGCTTCGAGGCCTCCCGGATCACCTCCTCGGGCGGGAGGTTCACGGCGCCCGGAACCCGTCCGAGCCGGAACTCCTCCGCCGTCCTCGTGTCCACGACCACCGCGGGCGGCTTCCCGTTCTGGAGCTTCAGGACCTCCGGCGCCGTGACGACGGAGTGCTGCGCGAGCGCCGGTCCCGGCGAGAGCGCGAGGACGGCGAGGAGCCAGAGCGGTGGTCGAGTTCCGGGCATGGGTTCCCCTTCCCGAGGCGGAGTGTACACGGGTGGAGCCGCGGAGGCCCCGAAGGGTTCGGGCCGTGGTAAGGGACGCGCCATGGGGGATCGACCGGCCACGGTCGTTCGATGGGCCTGGCTCTCCATCGGCGCCGCGATCGTCACGATCGCGCTGAAGACCCTCGCCTGGCGGCTCACCGGGTCCGTCGGCCTCCTCTCCGACGCGCTCGAGTCGCTCGTGAACCTCGCCGCGGCCGGCTTCGCCCTCGCGATGCTGATCGTCGCGTCGCGCCCTCCGGACGAGGACCACGCCTTCGGCCACGACAAGGCCGAGTACGTCTCGAGCGGCGCCGAGGGGGCGCTCATCCTCGTCGCCTCGGCCGGCATCGCCTGGGCCGCCGTGGACAGGCTCCTCTCCCCGCGCCCGGTCGAGCGGATCGGGATCGGGCTCGCCATCTCCGTCGCGGCCGCGCTCGTGAACCTCGGCGTCGCGAGGGCCCTCCTCGCGGCGGGCCGGCGCCATCGCTCCATCGCCCTCGAGGCGGACGGCCGGCACCTCATGACCGACGTCTGGACGTCCGCCGGGGTCGTCCTCGCCGTCGGCGCGGTCGGGCTCACCGGCTGGCTCTGGCTCGATCCCGCGATCGCGCTCGCGGTGGCGGCGCAGATCCTCTGGTCGGGCGTCGTCCTCCTCCGGCGCTCCTGGTCCGGCCTCCTCGACCGGGCCCTCCCGCAGGCCGACCTCGACGCGGTCCGGGCGGTCCTCGACCGGCACGAGGCCGCCTCGGGGGCGCGCTTCCACGCCGTCCGGACCCGCCAGGCCGGGGCCCGGCGCTTCGTCACGATGCACGTCCTCGTCCCGGGCGCGTGGACGGTCCGGCGCGGGCACGACCTCCTCGAGCGGATCGAGCACGACGTGAGGGAGGCCCTCCCCGGGGCCTCGGTCTTCACCCACCTCGAGGCGCTCGAGGATCCCGCCTCGTTCCGGGACCAGGAGCTCGACGGCGGGCGCGGGGAGGCGGAGGGCGGCTAGGAGCCCGTAGGGCGATTCGGAGACACCCAAGGCTTCAGGCCTCGGGCTTCAGGCCTCAGGAAGTGCATCTGTGCCGCCGTTCCCGAGGCCTGAGGTCCGAGGCCTGAGGCCTGAGGCCGGGGGCCGAGGCCAGGGGCCAGGGGCCAGGGGCCGGTCACGAATCGCGACGGTGCCGTTCGCCCTGAGCCTGTCGAAGGGCGAGCGGCTGCATGCAAGACCGTCCGCCCCGGGAACCCCGCCGAGACGCAGCTTCCCTTCGACTCGGGCCCCGCAGGTGGGGCATGCTTCGGCGGCATGCGCGCGGCCCTCTTCATCCCCTGCTACGTGGACCAGTTCCACCCCCGGGTCGGGCTCGCCACCGCGCGGGTCCTCGAGCGGCTCGGCGTCGAGGTCGTCTTCCCCGAGGAGCAGACCTGCTGCGGGCAGCCGATGGCGAACGCCGGGTCGGCCGACGCCGCCGCCCCCCTCGCGCGCCGGTTCCTCGAGGTCTTCGGCGGGTTCGACGCGGTGGTCTGCCCGTCCGGGAGCTGCACCTCGATGGTCCGGAACCACTACGACTCCTTCCTCGCCGGCCGTCCGGGGTTCGACCGGCTGAAGAAGGGGACCTTCGAGCTCTGCGAGTTCCTCGTGGACGTCCTCGGCGTGAAGTCGATCGAGGGGCGGTTCCCCCGGAAGGTCGGCCTCCACCAGAGCTGCCACGGCCTGCGCGAGCTCGGGCTCGGCGTCCCGAGCGAGCGGCTCCTCCCGCGCTCGAACAAGGTGGCCACGCTCCTCTCCACGGTCGCCGGGCTCGAGCTCGTCCCCCTCTCCCGCGCCGACGAGTGCTGCGGCTTCGGCGGCACGTTCGCGGTGGTGGAGGAGGCGGTCTCCTGCCTCATGGGGAAGGACCGGATCGCCGACCACGCGAGGGCCGGGGCGGAGATCGTCACCGGCACCGACGTCTCCTGCCTCATGCACATGGACGGGCTCGCGCGGCGGGAGGGGGTCCCGCTCCGGTTCCTCCACGTCGCGGAGCTCCTCTCGGAGGCGATGGCGTGAGCGGCGCGATCGGCCACCCGGAGCGGGCCGCCGCCTTCGCCGCCGACGAGGCGCGGGCCCGCTGGCACGATCAGGCCCTCTGGTTCGTGCGGGAGAAGCGGGACAAGGCCGCCTCCCTCGTCCCGGACTGGGAGCGGCTCCGCGAGGCGGCCGAGGCGATCCGGGCGAACGTCCGCGGGCGGCTCGCCGACCTCCTCGAGGAGTTCGAGCGGAACGCGACCGCGCGGGGGGCGAAGGTCCACTGGGCCCGCGACGCCGCGGAGCACAACGAGATCGTCCACCGGATCCTCTCCTCCCACGGGGTCCGGCGGCTCGTGAAGTCGAAGTCGATGCTCACCGAGGAGTGCGGCCTCAACCCCTACCTCGAGGCGCGCGGCGTCGAGGTCGTGGACACCGACCTCGGCGAGCGGATCGTCCAGCTCAGGGGAGAGCCCCCCTCCCACATCGTCTTCCCCGCCATCCACCGGAAGCGCGAGGAGATCGGCGACCTCTTCCACGAGAAGCTCGGGACGCCCCGGGGGCTCGCGGACCCGAAGGCCCTCACCGAGGCGGCCCGCGGCCACCTCCGCGAGCGGTTCATGGCGGCCGACGCCGGGATGACCGGCGTGAACTTCGCCGTCGCGGAGACGGGCGGGATCGTCGTCTGCACGAACGAGGGGAACGCGGACATGGGGACGCACCTCCCGCGCCTCCACGTCGCCTCCATGGGCGTCGAGAAGATCGTCCCCGGCCTCGCCGAGCTCGCCGTCTTCCTCCGGCTCCTCGCCCGCTCGGCGACCGGTCAGCCGATCACCTCCTACACGAGCCACTTCCACGGGCCGGTGCAGGGCGGGGAGCTCCACGTCGTCGTCGTGGACGCGGGGCGCTCGGCGATCCTCGCCGACCCGGAGTACCGCCGCTCCCTCGCCTGCATCCGGTGCGGCGCCTGCCTCAACACCTGCCCGGTCTACCGGCGGAGCGGCGGCTACAGCTACGACGCGGTCGTGCCGGGCCCCATCGGCTCCCTCCTCGCCACGGCCCGGGACGCGCGGACCTTCGCGAGCCTCCCCTTCGCCTCCACGCTCTGCGGCTCCTGCGACGCGGTCTGCCCCGTCCGGATCGACATCCACGAGCAGCTCCTCCTCCGGCGCCGCGACCTCGTCCGCCGCCGGATCGTCCCCTTCCGCAAGCGGCTCGCGATGCGGATCGCCGCATGGGTCCTCGCGCGCCGGTGGGCCTACGAGCTCTCCGGCCGGCTCGCCCGGCTCTTCCTCCGGCGCGCCCCCCGCGGCCTCCTCCGGGGGCGCTGGAACGTGTGGGGGCGCCGGCGGGAGCTCCCGGAGGCCCCGAAGGAGAGCTTCCGCGACGCCTGGCGCCGGACGAGGGGAGGCCGCCCGTGAGCGCCGGACGCCGCGCCGTCCTCGACGCGATCCGGGCCGCGCGGGCCCCCGCCTCGCCCGCGCCCGACCTCTCCGGCCTCGGCGCCCGGTTCCTCGACCCCGGGGCCCGCTTCGCCGAGTCGCTCGCCGGCGTCGGCGGCGAGCTCGTGAAGGTCGCGGCGAAGGGGCTCGCCGCGGAGGTGGAGGCGATCGCCCGGCGGCTCGGGGCGGCGAAGGTCGTCTCCGCGGTCGACGGGGTCCCGGGGAACGTGCGGCTCGACGACCTCGCCGATCCGCACGAGCTGGAGGGGATCGGCCTCGCCGTCCTGCGCGGCGCCTTCGGCGTCGCGGAGAACGGCGCGGTCTGGGTGCCGACGGAGGGGCTGCGCCACCGCGGGGTCTTCGTCGTGACGGAGCACCTCGCCCTCGTCGTCCCGGCGGGCGAGATCGTCCACGACCTCCACGAGGCCTACCGGCGGATCTCCTTCCCGGGGGCCGGCTTCGGGACGTTCATCGCCGGCCCCTCGAAGACCGCGGACATCGAGCAGGCGCTCGTGATCGGCGCCCACGGCGCCCGCTCCTGCACCGTCCTTCTCACGGGGGGATGAGAACGTGCCCCGCTATGCCGCGAACCTGACCTTCCTCTTCGGCGAGGTCCCCTTCCTCGATCGGTTCGCCGCCGCGCGCCGGGCCGGGTTCGACGCGGTGGAGTTCGTCTCCCCTTACGAGCACGAGCCCGCGGCGCTCGCCCGGCTCCTCGCGGAGCACAGGCTCGAGGTCGCCGTCTTCAACCTCCCGCCGGGCGACTGGGCGAAGGGGGACCGCGGGATGGCCTGCGATCCCTCCCGCGTCGCGGAGTTCCGGGAGGGGGTCGGGACGGCGCTCGCCTGGGCCCGGGCGCTCGGCGCGAGACGGCTCCACGCGATGGCCGGGATCCTTCCCCCGGGCGCGGCGGAGGCGGACGTCCGGCGGACGTACGTGGAGAACCTCCGCTTCGCGGCGGCGGCCCTGGCGGCGGAGGGGCTCGACCTCCTCGTCGAGGGGATCAACGGCCGCGACATGCCCGGCTACTACCTCCAGACCTCCCGCCAGGCCTTCGAGCTCATGGACGAGGTGGGCGCGCCGAACCTCCACTACCAGTACGACGTCTACCACATGCAGATCATGGAGGGGGACCTCGCCCCGACGCTGGAGCGGCGTCTCCCTCGCATCGGGCACGTCCAGATCGCCGACACCCCCGGCCGGCACGAGCCCGGCACCGGGGAGATCCACTACCGCTTCCTCCTCCGGCACCTCGACCGGATCGGCTACCGCGGCTGGGTCGGCTGCGAGTACCGGCCGGCCGCGGGGACGGTGGAGGGGCTTCGCTGGAGGGAGGAGGTCGCATGAGCAAGCTCGGCTTCGTCGGACTCGGGATCATGGGGCGGCCGATGGCCGCGAACCTCATGAAGGGCGGTCACGTCGTCCACCTCCACAGCCGGAGCGGCGTCCCGAAGGAGGTGGCGACGCTCCAGGGGGCGGTCGCCTGCGCGAGCGGGAAGGAGGTCGCGGAGCGGTCCGAGGTGGTCTTCTGCATGGTCCCCGACACCCCCGACGTGGAGAAGGCGCTCTTCGGCGAGGACGGCGTCGCCGCGGGGCTCACGGCCGGGAAGGCCTTCGTGGACATGAGCTCCATCTCGCCCATGGGGACGAAGGAGCTCGCCCGCCGCGTGAACGCGCTCGGCTGCGAGTACGTGGACGCCCCGGTCTCCGGTGGCGACGTGGGCGCGAAGAACGCGACCCTCACGATCATGGCCGGCGCGAGCGAGGCCGGATTCGCGAAGGTGAAGCCCTTCCTGGATCTCCTCGGCAAGAACGTGACCCACGTCGGGCCGAACGGCGCGGGGCAGACCGCGAAGGTGGCGAACCAGATCGTCGTCGCGCTCACCATCGAGGCGGTCGCCGAGGCCCTCCTCTTCGCGGCGAAGGCCGGGGTCGATCCGGCGAAGGTCCGGCAGGCGCTCCTCGGCGGGTTCGCCTCGTCGCGGATCCTGGAGGTCCACGGCCAGCGGATGATCGAGCGGAACTTCGAGCCCGGGGCTCGGGTCGAGCTCCACCAGAAGGACCTCGAGAACGCGCTCCAGGGGGCGAAGGCGCTCGGCCTCTCGCTCCCCGGGACCGCCCTCGCCCAGCAGCTCTTCAACAGCTGCAGGGCGCACGGCGGCGCTCGCTGGGACCACTCCTCGATGCTGAAGGCGCTCGAGATCCTCGCCGGGCAGACGGTGGCGGTCTAGGACGGCGCTCGCCCTTCGACAGGCTCAGGGCGAGCGGATTCCTCCCTGTCCGTTCGTGGTGAGCCTGTCGAACGACGAACGTCGCGGATCGGGGCGACCGGCCAACTCCATGAGGCCCGGGGGCCAGAGGCCCCGGCCCGATCGCGGATCGCAAGCGGCCGTCAACCCCTCCGCTCCACCTCGGCCATCCAGCGCCGGAGCCCCTCGAAGGTCCGCTCCACGCGGCCGTGGGGGATCCTCTCCGGCCAGGACCCCTGCCCGCCCACGACGAGGGCCGCTCCCGTCCGGGCACAGGCCTCGCCCACCGCGGCGGCCTCGGCCGCGAGCCGGGCCGGATCCGAGACCACGCTCGCCGACAGCGCGACCGCGTCCGCCGTGCCCTCCTCGACCTCCCGCACGACCTCCTCCGTGGGCACGGCGCGCCCCGCCCAGAGCGGGCGCCAGCCCTCCTCGCGGAAGCAGAGGTCCACGAGGGCGAGGCCGAGCACGTGCTCGTCCCCGTCGGCCGCCGCGAGGAGGACCCGCGGCGCGTCCCGCCGGACGGGTAGGGTCTCCGCGCACCGCGCGAGCGCCCGGGCGAGCCGCTCCGAGGCGAGGTGCTCCTCCACGATCCCGATCTCCCCGGCCGCCCAGCGCCGGCCGAGCTCCTCGATCTCGGGGGCGAGCCACTCGGCCACGCGCCACCAGCCGCCCAGCCTCGCCCGCTCGCGGAGGAGCTCCGCCTGGAGCGCGATCGGCTCCGTCTCCTCGAGGAGCCTGTCGGCGAACCGGGGCTCTCCCGCGCCCGCGGCGTGCTCGCGCCGGAAGCGGTCCACCGCCTCCGGGGTGAAGCGTCGATGGCCGCCTGCCGTCCGCTCGCAGTCGAGGAGCCCGACGTCGGCCCAGCGCTTCACCGTCGCGGCGGTGACGCCCAGGCGGCGGGCGACCTCGGTGCTCGTGAGGAGTGGGGGGCTCATCGCGGCCGGATTGTAGCTCACGCCGCCTCCAGCTCCTCCGGCGCGAGGGCCCGGCGCAGGACGTGCTTCGCCCGCAGCTCCACCTGGCGCACCCGCTCCCGCGAGACGCCCCAGCGCTTGCCGAGCTCCTCGAGGGTCACCGGGTCGTCCTGGTCGAGCCGGCTGTGGATCACGTCCCAGCCGATCTCGCCGAGGTTCCGGCGGACGCGCTTCACCCGGGCGCGGACGCGGGCGCTCTCCTCCGCGGAGAGGAACCGGTCCTCCGGCCCCGGCCCCTCGTCCTCGATCCGGTCGAGGTGCGTGATCTCCCCCTCCTCGTCCACGGTCGCGTCGAGGGAGAGATCCGAGAGGGCCGTCGTGCCGCTCAGCGGGCGGACGGTGGAGCGCGCCTCCTTCAGGTACTTCCCGACGTACGCGCGGATCCACCAGACGGCGTAGGTGGAGAAGCGCGTCCCCTGGTCCGGATCGAACTTCTCGATCGCGCGGAGGAGGCCGAGGTTCCCCTCCTGGACGAGGTCGTCGAGCCGGACCCCGCCGCGGCGCTGCCGGCGGGCGACGGAGACGACGAAGGCGAGGTTGTGGGCGGCGAGCTTCTTCCGCGCCTCGATGTCCCCTTCCCGGGCGCGGAGGGCGAGGGCGCGCTCCTCCTCGCGCCCGAGCGGCGGGTGGCGGCGGATGGCCTCCCGGTAGAGGGAGAGCTGGTCGAGGTCGCTGGGCCGGCGGGTCGTAGTGGTCGTCATGATGGGGAGAGGATGATCGCTTTGGACGTTTTCTGCAATCTAAATCGACCGTCTTCACCCATCTGGGGCCCCAAAGGGGCCCGCTAGGAGCCCGTAGGGCGCTGGGCCCCCGCTTCGCGCTGGCGGGCTACGCGGGGGCCTGGTCGGGCGGCAGCGGCTGCCGTTCGGATGCGGTCACGGATGCGGTAGCGGCTGCCGTTGCGGGCCCGGATGCGGTTGCCGTTCCGGCTGCGCCTGCGCCTGCGCCCGGCAGCTCCGGCACGCCGCCGCCTCCGCGTCACGCAGGCGTGGGGCCACGCCGGCGACGCCTCCAGCGCGCCCGCCTCGCGCTGTGCGACCGGGTGCTCGCCACGCTCTGGCGCCTCACCCACTGAGTCCCCGGGCCGCTGCCGCAGGCGCATCCGCAGGCGGCAGCGGCTTCCGCACCCGCATCCGGAACCGCATCCGAACCTGCATCCGCATCCGGAACCGCAGCGGCGACCGCGACCGCTTCCGGCCGCCCGCTGCGAAGCGAGGACGGCCGTAAGCCTTCTACGCCCTTCGGGCTCCTAGGGCGACCGCCTATCCCTTCCGCGCCCCGTCCACGCTCCACTTCCCCGGCCCCGCCGCGGCGAAGAAGAGGAAGACGAAGCAGTAGAGCGCGGCGAGCTCTCCCTGGTTCTGCGCCGGGAGGAGCGCCTTCGTCCCGTGGGCCATCCAGTAGGCCGCCGCCATGAGGCCGCTCGAGAGGAAGGCCGCCCAGCGGGTGAAGAGGCCGATCATCACGAGGATCCCGCCGAGGAGCTCGATGGGCCCCGCGATGTAGAGGACGAAGGGCGGCGCCTGGGAGGGGATGCCTCCGGGGATGCCGACGAGCTTCTGCGAGCCGTGCCAGAGGAAGAGGAACCCGGTGACGATGCGGAGGAGGGCGTGCGTCTCCGCCGCGAACCGCTGCATGAACATGGAAGCCTCCCGCGCGCTCCGCGTGCGCTTCCCGCCCGGTATAGGCCGGGCGGCGCGTCAGCGCCCGGAGGGCCCCGAAAGGAACGCGGCGGCCTCCCGGATCCACGGCGCGGAGGGGTGCCAGGTCACGGTGTTGTGGCCCGCCCCCTCGTCCACGTGGAGCCACTTCGGCCCGGGGTAGGCGGCGTGGAGGGCGAGCCCAAGGTCCGGGAAGACGACCTCGTCCCGCTCCGCGACGAGGAACGCCACGGGCCCGCCGTAGCGCGGCAGGGCGAGGTCGGCGCGCCAGCCATCCCGGTGGACGAAGCGCGGGACGATCCGGTAGTGGCGCGCCGCCACCGCCGGGACGCTCGCGAGGGGCGTGACGAGGAGGAGCCCGTCCACCGCCGGGGGCTCCGCCGCCGCGGCGAGCGCGGCCACGGCGCTCCCGAGCGATTCCCCGGCCACGTACACCGGCCCGGGGCCCTCCCGCCGGGCCGCCGCGATCGCGTCCCGCGCCGCGGCGAGGATCGTCTCCTCCGACGGGGAGCCTGGACGCGGGCCGTAGCCCGGGTACTCGGCGAGGTAGACGTCGAGCGGGAAGCCGGGGACCGCGTCCGCGAAGGCAGCGACGAAGTAGGTCCGGTCGAGCGCCGTGCCGGCGTTCCCGTGGAAGACGACGAGCCGGCCCCGGGCTCCCCCGGCGTGCCGCGCCCGCCAGCCGAGGAGCTCGCCCGGGGCCGAGGCCCAGGGCTCGAGGCCGAGGGCGCGGGCGCGCCGATCCGCCCCCTCGCGCGACTGGCGCTCGGGGAAGTAGAGGAGCCGCCGCTGACCGAGCCAGGCGAGGAGGAGCGCCGCCGCCGCGCCGACCGCGACGACGAAGGCGATCCGGAGGATCCCCGCGAGCACGGCCGTCCCCGGCTACTTGCGGCCGCCGCCCGGGGGCGGGCCGGGCTCCATCGCGGCGGGAGGAGCGCCCGCGGGCGCGGGAAGAGGACGGCCCCCGAGGACGAGGGAACCGACCAAGGCGACGGCGATGAGGATGCCGACCCCCACGATCCCGGTGATGACGATCGTCTTCGCGTTCATGACGGCCCCCTGGGGGAATCCTAAGCGTTCGAGCGGGATTCGGAAACACCCAAGGCTTCGGGCCTCAGGCTTCAGGCCTCAGGAAATGCATCTCTGCCGCCGTTCCCGAGGCCTGAGGTCCGAGGCCTGAGGCCAGGGGCCGATCACGGAGCGCGAGCGGCCGGCCCCCTCCCCCGCCCCTCTCCCCCGCGCTCGCGCTGCCCGCCGGGGGAGAGGGAGGTTCTCCCTGCGCAGGAGGAGATCCCGACGCCGGCGCCCTCACCCCCGCGCGCGAGCGGGGAGGACCTCCTTCAGGATCCCGTGCGCGAACCGGAGCATCTCCTCGGTCTTCTCCCAGGAGACGCAGGCGTCCGTCACCGAGCAGCCGTAGCGGAGCTTCGAGAGGTCCTCGGGGATGGGCTGGTTCCCGCCCTCGATGAAGCTCTCCACCATGAGCCCGGCGACGGAGCGGTTCCCCTCGCGGATCTGGTGGATCACGTCCTTCAGCACGAGCGGCTGGAGGTCCGGCTTCTTCCAGGAGTTCGCGTGGGAGCAGTCCACGACGAGGTTCGTGGCGAGCCCGGCCTTCTCGAGCGCCTGCTCGGCGAGGGAGACGGAGACGGTGTCGAAGTTGGGCCGCCCGCCCCCGCCGCGCAGCACGAGGTGGCCGTAGCGGTTCCCCCGGGTGCGGACGACGGCGGAGCGCCCCTGCCCGTTCACCCCGAGGAAGGCGTGGGGCCGGCTCGCCGAGAGGATGGCGTTCACCGCCGCCTCCAGGTCGCCGTCCGTCCCGTTCTTGAAGCCGACCGGCGTGGAGAGCCCCGAGGACATCTCCCGGTGGGTCTGCGACTCGCTCGTCCGCGCCCCGATCGCCGTCCAGGCGACGAGGTCGCCGTAGTACTGCGGCGCGATGGGGTCGAGGGCCTCCGTCCCCGCGGGCAGCCCGAGCTCGTTCACGTCGAGGAGGAACCGCCGGGCCCTCTCCATCCCCACGTCGATCCGGAAGGAGTCGTCCATGAAGGGGTCGTTGATGAACCCCTTCCAGCCGACCGAGGTGCGCGGCTTCTCGAAGTAGACCCGCATCACGACGAGCATCGTCTCGCGGATCTCGTCGGCGAGCCCTTTCAGGCGGCGCGCGTAGTCGAGCCCCGCGACGGGGTCGTGGATGGAGCAGGGGCCGACGACGAGGAAGAGGCGGGGGTCGCGCCGGTCGAGGATCGCCTCGATGGCCCGGCGGCCCGCGACGACGGCGTCGGCGGCCTTCTCGGTGAGGGGTACGCGCTCCTTCACCTCGTCGGGCGAGGGCATCACCTCGAGGGAGGAGACGTTCAGGTTTTCGGTTCGCTGGGGCATGGCGGTGGTCCGGAGGGGCGGGGAATGGGAAATAGCGCATCCACGGCCTCGGATCGAGCCTCGACGTTCGCCCTTCGACAGGCTCAGGGCGAACGGCTGCGTGCAGTGCCGCTCGCGTGCGAGCAGAGCCGTTCGTGGTGCCCCCTCGCCAGGCTCGGGGGAACCACGAACGGGCGTGGATCGATCGAAGCGGGCACCGCCCTCACGCCGCGCGCGGGGAGGACCCCCGGTGGCGCGGGCTCCGGCGCTCGCCCCGGGCGCAGCCGAGCTGGAGGGCGACCGACCGCCGGAAGGCCTCGGCCATCGGGGCGAAGCGGGCGGGATCGCCCTCGAGCGCGCCGAGGGCGAGGGCCACCGCCTCGATGGTGGAGAGGTGGCCGGCGGCCGGCTCGCGCCGGAGCCCTTCGTAGCCGCTCGGCCCCTCCGGGGAGAGGGAGATCCGCGGGAGCGCGCCGAGGAACGGGTTCGCCCGGAGCATCTTCTCCGCCTGTGGCCACGTCCCGTCCACGACGACGAGCGCGCGAGGCGGGTCGCCCGCCCGCGACTCCGCCGGCGCGGCCCCCTTGCCGGGGAAGAGGAGCGCGGTGCCGGGCGTCTCCGCGAGCTCGCGGACGCGCGGGTGGTCCGCGAACCGGACGCCCCGGTGCAGCTCCGCGTTCTCGAGCGAGATGCGCGCGAGCCAGGCGGAGCAGATCGCGAGCCGCGCCTCCCGGGGGTGCTGGAGGAGGACGACGCGGGTGCGGGACGGCACCGGCCGGAGCCCGGCGCAGACGCAGAAGGCGGCGGGGCGCAGGCAGCGGAGGCAGGTCTCGCGCACGGGGCGGGAGGAGAGCACGGCCGGGCCGCCGGGTCGAGAGGGGGCCCTCTCCCGGCGCGCGTGCCAGAACCCGGCCGACCGGAGGCCGCCCCACATGTCCGACGCCGCAGCGCCCGCCGCCCGCTCCCCCGTCCTCGACGACCGCTCGCTCCTCGGCCATCCGAAGTGGCTCGGGCTCCTCTTCTTCACCGAGATGTGGGAGCGCCTCTTCGTCCCGCTCCTGAAGCGGCTCGCGCGGGGCTGAGGGCGGTGCCCGAACGGGCGAAGCACCTCGACCGGCGCGCGGCCCGTCCGAACGTCGAGACCTGGAGCTGGTGCCGGGGCCGTTCCGGCGGTTCGCCGGGGCGCGGCCCGGGCGAGAGCTTTCCTTCCGTGATGTCGCATGCTTGACGACTCCGGCCGACACCCGTGGAGCGGGGACGGGCTTTCCGGGGCGACTGGCGCTAACCTGCGCGTATGCGACTTTTTGCCGCGGCGATGCTCCTCTGTCTCGGGGCCGGCGTCCCCGCCTCCGCTCCCGCCTTCCGGGAGGCACAGGCCGGCGACCTCGTGAAGAACCGGAAGATGCCGGCGCTCGACGGCCGCACGGAGTCCCTCCTCGGCACCGCGAAGGCGAACGTCTTCGTCTTCTTCCGCCCGGGGCAGGAGTTCTCCACGCGGGCGCTCGCGCAGCTCGCCGTCATCGAGGAGGAGGTCCGCGGGAAGTCCGTCCGCTTCGTCGGGATCGTGTCGGCGAGCGACCCGCTGGACGAGGTCCGCGCGATGGTCCGCGAGACGGGGATCCGGATGCCGGTCCTGATCGACGAGGGCGACGAGCTCTACGGCGAGCTCGGGGTGGTCCTCCACCCGTCCGTCGGGATCGCCGACGACCGCCACCGGCTCTCGGGCTTCCAGCCCTTCCGGAAGATCAACTTCCCGGACGCGGTCCGCGGCCGCATCCAGCTCGCCCTCGGCGAGATCGACGAGGCGCGGCTCGCGGCGATCCTCGACCCGCCCGCCGCCCCCGTGGCGAGCGGCGGGCGCGCCCACGCGCGGGTGAAGCTCGCCCGGATGCTCCTCCAGGCCGGGCAGATCGAGCAGGCGATCGCGAGCGCGAAGGCGGGGATCGAGATCGAACCGGGCCTCGCCGAGGCGCACGCCGTGCTCGCCGAGGCGCTCGCCCGGGCGAAGCGGTGCGAGGAGGCGGAGCGCGAGGCCGAGGCGGCGAAGAAGCTCGCGCCCCCCGGCCAGCTCGTCGCCGCGGTCCGCTGCGAGGGGCGGTAGCCGGGATCTCCGAACCCCCTCTCCCCGGCCCTCTCCCCGGAGGGGAGAGGGTGGGGCCGCCTGGCAGCTCCTCGCGCAGAGAAGGCCCTCCTCCGGACTTGAACCCCCTCTCCCCTCGTGAAGCGAAGCGGAACGGGGGGAGAGGGAATGGGAGAGGGGGGCCTCGCGCGACCTCAGG
>JBBIPT010000068.1:0-16328 GCA_037442705.1 Anaeromyxobacter sp.
GCCTGTCGCCTAGTCCGTTCGCCCCGAGCCTGTCGCCAAGTCCGTTCGCCCTGAGCCTGTCGAAGGGCGAGCATGAGGCTGCAGGCTACGGGAGAATTCGCGCCCAGCGCTCCTCCTGAAGCCCGGAGCCCGTGGCCTGAAGCCGCCGAGGCATCGCGGCGCACGATCGGTCGTTCAGGCCGCCACCCTCGCCACCGTCCCGCGCGTCATCGCCACGAGCTCCCGGGGCGTGAGCCGGAAGACCGCGTGCGGGTGGCCCGCCGCCGCCCAGATCGTCTCGAACCCGAGGAGCGCCTCGTCGACCAGGGTCGCGAGCTTCTTCGCGTGACCGATCGGCGGGACGCCGCCGATGGCGAAGCCGGTCTCCTCCCGGACGAAGGCGGCGTCCGCCCGGCCGATCGCCTCCCCGAGCTCCGCCGCGACCTTCGCCTCGTCCACCCGGTTCGCGCCGCTCGCGACGACGAGCACCGCCCTCCCGCTCGCCGCCCGGAAGACGAGCGACTTCACGATCTGCCCCACCTCGCAGCCGACCGCGCGGGCGGCCTCCGCGGCGGTGCGCGTCGAGTCGGGGAGCTCCACCACCTCGTTCGGGAACCCCGCCGCGGCGAGGGCGTCCTGCACCTTCCTGGCGCTCGGCTCGAGGGACATGCGTCCCGAACATGCCAGGGGGTTCCCCCGGCGTCCACGCCCGTTCGGTGCTATGAGGGGCGGTCCATGCCGGAACACGCCCATCCCCGGAAGGAGTTCCTCGAGGGTTGCCGCGACGAGCTCCCGCTCCTCCTCGGCGTCGCGCCCTTCGGGATGATCTACGGGCTCCTCGCGCTCGACGCCGGGATCGACCGGGCCACCGCCCAGGCGATGTCCTCGGTGGTCTTCGCCGGGTCGTCCCAGTTCGTCGCGACCCAGCTCGTGCGCGAGGGGGCCCCCGCCCTCGTGCTCGTCCTCACGATCTTCGTCGTGAACCTGCGCCACGCGCTCTACAGCGCCTCGGTGGCGCCGTACGTCCGCCACCTCCCCCTCCGCTGGAAGCTCGTTCTCTCCTACCTCCTCACCGACGAGGCCTACGCCGTGGCCGGCTCGCGCTACGCGCGGGACGGCGGGCGGCCCGATCCCTCGCCCCACCGGCACTGGTACTTCCTCGGCGCGGGGCTCACCCTCTGGACCGCCTGGCAGCTCTCCACCGCGGCCGGCGTCTTCCTCGGCGCGAAGGTCCCGGCGAGTTGGTCGCTCGACTTCACCCTCGCCCTCACCTTCATCGCGATCGTCTTCCCGACGCTGAGGGACCTCGCCGCGGGGGCCGCGGCGCTCTCGGCCGGGATCGTCGCCGTCCTCGCCTTCGGGCTCCCCTACAAGCTCGGGCTCATCGTCGCGGCCGGGGCCGGGATCGCCGCCGGCCTCGCGGTGGAGAGGCTGCGAGGACGGGCGGAGCCGGGCGGCCGCGAAGGGGGGCACCGCGCGTGACCCTCGTCCTCGCCCTCGCCGCCGCCGGGCTCCTCACCTTCGGCACCCGGCTCTCGTTCATCGCGCTCCTCGGGCGCGAGGAGCCGCCGCGGCTCCTCGTCCGGGCGCTCCGGTTCGTCCCCCCGGCCGTCCTCTCGGCCATCGTCTTCACCGAGGTCGCCGTCCGGAACGGCGAGACCGATCTCTCGCCGTCGAACTTCCGGCTCGTCGCCGCCGTCCTCGCGGCGGTCGTCGCCTGGAAGACGAGGAACGTGCTCCTCACGATCGCCGCCGGGATGGCGGCGCTCTGGATCGCGCAGGCGGCGCTCTGATGGGCCGGATCCGTGGCGTCGTTCCGTCGCCGTCCGCCCTTCGACAGGCTCAGGGCGAACGGCCTTCCTCGATCCCGTTCTTGCCGACCCCGCGGGACATCCCGTCCATCGTGAGCCCGCGGAACAGCCCGTTCGTGGTGACCCCTCGGCAGGCTCGGGGGAACCCCGAGCAGGATGCGCCCCGTGAACGGGCGGACGTCCTCCCCGAAGCGCCTCTCGAGGCCGGCCGTCCGCGCCCATGACGTTTCCCCTCCCCGATCGCCTCCCCCTCTTCGTCGCCGCGAGCCTCGCCCTCACCCTCACGCCCGGGCCGGCGGTCCTCTTCATCGTGGCCCGGAGCGCCGGAGCGGGGCGGCGGGCCGGGCTCCTCTCGGTCGCCGGGATCGGGCTCGGGAACTCCGTCCACGCCCTCGCGACCGCCCTCGGACTCGCGGCGGTCCTCGCCTCGTCGCCCGTCGTCTTCGGGGCGGTGAAGTGGCTCGGCGCCGGCTACCTCGTCCTCCTCGGCCTGCGGAAGCTGCTCGGCCGGGGGCCCGACGTCGCCGCCTCCCTCGCGGAGGCCCGGCCGCCCGGCGCCGCCGTCCTGCGGCAGGCCTTCCTCGTCGCGCTCCTCAACCCCAAGACCGCCCTCTTCTTCCTCGCCTTCCTCCCGCCGTTCGCCGACCCCGCCCGCGGCGCGGTCGTCGTCCAGCTCCTCGTCCTCGGGGCGATCTTCCTCGCCATCGCCGTCACGACCGACTGCCTCTACGCCCTCCTCGCGAACGGGGCCGGCACGCTCCTCAGGCGGCACCCCGGCTTCGCCCGCGGGGAGCGGCTCGTGTCGGCGTTCGTCTACGTGGGGCTCGGGGTCCTCGCCGCGCTCGCGGCGTGAGGGGGCTTCCCGGAGCCGCCGGCGGCGGAGCGTTGCGCAGTGGCTCCGTTGTAGCTACCTTCGGCGAATGCGAAAGGATGCCGTCTACCGGATGCGGGTCGCCCGGAAGACCCTCGCCGCCATCAAGAAGGTCGCCGCCGCCAAGGGCGAGGACGCCTCCGAATGGGGGCGCGCCATCATCGAGGCCGAGCTGCGGAGAGACCTGGCCGCGCTGCAGCTGCGCGACCAGCTCCAGGCCGCGAAGCCGGGGAGCCTCGGCGAGGACGAGGCGATGGACCTCGTCACCGAGGCGAAGCGGGCCACGAGGGCCCGGTGATCCGGGCCGTCCTCGACTGCAACGTGGTCGTCACGGCAGCCCTCTCCTGGGGGAAGTGCGCCGAGCTCTGGGCGCGAACGCCAGGGCGAACGAATCGTCACATCGCCCCGCGGCGGGAACCGGAAAGGCTCAGTACCAGTCGAGCCCCAGCCATGCGTAGCCCCCCAAGCGAGGGCTTTCGCCGGTGATGCTTCCGGGCCCGAAGGCATACGTGAGGAACTCGAGGTTCAGGGCGAGGTTGAACCCTCGCCTGCCCGTGAACGCGCTTCCCAGCCCCAGGAGCAGGTTGACCCCCTGACCGTCGTCCGCCGGCGCTCCCGCGACCTGCGGCACCGACGTCGAGCGAACGGTCGCCCCGACCGCTCCTCGGACGAAGAACCACCTCTCCCAGGGGAAGAACGTCACGCCGACGTCGTAGTTCGCCTCGTCGTACTTCCCGTCCTCGAGGAAGGCTCCCTCGAACCCCACGAGAAGACGCGGGGAGCGCACCACTCCGAGTCGAATCCGGCGCAGATCGCCGCCCCCCACCAGGCTCACCCCCACGTAGACCCCTTGGCGCGCGCGGGAGTCCTCGGGGGCAGCCTCCCGCGGCGGCGGCTCGGGCACGGCCGGAACCGCGACTTCCGGCAGGGCGAGGGGTGCAGGCTCCTCGGCGTGCGTAGGAAATGCGAGTGCCACCGCGGCCAGCTGCGCGAGAACGAGACGGTGCATGGATTCCCCCTTCACGACTCGGCTGGGACCGGTCCGGGAAGTTTACCTCACTCGAAGTCGCAGGTGGAGAGGGCCCGCACGCACCCTAGCCCGCCCGCCCCCCGAGGTACGCCCTCTGGACCTCCGGGTCCCCGGCGAGCTCCGCGGCCGGCCCCTCGCGGACCATCTTCCCCACCTCGAGCACGTAGGCCCGGTGGGCGAGCCGGAGCGCGGCGCGGGCGTTCTGCTCGACGAGGACGACCGTCACGCCCGTCTCGTTGATCTCCCGGATCGTCCGGAAGATCGCCTGGACGAGGAGCGGGGCGAGTCCGAGCGACGGCTCGTCGAGGAGGAGGAGCCGCGGCTTCGCCATGAGGGCGCGGCCGATGGCGAGCATCTGCTGCTCGCCGCCGGAGAGCGTCCCGGCGAGCTGCTCGCGCCGCTCCTTGAGGACCGGGAAGAGGGCGTGGACGAAGCGCGTCGTCTCGGCGATCCCCGCCTCGTCCTTCCGGATGAACGCACCGAGCCGCAGGTTCTCCCGCACGGTGAGCGTCCCGAAGATCCGGCGCCCCTCGGGCGCGTGCGCGATCCCCATCCGGACGAGGTCGTGCGCCCTCGCGCCCCCGGTCGCCGCGCCGTCGAGGCGGATCTCGCCCGCCGCGGGCCGGAGGAGGCCGCTCACCGCCTTCAGGGTCGTCGTCTTCCCGGCGCCGTTCGCGCCGAGGATGGCGACGATCTCCCCCTTCCCGACGCGGAGGTCGATCCCGTGGAGCGCCTCCACGTTCCCGTACCGGACGACGAGCCCGGCGAGCTCGAGGAGGGGGGCGCTCATGCCTCCTCCGTCCCGAGGTAGGCCTCGATCACCGTCGGGTCGGCCCGGACCTCGCCGGGCGTCCCCTCCGCGATCTTCGCCCCGTGCTCGAGCACCACGATCCGCTCGCAGACCCGCATGACGAGGCTCATGTCGTGCTCGATGAGGAGCACGGTGATCCCGCGGTCCCGGATCTTCCCGACCACGCCCACGAGCTCGTCCGTCTCGCGCTCGTTCATCCCGCCCGCCGGCTCGTCGAGGACGACGAGCTTCGGGTCGGTGGCGAGGGCCCGGGCGATCTCGAGCCGCCGCTGGTCGCCGTAGGAGAGGTTCCTCGCGAGCTCCATCTCCCGCCCGCGGAGCCCGAGGAACGCGAGCTCCTCCGCGGCCCGCTCCACGGCCGCCTCCTCCTCGCGCGCCGCGCCGGGCGGCCGGAAGAGGGCCCCGAGGAGCCCCGCGCGCGTCCGGCAGTGCCGGCCGGCGAGCACGTTCTCGAGGGCGGTGAGCTGCTGGAAGAGCCGGATGTTCTGGAAGGTCCGGGCGATCCCGAGCGAGACGATCCGGTGGGTTCGCAGGCCGCCGATCCGCTTCCCCGCGAAGGCGATGGTCCCCTCGTCGGCCCGGTGGTTCCCGGTGATGAGGTTGAAGGTCGTCGTCTTCCCGGCGCCGTTCGGCCCGATGAGCCCCACGATGGAGCCCTCGGCCACGTCGAACGAGACGTCGGAGACCGCGGCGAGCCCGCCGAAGCGCTTCGAGACCCCGCGAAGCTCGAGGAGGGCGCTCACGGGCCGCCCTCCCCAGCGGGCTTCGCCGGCCCGGGCGCCCGGAAGCGGGGCGCGCGGATCGGGAGGAGCCCCTGCGGCCGCACGACCATCATCACCATCATGAGGAACCCGAAGACGAGCATCCGGGCGGAGGCGAAGCCGCGGAAGACCTCGGGCAGCACCACGACGAGCGCCGCCCCGACGATGACGCCCGGGATCGAGCCAGAGCCGCCGAGGATCACCATGAGGAAGACGAGCACCGACTCCCAGAAGCTGAACGACTCGGGCGAGATGATCGTCATCTTCGCCGCGTAGAGCGTCCCGGCCATCCCGGCCCAGGCGGCCCCGAGGGCGAAGGCGAGGAGCCGGTAGCGGGCGGTGTTCACGCCGCTCCCCTCGGCGGCGACGGGGTCCTCGCGCAGGTAGGCGAGGGCGCGGCCGAACCGGGAGCGCTCGAGCCGGTGGAAGAGGAAGACCGTGACCGCGACGAAGCCCCAGATGAGGTAGAGGAACTCGTGCGGCCGGCGGATCCGGAGGCCGAAGAGCTCCGGGCGGGCGATGCCGAAGATCCCGTTCGCGCCCCCGGTGAGCCCCCAGGGATCGTTCACGAGGAGGATCCGGACGATCTCGCCGAGCCCGATCGTCACGATGAGGAGGTAGTCGCCGCGCAGGTGGATCACGGGGCGGGCGACGAGCGCGGCGAAGAGGGCCGCGACGATGGCGCTCGCGGGGAGCGTCCAGAGGATCGGGACGCCGAGCCGCGTCGCGAGGATCGCGCTCGTGTAGGCGCCGACCGCGTAGAAGGCGGCCTGCCCCATGTTGAACATCCCCGCGTCGCCGAGGATCACGTTGAGGGAGAGGGCGAGGAGGACGTAGAGGCCGACGTTGTTCAGGACGTCGACCCAGTAGGCGTCGAGGAAGAGCGGGGAGACGGCGACGAAGGCCGCCCCGGCGCCGTAGGCGATGGCGAGGCGGGCGGTCATGCGAGTGTCCGTTCGCCCTGAGCCCGTCGAAGGGCGAGCGGTACCGCGGGCTCGTGGTTCGACAGGCTCACCACGAGCGGGGGACCGAGCCTCCGTGATCCGATGGACACCCTCTCGACGGTCACACCTTCTCCGCCACCCGCTCGCCGAGGAGCCCCGACGGCCGGAAGATGAGGACGAGGATGAGGACGGCGAAGGCGATCCCGTCCTTCCAGGAGTGGGAGAGGTAGGCGGCCCCGAGCGCCTCGACGACGCCGAGCAGCAGGCCGCCGAGCATCGCCCCGGGGATGTTCCCGATCCCGCCGAGGATCGCGGCGGTGAAGGCCTTCATCCCGTAGACCCAGCCCATCGTGAAGCTGATCTGCCCGTAGTACAGCCCGACGAGGAGCCCCGCCGCGCCGCCGAGGGCAGGGCCGAGGACGAAGACGAGGAGCACCACCCGGTTCACGTCGATCCCCATGAGCCGGGCGGCGTCCTGGTCGATCGCGGCCGCGCGGATCGCCGTCCCCACCTTCGTCTTCTGCACGAAGAGGTAGAGCGCCGCCATCATCCCCACGGAGACGAGGAAGACGGCGATCCGGACGATCGGGATCCTGAGCCCGCCGAGGGCGACCGCCGTCTGGGGGAGGACGTCCGGGTAGACCTGGTAGCGCGCCCCGTAGACGAGCATGAGGGCGTTCTGGAGGAAGATCGAGGCGCCGAGGGCCGACACGACGGCGGAGAGGCGCGGCGACTCGCGGAGCGGGCGGTAGGCGGCCCGCTCGAGGATCGCCCCGAGCACCGCCACGAGCCCCATGACCATCAGGGCGAGGAGGAGGAGCCCGGCCGCGAGCCCGAGCCGGTCCTGGAGCGCGAGCGACGCGAGGAGCGTGAGGCCGAGGTAGGCGCCGTAGGTGAAGAGGTCTCCGTGCGCGAAGTTGATGAGCCGGAGCACCCCGTACACCATCGTGTAGCCGAGGGCGATGAGGGCGTAGATGCTCCCGACGGCGAGGCCGTTCGTGAGCTGCTGGAGGAGCTGCTCCATCGCGTCCGGCGGGGGCGGCTCGCGCGCGCGGCGGCCCCGGGGCCCGGGTGCCGCCGCGCCTCGAGCGCGCTACGGCTGGAGGACGAACCCGCCGTTCGCGTCCACCTCGTAGACCCGGTAGAGCTCGCCGACCCGGTCGCCCTTCCCGTTGAAGGAGATCTTCCCGGTGAAGCCCGGGAAGTCCTTCAGGGACCCGGTGAGGTAGTCGCGGATCGCGTCGGCCTTCGTGCTCTTCGCCCCCTCGATCGCCTTCGCGACCACGCGGAAGCCGTCGCCGGCGAGGACGCCGTAGATCGACGAGGGCGGCTCGCCGTACTTCTTCTGGTACGCGGCGACGTAGGCCTTCGCCTCGGCGGTGTCGAGGTCCTTCGGGACGGGGGGCGAGAGGAACCGGAAGCCCGCCGCCGCCTCCTTGCCCGCGATCTTCACGAGGTCCGGGTTGTTGATCGCGTCGCCGCCGATGAAGGGGACGTTCCAGCCCATCTGCCGGCTCTGCTTGAGGAGGAGCCCCGCCTCCGGGTAGTAGCCGGTGAAGAAGACGACGTCCGGCCCCGCGGCCTTCAGCTTCGTGAGGATCGACGAGTAGTCCTGCTCCTTCGGCGTGAGCGCGTCGAAGAAGACGAGGGAGGCCTTCTTCGCGTCGAGGAGCGCCTTGATCTCGTCGGCGAGCCCCTTCGCGTAGGCGGAGTTGTCGTGGAGGATCGCGATCTTCCCCGCCTGCGCCTTCTCGAGGATGGCGGCGCCCACCCGCCCCTGCTCGTCGTCGCGCGGGCAGGTGCGGAAGAAGTACTCGAGCCCCTTCTCCGTGAGCCGCACGGCGGTGGAGCCGTTCGCGACCTGGACGATGCGGGCCTCGTCGTAGATGTTCTGGGTGGCCTCGGTGACGGCCGAGCCGTAGGTGCCGATCACCGCGACGACGCCCTTCGTCGCGAGCCGCTGCGCGGCGAGGGAGGCGGTGCGCGGGTCGCCGCCGTCGTCCTCGACGAGCACCTCGATCTTCTTCCCGAGGAGCCCGCCCTTCTCGTTCTGCTCCGCGGCGAGGAGCTCGACGTTCCGCTTCATCTCCTGCCCCTCGCTCGCCCACGAGCCGGTGAGCGGAGCCATGAGGCCGATCTTCACGGTGTCCTGGGTGCATCCGGCGACGGCGAGGGCGAGCGCGGCCGCGCCCAGGTTTCGAAGCAGTCCGTTCATGGCGAACCTCCGTAGGGTGAGACGACTCGAGGCGCCGGGATTCCATCACCCCGGCGCCCCGGACTGAAGGGCGAAGGCGGTGGGTACCCGGCGGGGGCGTCCGGCCCCCGCCGGGAGCGGCCGTCTCAGTTGACGTAGTACCGCGCCATGAAGTTGAAGCGGAGGAGGTCGCCCTTCTCGCCGGCGAGGGTCTCCCGCTCCGCCCAGATCCCCTCGACGCCGAGGTCCACGTTGGCGATGGGGGTGAAGATGGCGCCGAGGTGGGCCTGCTGCACCTGGTGGTTCACCCCGAAGCGGCCGCTGTCGAAGCCGATCGCCTTCACGTGGTCGGTGAAGTCGTTCTCGAGGTGGCGGGTGATCCCGTAGACGAGGTTCACCCGGACCCAGTCGGCCGGCTTCAGCTGGTAGCCGCCGACGACGCCCCAGGCCTTCTCCACGAGGATCTCGTTCACGGTGGCGTCGTAGATGGCCCCCTCGATGTAGTTCAGGTAGCGGCCGATGCCGTCACCGCCGGTCACCGCGAGGGAGAGGAAGTCCTTGCCGCCGCGGGCCTTCACGAAGGCCGTCGCGCCCGCGCCCCAGCCGTACTTCGCGGCGTCGATCCCGGCGCCGTCCTTCACGCGGAACTCCTGGCCGACCCCGCGGAGGGAGACGTTCCCCCAGCCGAAGCTCCCGTCCCAGCGGAGGACGACGTCGGGGATGCGCGAGAGGGAGGACGCGAGCGGGAGGCCGTCCGAGTCGGAGAGGACGTAGGACGAGGAGTTCTCGAGCGCGACGGTGAACGTGCCGGCCTTGGGGGTCGCGTGGGAGTACCGGATCATCGGCTGCCGGATGATCGTGGAGCCCGGGGGCCCGTTGAAGTCCACCGTCTCCGGCGAGTTGTCCACGTCCATGAACGTGCCCCACGTCTGGCCGACGAGGAGCCCGCCGAAGGAGCCGTAGGCGTGGCGGACCCGGAAGCCGTAGCTCGAGGTCTGCTGCTGGGTGAAGATCTCCTTGTAGCTCCCGTACTGCCCGGTGCCGCCCGTCCGCGGCTCGTTGATGAAGTCGCCCTCGAGCTTCACGCCGAGCGGGCCGTACCGGGTCGGCGTCGCGGCCTGGATTCCGAAGCGGGAGGTCCGCGCCGTGAGGATGTCGCGGCCCGTCCGCTCGTACTCCGGCGTCCCCTCCACCGGCACGTAGGCCGGGAAGGTGGCGAAGTCGATGTCGGTGTTGTCCCCCTTGAAGTCGTGGATCCAGTTGAGCTCGGCCCAGCCGTAGAGCCGCAGGGAGACCTCGGTCCCCGGGATCCGGAACGAGCCGGGGAAGTCGCCCGCGACGACGGCGTCCTTCTGCTTCACCTCGACGAGGTCGAGCCGGTCCCCGGTGGACGGTTTGCCCTCGTCGGCCGCCATGGCGGGGCCGGCGAGGGAGAGCGCTGCGGCTGCGGCGACGGCTGCGATTCGCTTCACGGTCATTGCGTGCCTCCTTCAGTGCGAGATCTGCCCGAGGAACTGGCGGATCCGGTCGTTCCGCTGCTTGTCGAAGAACTCGGTGGGCGGCGCCTCCTGCAGGAGCCGCCCGTGGTCGAAGAACAGGATGCGGTCCCCCACCTCCCGCGCGAAACGCATCTCGTGGGTCACGACGATCATCGTCATCCCCGAGCGCGCCAGGTCCTTCATCACGTCGAGGACCTCGTTGATCATCTCCGGGTCGAGCGCGCTCGTCGGCTCGTCGAAGAGGATCACCTTCGGGTTCATGGCGAGGGAGCGGGCGATGGCGACCCGCTGCTGCTGCCCGCCGGAGAGCTGGAAGGGGTGCTTGTGGGCGTGGTCCGCGAGCCCGACGCGCGTAAGGATCTCGAGGGCCGCCCGGCTCGCCTCGCCCCGGGGCGTCCCGCGCACGCGGCGCGGGGCGAGCGCGACGTTCTCGAGGGCGGTGAGGTGGGGGAAGAGGTTGAACTGCTGGAAGACCATCCCCACCTCGCGCCGGATCGCGTCGAGGTGCTTCACGTCGTCGGTGAGCTCGATCCCGTCCACGACGATCTTCCCCTCGTCGTGCCGCTCGAGCCGGTTCAGCATCCGGAGGAAGGTGGACTTCCCCGAGCCCGAGGCGCCGATGACCACCGCCACCTCGCGCTCGAAGAAGCGGGTCGAGACCTCGCGCACGACCGTCACCGTCCCGAACCGCTTCGAGACCCCGTGCACCTCGATGAGGGGGGGCTTCGTTCCGGTGGGGGTGGAAGAGGTGCTCGTCATGCGGACGCAGTCGCGCCGATTCCGTTCGCCCTGAGCTTGTCGAAGGGCGAACGCCGGCCGAGAGCTCGTGGTTCCCCCGAGCCTGTCGAGGGGTCACCACGAGCGGGGGAGGGATCCGGGACGATGCTGCGGTCGAGGGTTGCCATTCAGCGCGACCTCTGCTCGATGTCGAGCCGCGCCTCGACGCTGCCCGAGATCTGCGTGAGGACGGTCGTGAGGAGGAGGTAGATGCTCGCCGTGGCGATGAAGACCGGGACGGGCTGGAAGGTCGCGGCCTGGACGCGGTTGCCGATGTTCGAGAGCTCCACCACCCCGATCACGTAGGCGAGGGAGGAGTCCTTGAGCAGGGCGACCACGTTGTTCACGAGGGGCGGGAGCGAGATCTTGAACGCCTGGGGGAAGACGACGTCCCGGAAGGTCTGGAGCGGCGAGAGGCCGAGGGAGCGGGCCGCCTCGGTCTGCCCCTTCGGGACGGCGAGGATGCCGGCCCGGATCGCCTCGGCGTTGTAGGCGCCCACGTTCACGGCGAGGGCGACCGCCGCCGAGGCGAAGTCGGTGAGCTGGATCGGGACGATGAGGGGCAGCGCGAGGAAGACGAAGAGGATCTGCACGAGGAGCGGCGTGCCGCGCGTCACCCAGATGTAGAGCTCCGCCGCCCAGCGGAGCGGCGCGAAGGGCGCGAGCTTCGCGACCGCCGCGAGGACCCCGATGACGACCCCCACGGCGCCCGACACGAGGGTCAGCCAGACGGTGACCCGGGTGCCGTGGGCGAACTGCTCCGCGGCCGGGCCGATCGGCTCCGGTAGGAGCGCGAGCGGCCTCGCGATGAGCCACATCACGAGCACGAGCACCACGCTCGCCGCGACGATCGTGGCGGTGCTCTTCTGCTGCCGGGTCCAGCCGCTCGGCCAGAGGGCGAGGACGGCGCTCATCGCGAGGGGTTCGCGGGGTCGCGGGGGGCCCCGCCTCAGCGGCAGCGGATGTCCTCGCCCATGTACCTCTTCGAGATCGCCTCGTAGGTCCCGTCGGCCATCAGCTCCGCGAGGGCCTCGTCGATCGCGGCGACGAGGCTCCCGTTCCCCTTCTGGACCGCCGTGGCGATCCGCTCGACGAAGACGAAGTCTCCCATCGCCAGCTTCGCGGCGGGGGCGGTGTCGATCGCGGCCTTCGCGACGAACCGGTCGGTGACCCAGACGTCCACGCGCCCGGCGACGAGGGCGGAGCGGGCGTCGGTGTCCTTGGGGAAGTTCTTCACCTCCTTCACGCCGGGGAGCTTCTCGACGTTTTCGAGGTAGGTCGTGCCGGTCTGCACCGCGATGACCTTGCCGGTGAGGTCCTTCACCGCCTTGATCGCCGGGTCCTTCGTCACGATGACCCCGCCCGAGCAGTAGTGCGGCGCGGTGAACGTGACCGCCTTCGAGCGCTCGGGGGTGATGGCGAAGGAGGCGATCACCATGTCCCAGCGGTCCTGCCGGAGGCCGGCGAGGAGCGCGTCGAAGCCGAGGGCCCGCCACTCGATCTGGACGCCCATCCGCTTCGCGAGGGCCTCGGCGAGGTCCACCTCGAAGCCCGTGAGCTTCGGCCCGTTGAAGAAGTTGAACGGAGGGAAGGCGCCCTCCGTGGCGACGATGATCTTCCCGTCCTTCTTGATCTCCTCGAACGTCCGCGCCTCCGCGCGGAGAGCGACGAGGGCGAGCGCGAGCGCTGCGAGCTTCAGGAGCGTCTTCATGGGATTCCTCCGGGCGGCCGTGAAGGCGGCGCGCGGTCGGACTGGGTAGGTCGCTGAGCGTGACGGGTTCACGCGAAGCGGGTGGTAGCCCGCTGGAGGGGGGTTGTCAATCGCGGCGTCCGTGGCGCCCCTCCGGGCAGCCGCCTCCCGTTGATCGCCCGCGCCCCCGCCGGTATCGTGCCCGGGCGTGGCACCCAAGATCCTCCTCGTCGACGACAACCAGGAGCTCCTGAACCTCCTCGCCAGGCTCATGGAGACGGAGGGCTGGACCCCCGTCCTCGTGAGCCGGGGCAAGGCGGCCGTGGACAAGATCGCCTCGGAGAAGCCCCAGGCCGCGGTGGTCGACGTCCTCCTCCCCGACATGATGGGCTACGACGTCGCCCAGGCCCTCCGGAACGCCAAGATCCCGTTCGTCTTCATGACGGGGGTGTTCAAGGGGGGACGGGCCTCGGCCGACGCCCGGGCCCAGCACGGGGCGGCCGGCTACTTCGAGAAGCCGTTCGAGGCCCGCAAGCTCGTGGACGCGCTCCGTGGGCTCCTCCCGGGGTCCGGGACCGCCCCCGCCCGCCCGGCCTCCTCGCCCTCTCCTCCCCCCCTCTCCGACTTCGACGTGGAGGTCGCGGTCGAGGCGGACGAGCCGGTGGAGGCGATGGACCTCACCGGCCGCGTCGTCCTCACCGAGGACGGGAAGGTCTCCGCCGTCCTCAAGGGCGACACGGTGCGCGCCGGCCCGGTGAGCGCGCCGGCGAGGCCTCCCCCCAAGCCGCCCTCGCCGCCCCCCCGGGCCTCCGAGGTCCGCGAGAGCGCGAGGCCCCACGACCTCTCCCAGAGCCAGGGGCGGCTCGCGGACAACCTCCCCGAGCTCATCACCGCCTTCTACCTCGCCCAGCAGACGGGCGAGCTCACCCTCCAGAAGGGGAAGGTGAAGAAGACGCTCTACTTCGAGAGCGGGCGCCCCTGCTTCGCGATCTCGAACCTCGTCACCGACCGGTTCGGCCCCTTCCTCGTGCGGGTGGGGAAGATCAGCCTCGCGCAGCTCGAGCTCTGCCAGGCCGCGGCGGACAAGACCGGCCGGCGCACGGGAGACGTCCTCGTGGAGATGGGGCTCCTCAAGGACACGGAGAAGCTCTACTACGTCGCCCAGCAGGTGAAGGCGATCGTCTACTCCGTCTTCGGCTGGGAGGAGGGGGAGTACCGGCTCCACTTCACCGACCGGGCCGCGAAGGAGGCGATCAAGATCGACCTCCACCCGGCGAACCTCATCGCCCGCGGCGTGAAGAAGCTCTACAAGCCGGAGCGGCTCTACCGGCTCCTCTCGCCGGAGGATCGGCTCGTCCCCTCCCAGCAGCCCGCCTACGGGCTCCACGAGGTGGAGCTCGAGCGGTGGGAGGCGGAGATCCTCCCGAGGATCGACGGGACCCGGACCGTCGCCGAGGTGATCCACCTCGCGCAGCGCCCGGAGCACGCCGTCTACGGCTTCCTCTACGGGATGCTCGCGCTGAAGATCCTCGACCGGGGGTAGCTCGCCCCGCGGGCAGCCGTCCTCGCGGCGCTCGCCCTTCGACAGGCTCAGGGCGAACGGCTGCGTGCCGGGCCGCTCGTGTACGAGCAAGTCCGTTCTGGTGACCCCTCGACAGGCTCGGGGGAACCACGAACGGATGGAATGCCTCCGTTCGCCCTGCCCCCGTCCACGCCCGAGGGTATCCCCGCGAGCCCTCGCCCGCGGAGGTCTCGATGCCTCCGTTCGCCCTGCCCCCGTCCACGCGCGAGGGTACCCCCCGCGAGCCCTCGCCCGCGGAGGTCTCGATGCCTCCGTTCGCCGTGAGCCTGTCGAAGGGCGAACGGGGGGGCACGGTGTCACGCCGTCGGATCCCTCCCCGTCGCGAGCGGGGGAACCCGGGCCGCGAGGGCGAGGTGCGCGCCGGTCCGGAGCCGGGCCTTCGCGGCGCGCGGGTCGGGGGGCGGCCCCGCGAACCGGAGGAGCCGTGCGATCCGCCCTCGCGCCTCGGCGATCCGCTCGCGCGGGATCCTCCCGTCCTCCACCGCCTTCCGGACGAGGTCGATCGCCCGGTGCTGGACCTCCGCGCCGTGGCAGACGAGGAGGGCGTCCACGCCGGCGAGCACCGCGCCCGGCGCCGCCTCCTCGAGCGGGAAGTGGGCCGCGACCGCCTTCATCTCGAGGTCGTCGGAGATCGCGCACCCGTCGAACCCGGCCTGCTCCCGGAGGAGGCGCATCACCGCGGGCGAGAGGGTGGCGGGGCGGCGCGGGTCGAGCGCCTCGAAGACGACGTGGGCCGTCATCACCGAGGCGACGCCCGCGCGGGCGAGGGCGCGGAACGGCGCGAGCTCCACCCGGAGGAGCCGCTCGAGGCCGTGGGGGAGCCGCGGCAGGTCGTGGTGGGAGTCCTGGCTCGTGTCGCCGTGGCCGGGGAAGTGCTTCGCGCAGGCGGCGACGCCCGCGGACTGGAGCCCCTCGGCCAGGGCGGCGCCGAGCCGGCCCACGGTCTCCGGGTCGCGGGAGAGGGAGCGGTCGCCGATCACCGGGTTGGCCGGGTTCGTGTCCACGTCCACGACCGGGGCGTAGTCCTGGTCGATCCCGACCGCCCGGAGCTCGGCCCCGAGGAGCGCGCCGACCGCCCGGGCGAGCTCCGCGTCCCCCGTCTCGCCGAGGGCCCGCATCGGCGGGAGCTCGGTGAAGCCCTGGGCCGCGCGGAGCCGGGCGACGCGTCCGCCCTCCTGGTCCACCGAGACGAGGAGCGGCCGGCCCGCCTCTCGCTTCAGCTCCGCGACGAGCGCGGCGACCTGCTCCGCGTCCTCCACGTTCCGGGCGAAGAGGACCGCTCCGTGGACGCCGCGGCGCAGGAGCTCGCGGACCTCCGCGGACGGCCCCTTGCCGTGGAAGCCCACGCAGAAGAGGCCGGCGATCTCGCGGTCGAGGGTCACGGTATCTCCTCCGGGAAGAGCCTGTGTCCCTCGAAGATCGTGAGGACCTGAACGCGCCCGGCGCTCACGCGGTACACGACCCTGTAGTTCCCCACGATGAGCTCGCGCAGCCCGCCCGCCGGGCGCTCCGGCACGGCCCGGCCGCGGTTGGGGAATCGTGCGAGGGAGGCTCCGGCGCGGAGGAGCCGCTCGACGAGCCGCTCGGCGGCGGCGGGATCGTCCTGTGCGACGTGCTCCTCGATCTCGACGAGTCGAGCGCGGGCCTCGGCCGTGAACTCGACCCTCACCGCCGGGTCCGCTGGCGGCGCCGGCCCGCGAGGTGGCGGCGGACCTCCCCGGGATCGAAGACCCTGCCGGCCTCCGCGTCCGCGAGCCCGGCCTCGACGGAGGCGGTGAACCGCTCGACGTACGTGAGGCGATCGAACTCGGCGGGAGAGACGAGGACCGCGGCGGGGCGGCCGTTCTGGGTGATGACGACGGGCTGCCCGGTCTTCTCCGCGCGGGCGAGCCATTGCTTCGTCTTCGCGCGGAACTCCCCGACCGGGACGACGTCCTCCGACACGCGCAGCGGCTTCATGTCTCGAATATGGTCTGCATTCCGTACGGATTCAAGTCACGAGAGGAGGATCCCCTCGAGCACGAAGGCCGCGACCGCGGCGAGGAGGAGGATGGACCAGAGCGGGATCTCCTTCCCCTTGCCGGCGCCCGGCTCCCCGCCCTCCACGGTGACCCTGGACGCCCCGCCGAGCCAGGCGGAGAGCTCGGAGGGGTCGAGCCGGCGCGTGTCCGACTCGCGCGGGTCGAGGGTCGCGGCGAAGGCGAGGCGCGGCTCGAGCCGCTCCGCCCCTCCGGTCCGGACCTTCACCTGCCAGAGCCCCGGCTCGGCGGGCGCGAACCGCCAGACGCCCCGTCCCTCCTCGCGGAGCCCCGCCCGCTCGAGCTCCTCCAGGCGGCGCTCGCGGCCGTCCGGCCCGACGAGCGCGGCGAGCCGCTCCCC
>JBBIPT010000069.1:0-16274 GCA_037442705.1 Anaeromyxobacter sp.
CAACCCCTGGGCGTCGCGCTGGGCGGGCGGGGAGGCGGCCCGGCTCGGCTGCCGGTGACGGCGCTATCCCGAGTGCCGGATGCTGAGGACGTCGCCGTCGTGGACGACGTACTCCTTCCCCTCGAGCCTGAGCTTCCCCTCCTGCCGCGCCTTCGCCTCGCTGCCGAGGGCGACGAGGTCCTCGTAGCGGGTCACCTCAGCCCGGATGAAGTTCTTCTCGAGGTCGGAGTGGATCTTCCCCGCCGCCCGCGGCGCCCGGTCGCCGCGGTGGATGGGCCAGGCGCGCACCTCGTCCTCCCCCACGGTGAAGAAGGAGACGAGGTCGAGGAGGTGGTAGGCCGCCCGGAGGAAGCGGGCCCGGGCCGGCTCGGAGAGGCCGAGGGACGAGAGGAACTCGCTCTGCTCGGCGGGCTCGAGCTCGGCGATCTCCGCCTCCACCTTGGCGGAGAGGGAGATCGCCTCCGCGCCCCGCTCCCGCGCGGCCGCGAGGAGCGCCTCCGGCGCCGGGCTCGCCGCCCCGTCCTCGGGCGCGTTCAGGACGACGAGCATCGGCCGGCGAGAGAGGAAGGCGAAGTGGGCGAGCTCCTTCTCCTCCGCCTCGCTCCACTTCATCGACCGGAGCGCCTTCCCCTCCTCGAGCGGGCCGTGGAGCCGCTCGAGCTCGTGGAACTCGCCGGTCCCCTTCTTCTGCTCCTTCCGGAGCCGGTCGAGCCGCCGCTCGACGATGGCGAGGTCGTGGAGGACGAGCTCCGCGTCGAAGTCGCCGAGCTCGCGCACGGGGTCCGCCGGGGTCCCGTCCGCCGCCTCGAACCCGCGGACGACGAGGCAGAAGGCGTCCGCCTCCGAGAGGGCCCGGAGCGCCTCCGCGTCGAGCCCCGAGCCCTTCCCGGCGGGGCCGGGGACGTCCACGAACCGGACCTCGGCGTAGGTCGTCTTCTTGGGCCGGTACATCCCGGAGAGCCGGTCCACCCGCGGGTCGGGCACCTTGATCGCGCCGAGGTTCACGCCCCGGCCGCCGCCGCCGCGCTGGAGGCCGGTGAGCGCCTGGAAGAGCGTCGTCTTCCCGGACTGCGCGTAGCCGACGAGTCCCGCCTTCATGACCGGCCTCCTTCCGGGGTGCCGTCCGGCTCCGGAGGGCCAAGGCTAGCACCGGGGGGAGGCGGCATGGCGGACGGCGATGCCCGGCCGTCGCTCGTCACGTCGAAGCACGGCTGGGGCCGCCCCCGGGGTCCGAGCCTTCCACCACCTCCGCGGCATCCACGAGGGCTGGCTCGGGGTCACCGGCCGCGCGCCCGACGGGCTCGCCTGGTTCCTCTGCGGGAAGCCCTGGACCGGGCCGCGGGGGTGAGCAGGGCGATGCGACGAGGCGCCGCCGTCACTCCCGGAAGTTCTGGAACTGGAGCGGGATCCCGAGGCCGGCCGCGCGGAACCGCTGCATGCAGGCCTGCAGGTCGTCCCTCTTCTTCGCGGTCACCCGGACCGTCTCGCCCTGGATGGCCGCCTGCACCTTGAGCCCCGTCTCCTTCACGAGCGCGACGAGCCGCTTCGCGTCCTCCGTCTTCAGCCCCTTCTTCAGCTTCACGAGCTGGCGCACGGTCGCGCCCGCGGCCGGCTCCACCTTCTGCGGGTCGAGCCCCTCGAGCGGCACGCCGCGCTTCGCGAGCTTCTCCAGGAGCACCTGGAGCGCCGCCTCGGCGCGACCCTCCGAGCCCGCCTTCACCACGACGTTCCCCTCCTCGTCCCGCTCGAGGTCGGTCTGCGTCCCCTTGAAGTCGAACCGCTGCCCGATCTCCTTGCGCGCCTGGTGGAAGGCGTTCTCGACCTCCATCAGGTTCAGCTCGGAGACCACGTCGAAGCTCGGCATCCCTTCCCTCCTCCTCGCGCTTCCCTGGCGGCGGCCTGCGGTCGGTGGCCCGTCGCGGTCGTGCGGATCCCGCCGCAAGGTACGCGATCGGCCGGCCAGGTAAAGCCCGACGCGGACGCCCTACCAGGCCCTACGCGGGACCGAGCCGCTGCCGTCGTTCCTGAAGTCGAAGCCCTGGGCGGGGTTGTCCGGGCCGAAGTCGAGGTCGCCGTCGTGGGCCGCGGAGGTGAGGGCGCGAGCCGGTCCGCCCCGCCCGGGGTGCGCACGGGGCGGCCCGCCGCACACATCGCCGCCTCGTCACCTCCACGGCGCTTCCTTTTGCGGGGACCCTGGAACTGGAGGATAGTTCCCCCGCCGGTCCGCCCGGGCCGCGCCACTCCACGGGAAGACTCCATGTCCGACGACCGCGTCTCCTCCCCGGCCTTCGACCCCGCCGCGAACCGCGCCTGGCTCCACGCCTCGATGGCGTCCTACTTCTTCGACGCGATGCGGGACGAGCCGGACGCGATGGCGATCCTCGAGCGCGAGCTCGGCACGCTCGGCGTGAACGACCGGATCATCCTCGCCGACCGCCCCCGCGCGATCATCACGGCGAACCGGAACGTCCCGGGCTCCATCTACGAGGCGCTCGCCCTCCGCGCCGGACGCCTCCCGCCCATCTCCTACGCGATGTTCGCCCACTCGAGCTCCGCCATCCCGGGGCTCGAGCACTCCCTCGAGATCCAGCGGCTCGAGTTCGACTGCAAGACCGACGCGGAGATCGCCGAGGGGCTCCGGGCCGGCGTCTCCGTCCCGCCGGAGCTCCGCAGGGAGGTCGCCGCGGCGATGCGGGAGGACCATCGCGACTTCGACATGAAGGAGCTCGACGCGCTCCTCGCGATCCTCTGGCTCAACAACCCGAGCTACGTCCGGGTCTCGCCGCCCCGCCGCGTCGCCCAGACCCTGCGCCTCCTCCAGCGCGGCGACCGGGAGGGCGGCCTCTACCTCGACGTCTCGCCCGTGCAGGACGGCAGCCGGGAGACGCGCGTCTCGTTCGCCGTCGCCACGCCGCCGCACCGCGGCTTCCTCACGCAGCTCATGGAGGTCCTGAACCGGCTCGAGCTCGGCGTGGCGCGCGCCTACGTGCTCGACGTCTCCACCGGCGTCCAGCCCTGGGCGCTCTGCATGTTCTACGTCCGGCCGCGCGGCGGCGGGACGCTCGACGCCCGGTCCCCCCTCTTCGCCCAGCTCCAGCGCGAGCTCTTCAACACCCAGATCCTCGCGGCGAGCTCCCCCGAGTACCGCGAGCTCGTCGCGGCGACCCGGGCGATGAGCGGCGAGGACGCCTCCCTCGTCCGGGCCTTCGTCGCCTTCTGCCACACGAACCTCGCCCACGCCCGGCCGGACCGCTTCGACTGGGAGGAGGTGGCGAACGCCTTCCAGGCGAACCCCCAGATGGCCGCCCGGCTCGTCCAGCTCTTCCGGACCCGCTTCGACCCCGGCCTCGCCGACCGCGAGAAGGCCTTCGCGCGGCTCCACGCGGAGGCCCGGAAGGCCGTGGACGACTACGACACGGGCCACCGGCACCTCGACGCGCTCCGGCGGGACGTCTTCCGCTGCTGCCTCGCCTTCATCCGGCACACCCTGAAGACCAACTTCTTCGTGAAGGAGAAGCAGGCCTTCGCCTTCCGGCTCGACCCCGCCTACCTCGCGGAGCTCGGCCACGACTTCACCGCCGATCTCCCGCCGTCCACGCCGTTCCGGGTCACCTTCTTCTTCACCCGGCACGGCTTCGGCTACCACGTCGGCTTCTCGGACATCGCGCGCGGCGGGTGGCGCACGGTGATCTGCCGGACCGACGACGACTTCCTCACGAACGCGGCGACGCTCTTTCGCGAGAACTTCGTCCTCGCCCACACGCAGCACTTCAAGAACAAGGACATCTACGAGGGCGGCTCGAAGCTGGTGATGCTCATGGACGCCTCCATGCTGGAGTCCGTGGAGCGCGACCAGGAGACGCTCCGGCTCTACAAGCTCCAGCGCGGCGTCGCGAACGCCTTCCTCGACGTCTTCGTCACGAAGGGCGGCGTCGCCGCCCATCCGGCCGTGGTCGACTACTACCGCGAGGACGAGGCGATCGAGCTCGGCCCCGACGAGAACATGCACGACCGGATGATCGAGGAGATCGCCGAGCTCTCGAAGCGGCGCGGCTACCTCCTCGGCATCGGCGTGATGTCGAGCAAGCGGGTGGGGATCAACCACAAGGAGTACGGGGTCACCTCCACCGGCGTCGTGAAGTTCGCCGAGATCACGATGCGGGAGCTCGGCTTCGACGTCCGGCGGGGCGACTTCTCCGTGAAGCTCACCGGGGGCCCGAACGGCGACGTGGCCGGCAACGCCCTCCGGCTCATGCTGAAGCGGTGGCCGGAGGTCCGCTTCCGGCTCATCCTCGACGGCACGGCGGCCCTCCACGATCCGGAGGGGGCGAGCCACGACGAGCTCCGCCGCATCCTCCTGCGCGAGGACCTGCACGCCTTCGACCCGAAGGCGCTCCACCCCGGCGCCTTCCTCCTCTACCGGACGGGGACGAGGAAGGAGGGGCTGCGCGAGCTCCACCGGAAGGTCGGGCGGACCGGGAAGGGGGTCACCGAGGAGTGGCTCTCACGCGACGACTTCTCCCGCGAGTTCGGGTCGCTCGTCTTCTCGGTGGAGGCCGACCTCTTCATCCCCGGGGGCGGGCGCCCCGAGACGATCGACCGGGAGAACTGGAAGCGGTTCCTCCTGGAGGACGGGCGCCCCTCGGCGCGCGCCATCGTCGAGGGAGCGAACTCCTTCCTCACCCCCGAGGCCCGCGACCAACTCCAGCAGCGCGGCGTCGTCGTGATGCGGGACGCCTCGGCGAACAAGTGCGGGGTGATCTCGTCGTCCTACGAGATCATCGCGAACCTCCTCTTCAGCGAGGAGGAGTTCCTCCGCCACAAGAAGCGGTACGTGAAGGGGGTCCTCGAGATCCTGGAGCGGCGGGCGAGCGACGAGGCGAACCTCATCCTCGCGCGCCGGCGCGAGAGCGGGCTCCCCTGCACCCGGATCTCCGACGCCCTGAGCGGCGAGATCAACGAGAACTACGCCCGGCTCTTCCGCTACTTCCAGACGCACCCGGAGCTCGGCACGAAGGAGCCCTTCCGGAGCGCGCTCCTCGCCCACCTGCCCGCGATGGTCCGGGAGCCCGCCTTCCGCAAGCGGGTGACGAGGCTGCCCCAGAAGTACCGCTCGGCGATCCTCGCGGCGGAGCTCGGCTCGTCGATGGTCTACCGGGCCGACCGCGAGGCGGAGCTGGAGGACGCCCTCCGGCTCCACCTCGCGCGCCACTACGCGGGGTGACCTCCGAACGGCCGCTCGCGATCTCCGATCGGCCCCTGGCCTTCGGGCCTCGGACCTCAGGCCTCGGGAACGGCGGCAGAGATGCGCTCCCTGAGGCCTGACGCCCGGGGTGTTCCCGAATCGCGCTCGGGCGTTCAGCGCTGCCCCGCGCCGGAGGTCTCCGGCACCGGGAAGCCCCGCTGGCGCATGAGCGCCCCGATCCCGGCCTCCTTGCCGCGGAAGGCGCGGTAGGCGTCCGCCGGATCCACGGTGTTCCCCGCGGAGAAGACGTGCTCCTCGAGCCGCCGGGCGACCGCCGCGTCGTAGGGGCCCTTGCCCTCGCCGAACGCCTCGAAGGCGTCCGCGGAGAGCGTGTCGGCCCACAGGTAGCTGTAGTAGCCGGCGGAGTAACCGTCGCCGGCGAAGACGTGGGCGAAGTGGGGCATCCGGTGGCGCATCACGATCTCGCGCGGCATGCCGATCGCCGCGAGGGTCTCCCGCTCGAAGGCGGCCGCGTCCACGTCTCCCTCCACGAGGTGGGCCTTCATGTCCACGAGGGCGGCGGCGAGGTACTCCACCGTCTGGAAGCCCTGGTTGAAGGTCCCCGCCTTCTCGATCTTCCGGACGAGCGCCTCCGGGATCCGCTTCCCCGTCTTCGGGTGGCGGGCGAACCGCGAGAGCACCTCGGGGGTCGAGAGCCATCGCTCGAGGATCTGCGAGGGGAACTCCACGTAGTCGCGGGCCACCGAGGTGCCCGAGAGCGACGGGTAGTTCACGTCGGAGCAGAGGCCGTGGAGGGCGTGGCCGAACTCGTGGAAGAGCGTCTCCGCGTCGGTCCAGCTCACGAGGACCGGCTCCCCCGCCTTCCCCTTCACGAAGTTGGAGTTGTTCGAGACGATCGTCGTGATCTCGCCGTCGAACCGCTCCTGGCTCCGGTAGGCGCTCATCCAGGCCCCCGACCGCTTCCCCTCCCGCGCGTACGGGTCGAAGTACCAGAGCCCGACGTGCTTCCCCTTCCCGTCGCGCACCTCCCAGACGCGCACGTCCGGGTGCTGGACCGGGATCCCCTTCGCCGGCCGGAAGTGGAGGTCGAAGAGCCGGGAGGCCACCCAGAACATCCCCTCGCGCAGCTTCTCGAGCTGGAGGTAGGGCTTCACCTCGTTCTCGTCGAGGTCGTACTTCGCCTTGCGGACCTTCTCCGCGTAGTGGCGGTAGTCCCAGGGCTCGATCGTCGTCTTCGTCCCCTCCGCATCGGCGACGGCCTGCATGTCGGCCACCTCCTCGCGGACGCGCGCCACCGCCGCCGGCCAGACCGCCTCCATGAGCGCCATCGCCCGCTCGGGCGTCTTCGCCATGGAGTCCTCCACCCGCCAGTGCGCGTGGGTGGGGTAGCCGAGGAGCTTCGCCCGCTCCGCCCGGAGCTTCAGGATCTCGGCGATCGCCGCCTTGTTGTCCCGCTCGCCGCCGCCGTCGCCGCGGCCGACGAACATCCGCCAGACCTTCTCGCGCAGGTCCCGGCGCGCGGAGTAGGCGAGGAACGGCTCCACGCTCGACCGCGTGTTCAGGACGACCCCCTTCCCCTCCTGCTTCCGCGCCGCCGCGGCCGCGGCCGCCGCCGCGCGCACCGAGGGCGGCAGCCCCTCGAGGTCGGCCTCCGTCTCGAGGACGACGAGCTGTCCCTGCTCCTCGGCGAGGACGTTCTGCATGAAGCCCGTGTAGAGGGTCGCGAGCCGCTCGTTGATCGCCGCGACCCGCTTCTTCGCCTCCGGATCGAGCTTCGCCCCCGCGCGCACGAGCCTCGTGCGGAAGAGCCAGGCGAGCCGCTGCTGCTCCGGATCGAGCCCCGACTTCTCGCGCGCCTCGTAGACCGCCTCGATCCTCGCGAAGAGCTTCTCGTTCTGCGTGATCCTGTCGCGGAACGCGGCGAGCTTCGGCGCCATCTCCCGCTCGACCGCCTGGAACTCGGGCGTGCTCATCGTCGAGGCGAAGACCCCGAAGACGGTCATCACGCGGTCGAGCGTCCGGTCCGATCGCTCGAGGGCGGCGAGGGTGTTCTCGAAGGTGGGCGGCGCCGGATCGTCCGCGATCCGGTCGATCGCCGCGAGCTGCTCGTCCATCGCCGCCTGGAGGGCGGGCGCGAACTGCTCCACCTTGGCCGCGGCGAAGGGCGGGACGCCCCCGTGGGGGCCCGCCCAGGGGGCGAGGAGCGGGTTCGCCGGCGCCGCGCCAGGCGACCCGGAGGCTCCCGCGGCGAGGGCCAGGCAGAGGCCGGCGGCTGCGTGGTACATGAGTGTCTCCTTCGTGGCTCCGCGGGGTTCGGCCCCGGGAGCGAGAGGTGTCGGGCCGGCGCATCGCGGCCGGCCGGGCGCAGGCAACCTAGCCGACATCGCGCCGGCTTGCTCGGGTTCCTCGCCGGGGCTTCACCCACCCGGGTGCCCCACCTTCTCGCGGGGTTCTTCGGTTAGACTGCGCCGGCCCGAGTCGTCCCCCCGCGGAGGCAGCCCATGACGACGGAACGCCCGGACCCGGGCACGCAGCCCTCGCAGCCCACCTGGATCGATCGCGCGCTCGCCTGGGTCGAGCGGATCGGCAACAGGCTCCCGGACCCGGCCGCGCTCTTCGTCATCCTCCTCCTCGCCGTCTGGGTCCTCTCCGCGCTCCTCGCCCCCGTGGAGTTCGCCGAGATCGACCCGCGCAGCGGGAAGGCCATCCAGGTGAAGAACCAGCTCACCGGGGCGTCGATCGCCGGATTCCTGTCGAACATGGTGAAGACGTTCACGAGCTTCCACCCGCTCGGGGTCGTGCTCGTGGCGCTCCTAGGCGTCGGCGTGGCCGAGCACAGCGGCTTCATCAACGCCTCGCTGAAGGGGATGCTCGCCTTCACCTCGAAGCGGCTCCTCACCCCCGTCCTCATCTTCGTCGGGATCCTGAGCCACACCGCGGCCGACGCCGGCTACGTCCTCGTCATCCCCCTCGGCGGCGTGATCTTCCACGCCGCCGGCCGCCACCCGCTCGCGGGCATCGCCGCCGCCTTCGCCGGGGTCTCGGGCGGCTTCAGCGCGAACCCCTTCCCCTCGAGCCTCGATCCCCTGCTCCAGGGGCTCACCCAGTCCGCGGCCCAGATCCTCGACCCCGCCCGGGGCGTGAACCCGCTCTGCAACTGGTACTTCACCGCCGCCTCGACGGTGCTCATCGTCCTCATCGGCTGGTACCTCACCGACAAGGTGGTCGAGCCGCACCTCCGCGGCACGCCCGTGGACGGCGACACGAGCGACGTCCCGGAGATGGGCGCCCTCGCGCCGAACGAGCGGCGCGGGCTCCGCTGGGGGCTCGTCTCGATCGTCGCCGGCCTCGCCCTGCTCTTCGCCGCCTCCGCCCCCTCCGGCTCCGCCCTCCGGGCGCCGGACGGATCGCTCACCGCCTCCGCCGCGCCGCTCATGCAGGCGATCGTCCCGTTCATCTTCCTCGTCTTCCTCCTCCCCGGCGTCGTCTACGGCTACGTCGCCGGGACGGTGAAGAGCCACCGGGACATCATCAAGGGGATGAGCAAGTCGATGTCCACGATGGGCTACTACATCGTGCTCGCCTTCTTCGCGTCCCTCTTCATCGCCGCCTTCGGGCAGTCGAACCTCGGCGCCCTCCTCGCCCTGAAGGGCGCGGCGGCGCTGAAGGCCCTCGGCTTCCCTGGCCAGGTCACGATCCTCGGGATCATCCTGCTCTCCGCGACGGTGAACCTGCTCATCGGGTCGGCCTCGGCGAAGTGGGCGCTCCTCGCCCCCATCTTCGTCCCGATGCTCATGCAGCTCGGCCTCTCCCCCGAACTCACCCAGGCCGCCTACCGGGTGGGCGACTCCACGACGAACATCATCACGCCGCTCATGCCGTACTTCCCGCTCGTCGTCGTCTTCGCCCAGCGCTACGTGAAGAGCACCGGCATCGGCACGCTCGTCTCGATGATGCTCCCGTACTCGATCGCCTTCCTCGTCGCCTGGACGGTCTTCCTGCTCGGCTACTGGGCCCTCGGGATCCCGATGGGGATCCAGGCGCCGTACGCGTATCCGTAGGACCCGCCCCGAAATCGCCCCCGGGCGGGTGCGCGGTAAGATGCCCGCCATGTCCTTTCCCCCGTCCCGCTGGCCGGGCCGTCCGGTCTGGGCCGAGGTCGACCTCGACGCCCTCGCCCACAACGTCCGGCTCCTCCGGGAGCGCGCCGCCCCGGCGCGGGTCTGGGCGGTCGTGAAGGCGAACGCGTACGGGCACGGGGCGGTCGCCTGCGGGAAGGCCGCCCTCGAGGCGGGCGCCGCGGGGCTCGCGGTCGTCTGCGTGGACGAGGCGGAGGAGCTCCGGCGCGCGGGGATCGACGCGCCGCTCCTCGTCGTCGGCTACACCCCGCCGTCCGACGCCGGGCGCGTCGTCGCGCTCCGGCTGCGCCCGACCGTCGGCTCCTGGGACCTCGTGGAGGCCCTCTCCGCCGCCGCCCCGGGCGCGGGGTGGACCGTCCCCATCCACCTCGAGCTCGAGTCGGGCCTGAACCGCCACGGGCTCCCGCCCCGAGCGCTCGTGGACCTCGCAGAGCGGGCCCGGGGAACGCCCGGCGTGGAGGTCGAGGGGCTCTTCACCCATTTCGCCGCCGCCGAGGAGGGCGACCAGCGCTTCACCCGCAGCCAGTTCGACGTGCTGCGCGAGGTCTCCGCCCGGCTCCCCTTCGTGAAGGAGCGCCACTGCTCCGCCTCCGCGAGCGTGCTCCTCGACCGGGAGATGGCGCTCGACGCCGTCCGCACGGGGCTCTCGATGTACGGCTACCGCCCCGCGCCCCGGTGCGGGACGGAGTCCGACCTCCGGCCGGTCCTCTCCCTCCGCGCCACCATCGCCCGCGTGCTCGAGGTGGAGCGCGGCGCGACGGTCGGCTACGGCCGCACCTGGGCGGCCTCCCGCACGAGCCGGGTCGCCCTCGTGATGGCCGGCTACGCGGACGGGTACCGGCGATCGTTCGGCAACCGCGCCCACGTCGTCGTCGCCGGGCGCAGGGCGCCCGTCGTCGGGCGCGTCGCGATGGACATGTGCATGGCCGACGTCACGGCCGTCCCCGGCGTCGCGCCCGGTGACGTCGCGACGCTCCTCGGCCGCGACGGCGAGGAGCGCGTGGACGCGGACGAGCTCGCGGCGCTCGCCGGCACGATCTCCTGGGACGTCCTCGCCGGCCTCACCGCCCGCGTCCCGCGCCTCTACCTCCGCGGCGGGGAGGTCCGGGAGGTGTCGACGCTCGTCGAGCGCGCGCCCGCGCCGGCGGGCGGCTAGACCCCCTACGGCCGCGCCTCCCGCTCCGCCACGTGGCGCATCGTGGCGGCCGCGCGGGCGTCGTCCTCCGCTTCGGCGACGTCGGAGAGGCTGATCACGCCGGTGAGCCGCCCCTCCTCGTCCACCACCATCATCCGCGACTTGTGGTGGCGGGACATGAGCTCCTCCGCCCACTCGAGGCCGTCCGTCTCGCGGCAGGTCACGACCTCGCGGGTCATGATCTGGCCGGCCCTCGTCTCGCTCGGGCGCAGATCCTCGGCGCAGCAGCGGACGGCGATGTCCCGGTCCGTGATCGTCCCGCGGGGATGGCCTTCCGCGTCGCAGATGGGGGCGAACCCGATGTTCACGTCGCGCATGCGGCGCGCGATGTCGAGGACCCGATCGCTCTCCCGGAACGTCTCCACCTCGGTCTTCATGAGGTCCAGACACTTCATGGGACACCTCCGGCGCACCGCAGGGCGCGCCCGGCATTGTCTCAGGCCGCGCTCCCGCCTCGCGACGGGCGGACCCAACCGTGGCTGCGCCCGTAAGCCCGAGCCCCCGCGGTGGCCCCCCGCTCGGCCCGGGGGCGCCCCCCGAGGGAAGCGCCCCGGCCGGAGCACCCGCCGGGGCGGCGGGGTATAGTCCGCGGATGGCCGTCACCGTCGAGACCGGCACCACGGTCGCCTTCGACCGCTTCTGGCGCTGGCTCGAGCGCCACGCGAACTGCATCCTCCGCGCGGGGACGCCCGACGCGTTCCTCTACGACGCCGACGACCTCCACTGGCACCTCGACGAGGACGAGGACCGGGTGCCGGCGGTCCAGCTCCTGCGGGGCAAGCAGCTCCTCGGCGAGATCGCGATCGAGGCGCGCGACGTCCTCTTCGTCCAGGCGAGGCCCGACCCCGACGGCGAGGACGGCCAGACCCTCTTCGAGATCGTCGCCGGCGGCGGGGAGGAGCCCTTCCCCGTCTACCACTTCGTCCTCGCGCACGGCTTCGACGAGGAGGCCGCGCACCGCACGCAGCTGAAGCAGTAGCCGCCCGGGGGGAACCGATGCGAATGCCGGAGGTCGACCGGCTCGACGCGATGGCGCTCGCGGAACTCGTGCGCCGGGGCGAGACGACGGCGGGAGAGCTGCTGGAGGCCGCGATCGAGCGGGCCGACGCCCGCGACCCTCGCCTCCACGCCCTCGTGGCCCGCCACGACGAGGAGGCGCGCGCCCGCGCCCGCGGCCCGCTCCCCGAGGGGCCGCTCTCCGGCGTCCCCTTCCTCCTCAAGGATCACCTCGCCGCCTGGAAGGGGCACCCGCTCACGAGCTCCTCCCGCCTCCTCGAGGGCTACGTCCCCGGCGAGGACTCCGAGGTCGTGCGCCGGTTCCTCGCCGCCGGGCTCGTCCTCTTCGGCCGGACGAACACGCCCGAGCTCGGGATCATGGGGACGACCGAACCGGCCCTCCGCGGCCCGACGCGGAACCCCTGGGACCCGTCCCGCTCCTCCGGCGGCTCCTCCGGGGGTGCCGCGGCGGCGGTCGCGGCGCGGATCGTCCCCGCCGCCCACGCGAGCGACGGCGGCGGCTCCATCCGCATCCCCGCCTCGGCCTGCGGAGTCTTCGGCCTGAAGCCGACGCGAGGCCGCGTCTCCCATGCGCCCTTCCTCGGCGAGTCCTGGTCCGGCCTCGACACGCACGGCGTCGTCTCCCGGAGCGTCCGGGACTCCGCCGCCCTCCTCGACGCCATCGCCGGGCCGGTCCCGGGAGACCCCTACGCCGCGCCTCCGCCGGCGCGCCCCTTCCTCGAGGAGTGCGGCACCCCGCCCGGCCGGCTCCGGGTCGCGTTCACGAAGGAGTCGCTCTTCGGCCGCGGCACGGCGCCCGAGTGCACCGGGGCGGTGGAGTCCGCCGCCCGCCTCCTCGCGGACCTCGGCCACGAGGTCGTGGAGGCGCGCCCCAGCTTCTCCCGGGACGCGCTCGTCCGGGCCTACCTCGTCGTCGTCGCGGCCGGCGTGGCGGCGGAGGTCCGGGACCTCGCGGCGCACGCCGGGCTCCGCCCCGGCCCCGGGAACCTCGAGCCCGAGACCTGGGCGCTCCTCGCGGGCGGGAGGATCCTCTCCGCGGAGGATCTCGCCCTCGCGGAGCTCGAGATCCACCGCGCCGGGCGCGCCGTGGCCGCCTTCTTCGGGGCGCACGACCTCTTCCTCTGCTCGACGACCTCCCTCCCCGCCCCGCCCCTCGGCGCCCTCGCCTCCACCGCGTTCGAGAAGGCCTCCCTGCGCGTCGTCGCGAGGCTCCGGTCCCGCGCGCTCGTCGAGCGGATGTTCTCCGAGATCGGGGCCAAGTCCTTCGACGCCACCGGGAACACGATGCTCTTCAACCAGACCGGGCAGCCCGCGATGAGCGTGCCGCTCCACCGGACGGCGGCGGGGCTCCCGGTCGGCGTGCAGCTCGCGGCGCGGTTCGGCGACGAGGCGACGCTCTTCCGCGTCGCGTCGCAGCTCGAGGCGGCCCGCCCCTGGGCCCACCTCGCGCCGCCGGGGGTCCCCGCCTAGCCCACCACGTACCTCCGCCCCTCCACGAGCGGCTCCACCTCGCCGCCGGAGAGGTCGAGCTCGTCCGGGAAGTGGAGGAGGCGGAGCCTGCGCCGGGCGCTCTCCGGGAGCGCGGCGAGCGCGGCGTAGGGGGTGTGGATGCCGGGCCCGGTCTCGTGGAGGACCAGGTCCGCCTCGAAGAGCCAGGCGAGGAGCCCCGGATCGAACGCGGTGTCCGCGGAGAGGGCGAGCGTCCGCCCCCCCGCCCGGATCCGGAGCGCCGTCGTCGGGACGTGGTGGCGCGTCCGGCGGCACTCGATCGAGAAGGGCCCCACCTCGACGGCGCCCCCCTCGTCGAGCGGCGAGACCTCGAAGAAGTCCTCCAGGGTCCGCGGGACCCTCGCCCAGGTGCCCGGCTCCGCCAGCTCCTCCATCCCTCCGGCGAGCCGGCCCTCCCAGAGGCGGGCGAGGACGAGGGGGTGGGCGAGCACGCGCGCCTTCCGGCCGAGGACGAAGTGCGAGAAGTAGCCGAACCCCTCGAGGCCGGAGCAGTGATCCCCGTGGAGGTGGGTGAGGGCGACCGCCTCGAACGTCCCCACGTCGAGCGCGGCGCCGGCGGCGGCGGACCCCTCCCGCAGGATCTTCCGGATCGGGTGAGGGCACTCCACGAGCAGCCACCGGCCGCCGCACTCCACCGCCACGCAGGCGGAGTAGTGGAGGGCCGAGAAGGCGTCGCCGACCCCGAGGGGGACGAAGGAGAGCGGCACCCCCCACCTCTACCGCAGGCGGGGGCCAGTCCGAAGTGAGCGGGCGCACACTCCTTTCCTTTCTGCGGCGGTTTGTCGCTCCCCCTCCGGCCCGTCCTTCGCCGGCGGTAGTCTCCGGTTCCCGTGCCCGCGTCCCCCCGTCCCCTCCTCGCGGTCCTCGCGGCGCTCTCCGCGCTCGCGCTCGCGACCCTCCTCCGGCTCGCCCCGCCGGCTCCGAGGGACGGGTGGGCCCCGCCGGCCGAGTTCTCCGCTGCGCGCGCCGGGGAGATCGTCCGCGCGCTCGCGGGCGACGGCGATCCGCGTCCCGTGGGTTCGCCGGCGAACGTCCGCACGGTGGAGGAGATCGCCGCTCGCTTCCGCGCGCTCGGCCTCGAGACCCGGGTGCAGGTGACCTTCTCGTGCGGGATCTACGGGACGTGCGCGACGGTGCGGAACGTCACCGCCCGGCTCGGGCCGGAGGGCCCGGCCGCGGTCGTCCTCCTCGCCCATCACGACTCCGTCGGCGCGGGCCCGGGCGTCTCCGACGACCTCTCCGGCGTCGCGATCGTCCTGGAGGCGGCGCGCGCCCTCGCGGCCGGACCGCCGCTCGCCCGGCCCCTCGTCGCCCTCGTCACCGACGCGGAGGAGACCGGGCTCGTCGGCGCCTCCGCCTTCGCCGCCGAGCACCCGTGGGCCTCGCGCGTGGGGGCGGTCGTGAACCTCGAGGCGCGCGGCACCTCGGGCCCGAGCATCCTCTTCGACACGAGCGGAGACCCGGCCTGGATCGCCCGGGTCGCCCGGCGGATGCCGCACCCCGTGACGACCTCCCTCGCCTCGACGGTCTACGACCTCCTCCCGAACGACACCGACCTCACCGTGCTCGAGCAGCGGGGGATGCAGGGGGTGAGGCTCGCCTTCGCGCACGACGTCGTCCGCTACCACACCCCGCTCGACGACCTCCGCCACCTCGACCTCGGCTCGGTCCAGCACCAAGGGGAGAACGCCGTCGCCCTGGTGCGCGCGCTCGCGGAGGAGGATCTCGACGAGCCGGCGCGGGAGACGGCGGTCTTCTTCGATCTCCTCGGCCTCACCGTCCTCTCCTACCGGCACCCGATCGTCCTCGCGATCGCCGCGGCGCTCGCGGTGGCGCTCGCGGCGGCCGCGCTCCTGGGGGGAACGGAGCGCCCCGTGCGCGCCCTCCTCGCGGGGCTCGCCGCGGCCGCCCTGGCGCCGATCCTCGCCGCCCTGCCGCTCCTCCTCGCCTGGCTCGCCCTGCGCCACGGCGCCCTCCCGCGCCCCTTCGTCGCCTGGCCGCAGCCCTTCGCCCTCGCGGGCTGGGCGTCGGGGGGCTTCGCCGTCCTCCTCGCGGCGGCCGCCGCCGGGAGGTGGGCCGGGCCGCGCGGGCTCTTCGCGGGCGCGGCCGTCTTCCACGCCGTCCTCGGCCTCGTCCTCGCCTTCGTCCTCCCCGGGACGAGCCACCTCGCGGTCCTCCCCGCGCTCGCGGCGGGCATCGGCGGGATCGCCTGGGCCCGGTCCCGGTCCGCGCAGGTCGTCCCGGCCGCCGCCACGCTCGTGCCGGGCCTCGCCGCCGGGCTCGCGATCTTCCCGGTCGCGATCCTGCTGCCGCCCATGCTCGGCGCGAGCGCGTCCATCCTCTCGGCGTCCCTCGTCTCCCTCGCCCTCGTCCTCGCGGCCCCCCTCGCCGCCGGGCTCGCGGGCCGGGCACGCCTCGCGCCACCACTCGCCCTCCTCGGCCTCACCTTCGTCGCCTGCGGGGTCCAGGCCGCGCTGCCCCACGCCACCGCGGAGCGGCCGGAGCGGGCGAGCATCGCCTACCACGAGGGACCCGGCGGGGCGAGGTGGCTCGTCCGGCCCGAGCACGACGCCCTCCCCGCCGGGCTCCGCGCCGTGGCACCCTTCGGCGCGACCTGGGAGGCGGCGTTCCCGTGGGCCCCCCGGCGGTTCGCCTTCTCGGCCCCCGCCCCCGCCTTCGGGCTCCCCGCGCCGCGCCTCGACCGCAGCTCCGAGGACCTGGAGCGCGGAGGGGTCCGGAGGGTCCGCGCCCGCCTCGTCTCGCCCCGCGGCGCGCCGGTCGCCTTCCTCCTCGTCCCCGCCGGGACGGAGATCCTCTCCCTCTCCGTGCAGGGGCACCCCGTGCCCGCCCCGGTGGCGAGGGCGCTGGACCACTGGGGTGGTCATCGCCTCGTCGCGTGCGTGACGACGCCGCCGGAGGGCGTCGAGATCGAGGCGGCGATCCGCTCCGCGACTCCCGTCCCGGTGACCCTCGTGGATCAGTCGTACGGGCTCCCGGCGGAGGGCGCCCGGCTCGTCCAGGCCCGGCCCGCGACCGCGGTCGCGTCGCAGGAGGGAGACGTGACGATCGTGACCGCGACCGGCGCGCTCTGAACGGCCGCTCGCGATTCGTGATCGGCCCCTGGCCTCGGGCCTCGGGCCTCAGGCCTCGGGAACGGCGGCAGAGATGCATTTCCTGAGGCCTGAAGCCTGAGGCCTGAAGCCTTGGG
>JBBIPT010000070.1:0-15992 GCA_037442705.1 Anaeromyxobacter sp.
GGCCTCGCGGCGGCCGCCACCGCCCTGGGGATGCCCGCGCTCGCGCCGGCGCTCCTCAAGCTCGCCCCCGGGGTGCTCGGCGCCGTCGCCGGGGCGATCTCCGGCGCGCCGGCGGGGGGCGGCGGGGCCGGCTCCGACTCGGGCTCCGGCACGGCGGCCGCGAGCGGGATGAAGGACTCGGAGCGCGAGACGATCATGATGGAGATCCAGCGGATCCGGGAGAAGCAGAAGGAGATGTTCGGCCTCGTCTCCAACATCCTGAAGTCCAACCACGACATCCGGTCCTCGATCATCGCGAACATCCGCTAGGAGGCGGCCATGGACAGCCACGTCGCACACGAGAGGGGCGGGCGGACGCTCGCCGAGGAGCAGGGGATCACGAAGGAGATCGGCGACGCCATCGCCTGCCTCGCCGAGGCCGAGCTCGAGGCGGGGAGGGTCGAGACCGCGCGGGCCATCCTGGAGGGGCTCGTCGTGACGAACCACCTCGACGCGGACGCGTGGGCGCTCCTCTCCCGCGCCCACCGCAGGCTCGGCCAGCCGCTCGCGGCGAGGTTCTGCGCGGAGGTCGCCGCGAAGCTCGCCCCGGCTGACCCCCACGTCCGGCTCGCCCGCGCGGAGAGCCTCCTCGCCCTCCCGGAGGAGCGCGAGGCCGCCCGGGAGGAGCTCGCCACGCTCGCCGGGGAGGGTGAGGTGGCGGACCGGGCGAGGGCGCTCCTCGGCGCCCTCCCGCCCCCGGGGGCGGCCGGCGGGGCGAAGGGTGCGGGGGTGCGGGCCGTCCGGGAGCTTCCCGCTCCTTGACCGGTGACGCCCGTTCCGGGATTATTCGCGCCCAGGCCCAGGGTCCGTGCCCCTCGGGCCTCCGCGAGCCGGCGGTCGGCTCGCGCCGTTATCGAAGAAGGAAGCGTGGAGCGATGGCGAACGGTACCGTGAAGTGGTTCAACGACGCGAAGGGCTACGGGTTCATCTCGCAGGAAGGCGGGGAGGACGTGTTCGTCCACCACTCCGCCATCAACATGGACGGGTTCCGGACCCTCAAGGAGGGGGAGCGCGTCGAGTTCGACGTCACCCAGGGCCCCAAGGGGCTCCAGGCGGCGAACGTGCGCAAGGCGTAGCGAAGCGTTCCAAAGGGAAGGAGCGGCCTCGGGAGACCGAGGCCGCTCGCGCTTGGTAAGGAGAAACGGTGAGCGAGAAGGAAGCGGGCATCGAGGTACAGGGGACCGTCGAGGAGGCCCTCGCGGGCGGGATGTACCGCGTGAAGGTGGACCAGGGCCCGACGGTGCTCGCCTACGCGTCCGGGAAGATGAAGAAGTTCCACATCCGCATCATCCCGGGCGATCGCGTGAAGCTGGAGCTGTCTCCGTACGACCTCACGCGCGGCCGCATCACGTACCGCGACAAGTGACGGACGGACGTCCGGTGATGGGCGGACCGCCGGAGGCGGGCTTCACCCGCCGGGGGGCTCCCCGGCCGGGCGGGAATCCGGACGTCCGGCTGTTAACATGGGGCCTGGATGAGCCGCCTCGGGCCGACCCTGCGCCGGACGAAGGTCCGTGAGCGCCCGCTCCAGCGGGCCGCGGTCGCGTTCGCCCTCTCGACCCTCCTCAACGCGGCCGGGCTCGCCCTCCTCGCGAGGGCCGGGGCGTTCGACCTCGCGTCCCCGGTGGATCCGAAGCCCGTGGCGCTCACGCCGCTCTCGGCGGAGAGGTGGGAGGCGAACCGGTCCGTGCGGCCCGAGGCAGGGGCGCGGAGGCCTCCCACACCCACGGCGCGCGGACCCGGGGAGAGGGCGAGCGGCCAGATCGTGGACGTCGCGCCCCCCGAGCGTCCGGAGAAGCCGAAGGACGCCCGGTTCGCGTCGGAGCACGACGTCACGGTGGAGAGGGAGACGCGCTCGCGTCACGCGAGGGCGGGCTACGAGCGGACGCTCCCCGTGCCGGTGGCCCCCGGTGACCCCGAGTCGCGGCAGCCGGGAGCGCGCGAAGGGGCCGAGCGCGAACGCCCCGGCGCGGAGGGAGAGAAGGGCGAGCGGAGGCCGGAGCCCGGAACCCTCCGGGTGGCAGCGGCGGGGAGCGAGGGCCTCCCGAGCGCGCGCGGGGAGACCGCGGGCGCGAGCCTCGCGAAGCCCGGTGTGGGCGAGGGCGGAGCGCGGGCCGAGGGAGACCCGGACGAGGGACGGCTCATTCCCCCGGGCACCATGGCACGGATCGCGGGCGGTCCCGCCCCCGATCACCTCCCTGGCGTGGAAGAAGGGGATGGGACGTACCTCAACACGCGGAGCTTCAAGTACGCGACCTACTTCAACCGCATCAAGCAGGCGGTGGCCGCCGCCTGGGATCCCCTGGGTCCCTTCGACGCCCGGGATCCGGATCGCTCCATCTTCGGGCGGCGGGACCGTTTCACACTCCTCGGCGTGACCCTGGACGACACGGGGCGGGTGAAGAGCCTCGTCGTGGAGGAGACGAGCGGCATCGAGTTCCTGGACCGTGCCGCCATCGGAGCGTTCGAGAAGGCGCAGCCCTTCGTGAACCCTCCCCGGGGAGTCGTGGACGCGAACGGCGAGATCCGGTTCTCCTTCGGGTTCTCCCTCGAGCTCGGCAGGTCGGGTCTGCGGATCTACCGCGCGCCGATGAGGGGCCTGCCGTAGCATTTCGCCCGGGCCTCGACTACCCTCCCACGCCCCATGGGTCCCGCCCACCCCGACCTCGCCGCCGCGCAGCACCCCTGGCTCGCCCTCGCCCTCTGGGCGGCCGCGGGCCTCTACGCCCTCGCCGCCGTCGCGGCGGCCGCGCGCCCGGCGCTCGCGCGCCCCGTCCTCGCGGCGGGTGTGGCGGTCCACCTCGCCGGCACGATCGGCCGCGGCCTCGCCATCGGCTACTTCCCCCTCACGAACAAGATGGAGTCGTTCAACGCGGCGGCGCTCTCCGTGGCGATCGTCGCCGCGGTCGCCTTCCGCCCCTCGCGGGCCTACCTCCTCCCGCTCCTCGCGGCGCTCGGCGCGGCGATGGCGGCGGCGCTCTCCTTCCCCGGGGACCTCCGCTGGCCGCCGCCCCTGATGCGGACGATCTGGTACCCGCTCCACATCCCGCTCTCCTTCCTCGCCTACGCATGCTGGGCGGCGGCGGCGGCCGCGGCGGTGGCCTGGTGGACGGACCGCCGGGACGACTGGCTCGCGCTCCTCGACCGGCTCGCGCTCTGGGGGCTCGCGCTCTGGTCCTTCTCGATGATCGCCGGGGGGATCTGGGGCGTGGTGGCCTGGGGGGCGTACTTTCTCTGGGACCCGAAGGTGATCTGGTCCGTCATCCTCTGGTTCCACTACGCCGCCTTCGTCCACGTGAAGCTCACCCCGTCGCTCCTCGACCGGGAGGGCGTGCGCCCGGTGCTCGCGGTGGTCGGGTTCCTGTTCGTGCTCGTCGCATACGTCGGCACGTCCTTCTTCTTCGGAAGGTCCTCGCATGCCTTCGGATAGCGGCGCCGGCCGGCTCGCCTGGCTCCGGTCGCAGGGGCTCGGCCTCGTCTGCGGCTTCGCGACGGTGCTCCTCCTCGCCCTGGGCTCGATCGTCCTCGCGGCCACCCGCGAGGGGGTGTCGGCCGGGATCGGCATGGACGACCTGCGCGGCTTCTTCGATCCGCCGCGCCTCGCCCACCTCTGGCTCTACCTCCTCTTCCCGGTCGTGGGGCTCTACGCGCTGAACACGACCCTCGCGACCTGGGACACGGTGGTCCGCCGCTTCAGGATGGGCATCCGCGCCCCGTCCGCCTACGGCGCCTCCGTCGTCCACGTGGGCTTCCTGCTCGCCCTCGCCAGCCACGCGGTGGGCGGCTTCCTCGGGGAGGACCGGGGGGGCGTCGTCGTCGCCTCCGGCTGGCAGGAGGTGCCCGGGTTCGGCGAGGCCCGGCTCGTCTCGCTCGAGGTGGACGCGCTCCCGGACGGGATGCCCCGGGAGGCCTGGGCGACCTTCGAGGTGAGGGCCGGCGACGGCACGGTCCGCCGGGAGAGGGTCGGCTACAACGTGCCGCTCTCGTCCGGGGGAGGCGCGCGGCTCGCGCTCCTCGGGGACATGGGGAGGATCTGGGTGGCGCGGCTCGCGTCGGGGCCGGAGTCCTGCGCGCTCGCGGAGGGGCAGTCCTGCCGGATCGGGGGAGAGACGGTCCACCTGCTCTCGCTCGGGCGCGGCGCGGGAGGCGGGCCGTCCGCGCTCGTCCGGGCGCGGGGCCCCTCCGGGCGAGAGGAGGCCCGCTGGCTCGACGGCGGCGGCGAGCTCGCGCTCGCCGGCGGGAGGCCGCTCCAGCTCGCGGGCGTCGCCCCCGAGCAGGCCGTGCTCCTGCGGGCGCGGGAGACGCCGGGGCACCCCTGGGCGCTCGCCGCGGCGATCGTCCTCGGGCTCGGGGTCCTGCTCCTCTGGCGGCGGCTCGCGGCGCCCGTGCGGGCGACGCCCGGGTGAGCCGCCCGAGCGCGATTCGGAAACACCCAAGGCTTCAGGCCTCAGGAATATGCATCTCTGCCGCCGTTCCCGAGGCCTGAGGCCAGGGGCCGATCACGAATCGCGAGCGTTAGAGCCGCAGGAGCACCCGGAGGCCGGCCTGGATCCAGCCGTGGTCGATCCGGCCGTCGATGGCGCCGCGCGTCTCCGCCCCGCCCGCCGGCCGGCGCGAGACGCTCGTGAAGCGCGCGGCGGTCACGGACAGGTAAGGGCCGAGCGCGAACCGGTCGTGGAGTCGGAGGTCGATCCCCGCCTCGAGCGGCAGCTCGAAGCCCGCCCAGCTCCACTCCACGTCCGCGTCGACCGGGACCGGCTCCCACGCGCGCACTTCCAGGACCTCCACGCCGAAGCCCGCGCCGATCCAGGGATCGATCGGGGATCCGGGGGCGAGCCGGAGCTGGAGGGTGATGCCGCCCCGGAAGTCGGAGGCGGAGCAGGGTGTTCCGGGGGAGCAGTAGGCGGGCTGCACCGACGCGGGGGCGAGCTCGAGGTAGAGCGCGCTGGCCAGACGGCGGTTGAAGCGATAGCCGAGCTCGACCCCGACGGGGACCTTGTGCTCCACGAGATCGCCCACCGCCACCCCGCCGCGCTCGACCTCGCCGAACGGAGCGCCTCGCCCGACGCGGGCGCCGAGGACGATCCCCGAATCGACGGGGTCCGGAGCCGGCTGCGCCCGCGCCGTGTTGGCCACGAGTGCTGCGAGGATCAGCGCCAGTGCCGCCGGGGCTCGCATGGAAGGCCTCCGGGCGGCGGCGCCGCCGCCCGGCCGGATCATAGCGCCGGGCGCGCCGCGGGGGCGGATCGACGGATGGGCCCCAGCGGGGGCGCGGCGGAGACGCCCCTCCGCGGCTCCTGAACGGTCCCTGGCCTCGGGAGCGATTCGCAGACGTGCACTCCCCGAAGCCCGAAGCGGAGGAGGCTTCCGGGTGCCCCGCCGCCTACTCCACCGTCATCCCCGGCTTCCAGCGGAGGACCGGCTTGCGCGCGGCGCGCGTCTCGTCGAGGCGTGCGCGCACGGGGCGCGTGGGCGCGGCCTTCACCGCGTCCGGATCGGTCCTCGCCTCCTCGGCGATCGCCTTCATCGCGTCGGCGAACCGCTCGATCGCCTCCTTCGTCTCCGTCTCGGTGGGCTCGATCATGATCGCGCCCTGCACGACGAGGGGGAAGTAGACGGTGGGCGGGTGGAAGCCGTGGTCGATGAGCCGCTTCGCGACGTCCATCGTCGTGACGCCGTTCGCCTTCTGGAGCTTGTCGTCGAAGACGACCTCGTGGAGCGAGTCGGTCTCGTACGGCAGGTTGTAGACCCCGCGCAGGAGCGCGCGCGCGTAGTTCGCGTTGAGCACCGCGAGCTTCCCGGTCTGGGCGAGTCCCTCCGGCCCGTACTCGCGGATGAGCGCCCAGGCGCGGACGAACATCGCGAAGTTGCCCCAGAACTCGCGGAGCCGGCCGATCGACTGGGGGCGTTCGGTCTCGGAGGTCACGAGGCGGTAGCGCTCGCCCTCCTTCACGACGGCGGGGAGGGGGAGGAACGGCGCGAGCTTCGCGGTGACGGAGACGGGGCCGGAGCCTGGACCTCCTCCGCCGTGCGGGGTCGCGAAGGTCTTGTGGAGGTTGTACTGGATCACGTCGAAGCCCATGTCGCCGGGGCGCGCGACCCCGAGGAGGGCGTTCATGTTCGCGCCGTCGCCGTAGACGAGCCCGCCCTTCGCGTGGACGACGTCCGCGATCTCGCGGATGTGGCTCTCGAAGATCCCGAGGGTGTTCGGGTTCGTGAGCATGATCGCCGCGACGTCCTCGCTCATCGCCGCCTTCACGGCCTCGGGGTGCAGCCGCCCGTCGGGCCCGGACGCGAGCTGGACGACCTCGTAGCCGTTCAGGGCGGAGGTGGCGGGGTTCGTGCCGTGCGCCGTGTCGGGGATGAGGACCTTCTTCCGCGGGTTCCCCTGGGCGGCGAGGTAGGCGCGGATCACCATGACGCCGCAGAGCTCGCCGTGCGCGCCCGCGGCCGGCGAGAGCGTCGTCTCGGCGAACCCCGCGATCTCCGAGAGGGCACGCTCGAGCCGGTACATGAGCTCGAGCGCTCCCTGGGCCATCTCCGCCGGGGCGAGCGGGTGGAGGCCCGCGAGGCCGGGGAGGCGCGCGAGGGCCTCCGACGACTTCGGGTTGTACTTCATCGTGCACGAGCCGAGCGGGTAGAAGCCGGTGTCGATGCCGTGGTTCCAGACGGAGAGGCGGGTGAAGTGCCGGATCGCCTCGAGCTCGGAGATCTCGGGCAGCCCCTCCACCGAGTCACGCCGGAGCGCGGCGGGGATCCCCTTCGCCGGATCGGCGCCGGCGGCGGGGGCGGGGAGGGAGACGCCGGAGCGCCCGCCGGAGCCGCGCTCGAAGAGGAGCGGCTCCTCGTGGACGAGGCCGCTCGTGGCCCCTCCCGCGCCCGGTGGCTCGGGGGCGTGCGGGGCCCCACCGGCCTTCGCCCCCTTCTCCATGCTCGGCTTCCATCCCGTCGGGTTGGACATGTCTAGCCCCTGAGCGACTTCGCGAAGAGCTCGATGAGCTCGGGAGAGTGGAGCTCCGTGGCGACGCAGAGCAGCGCGCCCTTCGCACGGGGCAGGTCCGGGTACCAGCGGGCGAGCGGCGCGCCGGCGAGGATCCCCTTCTTCGCGAGGCGGGCGACGGCCGCCTCGGCGTCCCCGACGTCGTAGGCGGCCTCGTTGAAGGTGGGGCCGGAGAAGACGGGCTCGAACCCCGCCCGCGTCATCGCCTCGCGGAGGAGCCCGGCGCGCTCGAGGTTCAGCCGGGCGAGGTCGGAGAGCCCGCGGCGGCCGAGGAGGGAGAGGTGCATCGTCGCCGCGAGCGCGCAGAGCCCGGAGTTCGTGCAGATGTTCGAGGTCGCCTTCTCGCGCCGGATGTGCTGCTCGCGGGTCGAGAGGGTGAGCACGAAGCCCCGGCGCCCGTGCTTGTCCACGGTCGCGCCGCAGATCCTCCCGGGCATCTGCCGCACGTTCCCCTCGCGCGTCGCGAAGAAGCCGGGCGCGGGCCCGCCGAAGTTCATGGGATTCCCGAAGCTCTGGAAGGTCCCGGTCGCGACGTCCGCGCCGAGGGCCCCCGGCGCCTGGAGCGCGCCCAGGGCCACGGCCTCCGCCGTGACCGAGACGGTGAGCGCGCCGGCCCTCTTCGCGAGGGCGGCGATCTCGGGGAGGGGCTCGACGACGCCGAAGAAGTTCGGCCAGCCGGCGATCACGCAGGCGGTGTCGCCGTTCACCGCCTTCTCGAGGGCGGCGAGGTCCGTCCTGCCGTCCTTCCCGAACGGGATCGTGACGATCTCGTCGTGGGTCGAGCGCAGGTAGGTCGCGAGGACCCTGCGGTACTCGGGGTGGACGGCGGCCGAGACCGCGATCTTCCGCCGGCCGGTGACCCGGGTCGCCATGAGGGCGGCCTCGGCCGTCGAGGTCGCGCCGTCGTACATCGAGGCGTTGGAGACGTCCATGCCGGTGAGCAGGCAGACGAAGGTCTGCCACTCGAAGAGGGCCTGGAGCGTCCCCTGGGAGATCTCCGGCTGGTAGGGCGTGTAGGCGGTGAAGAACTCGCCGCGGAGGAGGAGCTGATCCACCACCGGCGGGACGTGGTGCGGGTAGGAGCCGGCCCCGGCGAAGGGCGGGTGCGCCACGTCGTTCCTGGACGAGAGCCGCCGGAACTCCTCGAAGAGCGCGATCTCGTCGAGCGCCGGGGGCACGTCCAGGGGACGCTTCAGCCGGAGCCCCTCGGGGATGGAGCGGAAGAGGTCGTCGAGGCTCTTCGCGCCGGCGGCCTCGAGCATCGCCCGGACGTCGTCCGGGGTGTGGGGATGGTAGCGCAAGGGTGGACCCCTCTCAGTCCTGCTCTTCGACGAAGGCGCGGTAGGCCTTCGCGTCCATCAGGGCGTCGGCCTCCTCCGGGTCGGCCGGCTCGATGGTGATGAGCCACCCCTCCTCGTAGGGATCCTCGTTGATCGTCTCGGGCGCGTCGGAGAGCGGATCGTTCACCTCCACCACCTTTCCGGTGACGGGGGAGAAGAGCTCCGAGACCGCCTTCGTGGACTCGACGACGCCGAAGGACTCGCCCTTCTTCACCGGGTCGCCGACGTCGGGGAGCTCCACGTACACGATGTCGCCGAGCTGGTCCTGGGCGAAGTCGGTGATGCCGACGACGATCCGGGAGCCCTTGCGCCGGGCCCACTCGTGCTCGCGGGTGTACCTGAGGTCCTCGGGGAAATCCATGGTGTCTCCTTCCTCACTTCCGCGTGTAGAACGGCGTCTTCACCACTCGTGCGGGGACGGCGCGCCCCCGGATCTCGACCTCGAAGCCGGAGCCCTCCGCCGCGAGGGCCGTGGGCACGTAGGCGAGCCCGATCGCCGTCCCGAGCGACGGGCTCTTCGTCCCGCTCGTCACCTCGCCCACCTTCTGGCCGTCCCGGAGGACCGGGTAGCCGTGCCGGGGGATCCCCGGCTCCGTGAGCGTGAAGCCGACGAGCTTGCGGGAGAGCCCCTGCTCCTTCTGGCGGCGGAGCGCCTCGCGCCCGACGAACTCGCCCTTGTCGAGCTTCACGACCCAGGCGAGCCCGGCCTCGAGGGGGGTGGTGGAGTCGTCCATGTCCGACCCGTAGAGCCGGTAGGCCATCTCGAGCCGGAGGGAGTCGCGGGCCCCCAGGCCGCAGGGCTGGACCCGCTCGGGCTTCCCGGCCTCCATCACCGCCGCCCAGACCCGGAGTCCCTCGGCCGACGGACAGAAGAGCTCGAAGCCGTCCTCGCCGGTGTAGCCGGTCCGGGCGACGAGGCAGGCGACGCCGGCGACCTCGCCCGGGGCGAACCGGTAGGTCTTCAGGGCGGAGAGGTTCGCCTTCGCGATCCGCTGGAGGACCTGCGCGGCGAGGGGGCCCTGGAGCGCGAGCTGCGCCCACGCGTCCGACTCGTTCCGCACGTCGGCGCCGCCCGCGTGGGATGAGAGCCACTCGAAGTCCTTCGCCCGGTTCGCCGCGTTCACGCAGACGAGCAGGTCCTCGGCGGATCTCCGGTAGACGACGACGTCGTCCACGATGCCGCCGCTCTCGCGGCAGAGGCACCCGTACTGGGCCTGGCCGTCCTCGATCTTCGCGATGTCGTTCGTGAACAGCCGGGCGAGCGCCTCGAGCGCCTTCGGCCCGCGGAAGACCACCTCTCCCATGTGCGAGACGTCGAACAGGCCGGCCCGGGTCCGGACCGCCTCGTGCTCCTCGAGGATGCCGGCGTACTGGACGGGCATCTCCCATCCGGCGAACTCGACGATGCGGGCCTTCGCCTGGACGTGCGCGTCGTGGAGGGGTGTTCGGAGGGCCATGGGGACTCCGCGGGAGCGGCGAGACCGGCGGATACTAGCACCGCCCCCGCGGCGTGGCCGGGGAGATCTCCGGCACCGGACGGGGGCGCGTTGCCCCGCGCGCCCCGGAGCGTCGACTGCAATCGGTGGGCTCGCAGGGACCCGTGCCCGAGGCGGCGCGCCAGCAGAGCGGCGCCCCGGAGTCGCCCTCGAACCGGTACCGCCAGCCGGCGGCGGGGACCTCGATCACGCCGGGAGCCGAAGCTGGCAGGTGCGGTCGCCGAAGTCCCCGAAGTGGAGGGCGCGGGCCCCGCGCGGGGAGAGGGCCGGGGGCGGGCCCGGCCGGACCGCCGGCCCCTTCCGGACCGTGAAGGCCGGCGTCGCCGCGCAGGAGCAGCAGCCCGGCGCCGCGAGGGCGAGGAAGGCGGACGCGGCGAGGCCGCGGCCGGTCATCGGCCCGCGCGCCTCGCGAGATCGACGGTGTTCACGAGGAGCATCGCCCGGGTCATCGGCCCGACGCCCCCGGGGACGGGCGTGATCGCCGAGGCCCGCTTCGCGGCCTCCGCGTACTCCACGTCGCCGACGAGCTTGCCGTCGTCGAGCCGGTTCATGCCCACGTCCACGACGACCGCCCCCTCCTTCACCCAGGCGCCCTTCACGAGCTCCGCCTTGCCGATCGCGGCGACCACGACGTCGGCGCGCCCGACCTCGCCCGCGAGATCCTGCGTGCGGGAGTGGGCGATGGAGACCGTGGCGTGACGCTCGAGGAGCATGATCGCCATCGGCTTCCCGACGATGTTGGAGCGCCCCACGACGAGGGCGCGCTTGCCCCTGAGGTCCACCCTGGCCTCGTCGAGCATCCGCATCACCCCGGCCGGGGTGCAGGGGCGGGGCGTGCCGGGGATCCCGATCGAGAGCGCCCCCGCGTTGAAGGGGTGGAACCCGTCCGCGTCCTTCGCCGGGGCGATCGCGTCGAGCACGGCCCGCTCGTCGAGCCCCTTCGGGAGGGGGAGTTGCACGAGGATGCCGTGGACCTTCGGGTCGGCGTTGAGCCTGGCGATGAGCGCCATGAGCTCCGCCTGGGAGGTCGTCGCGGGGAGGTGGTGCTCCTCGGAGCGGATCCCGACCTCCTCGCAGTCCTTCCGCTTGCCGCGGACGTAGATGGCGGAGGCGGGGTCGTCACCCACGCGGACGACCGTGAGGCCGGCGTGGATGCCCTTCGCGCGGAGCTCCTTCACCTGCTCCGCCACCTCGGCGCGGACCTTCGCCGCGATCTGCTTGCCGTCGATGATCATGGGGCGCGGAGTCTACACCAGGGTGGCGCCCTCCGTCGCGCGTGGATGCCGGGGGGCGGCGTGGCTATGATCGGCCCGCGGCGCCCTCGCGCCCGGAGGCGGCATGGAGACGATCCGAACCTGCGAGAAGTGTACGACCCCGCTCGACGAGGGCGGGAAGTGCCCGACCTGCGAGGCGCTGGCGGAGGGGCTCCGCCCCCTCACGCGCTCCGGCTTCGCCTCGGTCCGGGAGATGATGACGCTCCTCGAGGCGGAGGGGATCGAGGCGGAGATGGAGCGGGTGCCTCCGGCGCGGCCGGAGGAGCGGCACCACCCGCTCTGGAACCTGTACGTCGCGGAGGCGGACGTGGCCCGCGCGGCCGAGTTCCTGCGCCGGGACTGGGCGGCCCTCCTCGCCGTGCCGGAGGCGGCGGCCGCGGCGGCGCGCGGGCAGGCCGGCATCGACCTAGACGCGGGGGGCGAGGTGGAGTGCCCCGCCTGCGGGCACCGGTTCGCGCTCTCCGGCTCCGCCCCGGAGTGCCCCGAGTGCGGCCTCGGGCTCGGCGTCCCGGCCGAGGCGGCCCCGGACGAGGGGCGGTCCTCCTGAGGGCGCGGACGATGGCGCGCGACCTCGTCGATCTCCACATCCACGTCGGCGGCGCCGTCGCGCCCCACGTCCTCTGGTCCATCGCCCACGACCAGGGCCTCAAGCTCCCGGTGAGCGACTACTGGGAGTTCAAGGAGCTCGTCTCCGCGCGGCCGGGGAAGGTCCGCTCGCTCGACGAGTATCTCGCCGTGCTCCACCAGTGGACGGAGAGGATCCAGTCCTCCCCGCAGGCGATGGAGCGGAGCGTCTACGAGGTGATCGGAAAGGAGTACCGCTCCTCCCGCGTCTCGCTCATCGAGCTCCGCTTCAACCCGATGAAGCGGAACGTGGGCGGGGAGCGGGACCTCGACCACATCGTCCACGCCGCCCTCCGGGGGATGGACCGGGCGGTCCTCGAGTACGGGGTCCGGGCCGGCCTCATCTTCTGCCTCGCGCGGGAGTTCGACCTGCGCCTGAACGAGATCCTCGTGGAGAAGGCGGTGAGGTACCGGAAGCGGGGCGTCGTCGGGATCGACCTCGCGGGGACGGAGAAGAACGCGATCGAGCTCCGGCCGGAGGAGGCGCGCCGCTACCGGGCGCTCTTCGGGCGGGCGCGGGCGGCCGGGCTGAAGACCACCGTCCACACCGGCGAGACCGCGGGGACGGGCGCCGAGGGCGTCCGCGCCGTCGTGGAGCTCCTCGAGCCCCACCGGATCGGCCACGGGATCCGGGCGGCCAAGGACCAGCGCGTGATGGACCTCCTGCGCGAGCGGGGCGTCGTCCTCGAGATCTGCCCGTCCTCGAACCTCGCCACGCGCGCGGTGGAGTCGCTCGACGAGCTCGGCGGGATCCTCCGCAGGTTCTGGGAGCGGGGCGTGAAGTTCACGATCAACACGGACGGCCCCTACCTCCTCGACACCGACCTGCGGCGCGAGGTGAAGATGCTCGTCGACGCGGGGATCCTCTCCGAGGCGGAGATCGACCGGACGATGCGCTGGGCGCGGGAGGCGTCCTTCGTCGACGGCGCGGGCTGAGAGGCTGTGGATTCTGAGCGTCCGCGCCGCGCGTCGGCACGCTGGCGGCCCGGTCGCCTCGAACGGCCCTGTATCCAGCCGTTCGCCCTGAGCATGTCGAAGGGCGACCGTCGCGTCCGGTGCTCCCTTGCGCATCCGGCCGCTGGCCGCCCGGGCCGCCGCTCCGCCGTGTGCTCGGCGCGCACGGCGAGGGCGTGACGCGCGCGCATGCAAGCGCCGCTCGACGCGCGGCGGTCCGAACTCGCTTCCGCCGTTCCGCTCGCTGCGCTTCGCGGCGGCGGAAGCTCGGACAACGGACCTCCGCGCCCTCGTGTACGTCGAGACGCGCGCGTTCCCCGGCTCGTCGCTGCGGGCGCGCCTCACGAACACGGCGTCACGGCGGCGCCGGGCGGCTTGCGCTGTGGCTCGGGAGAAGCGGTCCGGGTGGGCCTGGCGGACGGCTTGGAGCCTTCCCCCCCCCACGGCGACGCAACGCGCCGGCTTCGGGGCTCCGCAGCGACCGGCGCGACTGCGCGTCTTCTGAAAGCGCCTCCCCCACGGCCCGCACTGCAAAGGGCGGGACACCGCGCTTCCGGAACCGCATGAAGCCCCCGCGCGGTGGCCCGCACGGCTTTGCAGGCGGGGAGCGGGCATGGCGGTGCAGTTCCCCCACTGAACCGTCTCTGGCGCGCGGAGGGCCGGGAGTCGCGGAGTCCCCGAAGGCCGGCACGCGGCGACGCCACCACATCCCCGAAGGCCAGCAGACGGCGACTCTCATCTCGAGGAAATGGGAACGGCGGCCCGGGCGGCCAGCGGCCGGCTCACCCCCGCTTCACGAACCCCTTCATGAAGTCGCAGAGCGCGTCGATCCAGGCGGGCTCGACCGCGTTGTAGGTGGACACGCGGATCCCGCCGACGGACCGGTGCCCCTTGAGCCCCACCATCCCGGCCTTCTTCGCCTCCGCGACGAACGCCTCCTCCTTCTCCTCGGAGGGGAGCCGGAAGACGACGTTCATCACCGACCGGCTCTGCTTCTCCACCGGGCAGCGGTAGAACTCCGCGTTCGCGTCGATCGTGGCGTAGAGCTTCGCCGCCTTGTCGCGGTTCCGCTTCTCCATCGCCCCGAGCCCCCCCGTCTCGTCGAGCCAGGCGAGGACGTTGCGGACCATGTAGACGCCGAAGGTGGGCGGCGTGTTGTAGAGGGACCGGTTCTCCGCGTGGGTCCGGAACTGGAAGATCCTGGGGATGTCCTTGCGCCCCTTCGCGAGGAGGTCCTTCGAGACGATCACGACGACGACGCCGGACGGGCCGATGTTCTTCTGCGCGCCCGCGTAGAGCAGGCCGAAGCGGGAGACGTCGAGCTTGCGCCAGAGGAAGTCGCTCGACATGTCCGCGACGAGGGGCACGGCGCCCGCCGGCGGGAAGGGCCTCCCCGGATCGACCTCGAACTGCACGCCGTGGATCGTCTCGTTCGAGGTGACGTGCACGTAGGCCGCGTTCGGCGTCGGCTTCACCTCTGCGGGCAGCGGGGCCCGGACGTAGGACTTCTCCTTGCCGTCCCCGGTCCCGGTCGTGCAGGCGACCCGTGCCTCGCCGCCGATGAGGGCCGCGACCGTCTTCCCCTCCGCGAGCGCCTTCTCGCCCCAGGCGCCGGTCACGACGTGGTCGGCGACCGCTCCCTGCCCGAGGAAGTTGAGCGGGATCTGGGCGAAGAGGGCCGACGCGCCCCCCTGCAGGAAGAGGACCTCGTGGCCGTCGCCCACGCCGAGGAGCTTGCGGACGAGCGCGATCGCCTCGTCGTGAACCTTCTCGTACTCCTTCCCGCGGTGGCTGTGCTCCATCACCGACATGCCGCTCCCCGCGAAGTCCGTGAGCTCGGCCTTCGCGCGCTCGAGCGCGGGGAGGGGGAGGGCGGCGGGGCCGGCGTTGAAATTCATGATGCGGGCCATGAGGAGATCCTCCGGGTGAGCGGGAGCCCACGTTGCGTCCGGCGCGGCTGCGCGTCAAGCGTTCAGGGTGGCCGAGGGGCCGGGAAGGCTCCCCCGGCGCGGGATCGCTCACCCAGGGTCCCGCCCCACCGAGGGGGTCATTCCGAGATCCGGCGCCCATGACTGCGAAACCGCTCGACTGTTCCGCCTCGCGCCGGGGGCGCGTCCCTTGCAAGAGCGCCCCTCCGTCGGGGGGCGGTTCACGGGAGACAACGATGACGACGACCTTCACGACGGACGCCGCCGTCTTCTTCGTGCGGATGGGGCCGAGCTGGGACGTCATCGACGAGGTCCGCCGGTTCGTGGAGCGCTTCTGCGCCACCGCCTGCCCGGGGGCCGAGCGGCAGGAGCAGATCGCCCTCGCGGCGCACGAGCTCGTCCAGAACGCGATCGCCGCCTCGACCACCGACGTGGAGCTCCGGATCGAGCTCGACCGGAAGGCCGGGTGCGTGCGGCTCTCCGTGAGCAACGGGGCGGCGCCGGACCAGATCGAGGTGCTCCGCCAGCGGCTCGTCCGCGTCCAGTCCCACCGCGATCCGCTGGCGGGCTACCTCGAGGCGATGCGCGAGGACCCCTGGGGCCGGGGCGGACTCGGGCTCTCGCGGATCCGCTACGAGGGCGCGCTCGATCTCGGGCTCGAGATCCACGGCGGGCGAGTCACCGTCCACGCCGACGGCCCCCTCTCCCTCGCCGCGTCCCCGGCGTAGCCGGCCCGTAGCTCCCTCGCGACCCCTTCAGCGCCCCCGCGCGGCGAGCCTCGCCTCGGCGTCGAGGAGGCCGTCCTCCGTCCGCCGCAGGTCCTCGGGGGAGCGGAAGTGGCGCGGCTCGTGGGCGGCCGCCTCGGCCGTGCCCCAGGCCTCGCGAGGGGACTCGAGGCCCGGGAAGTACCGGGGGCGCCGGCCGCCGAGCGCGGCGAGCATCTCGTCGAGCGGGGCGCCGAGGCGCGTCTCCTCGCCGGCGCGATCGAGGAGCCGCCGGGCCCTGAACGAGAGCTCGAGGACGCGGCCGAACCCCTCCTGGAAGATCCGCTTCACCGGGGTGGCGGCGAGCGCCTCCGCCGCCCGCGCCTCGTCCGTGCCGGCGATCTTCTCCAGGCCGAGCTCGAGGTAGGCGCGGGCCGCCTCGAAGGCGCCGCGCACCGCCTCCGGGTCCCCCGGATCCACGCCGTCCGCCACGAGGACCGCGTTCGCCGCGCCGACCACCTGCGCCTCCACCGGCTCGCGCGCTTCCGGCGAGAGCCTCGCCGCCGCGCGGTCGAGCAGGGAGCCGCGGGCCAGGGCGGCGAGCGCGAAGCCCGGGGGGCGGGCGGGAGGCCC
>JBBIPT010000071.1:0-15737 GCA_037442705.1 Anaeromyxobacter sp.
TCATTGCGCGCTGACAGAACGAACCGTCCCGCGGCCGACGCCGCTGGCCGGCCTGCGCCCAGCGGCCCTCGCGCTCGCTCCCCGGCGCCGGCGGAGCTCAACCGCCGCCAGCGCGGATCGGGTCTGCGGCGAGCCCCGGGTCGATCCGCGCCGAGAGCGCCCTCCGCCACGCCGCGCAGGCCTCTCCGCGCCGGCCCGCGTCCGCGAGCGCCCGCCCGAGGTTCACCTGGAAGTGCGGCCGATCCGGATCGAGGGCCGCCGCCCGCTGGAGGAGCGGCAGGGCGCCCGGGAGGTCACCCTGCTGGTACAGGATGGCCCCGAGGGTGTGGGTCGCGTGGACGTCGTCCGGCGCCAGGGCGAGCGCCCTGCGCGCGAGCCGGATCGCCTCGCCCGCGTCCCCGAGCTTCAGGACCGCGATCGCGAGGTTCGTGAGGAGGTCCGGGTGCTCCCCCTTCGCGAGGGCGGCCCGGAACGCCGCGGCGGCCTCCGCCGGGCGCCCCGCGTGCTCGTAGGCGGCGCCGAGGTTCCTCAGGAGCTGCATCTCCATCCTCGTGTCGTTCGCGGCGCGCGCGCGCACGAGGCCGGCCTCGTAGCTCCGGATCGCCTCCGCGTGGCGCCCCTTCTCCCGGAGCGCGTGGCCCATCGTCACGTACACCCGCGCCTTCCCCGGAGACTTCTCGAGGGCTTCGCGGGCGAACGCCTCCTTCGTCTCCCAGACGGCGTTCCGCGCGTGGGTCGCGGCGGCGAGCGCCGCCCAGAGCGCGACGAGCGCGCCCGTCGCGACCACCCGGGCGCGAGGCCCACGCTCGGCCGCGAGGGCGGCGAGCCAGGCCGCGGGGCCGACGAAGATCCCCCAGGACGCGAGGTAGACCCGGTGCTCGAACATCACGTCGGCGAGCGGCAGCACGCTCGACGTCACCGACAGGAGGAGGAAGAACCAGAGCGCCCCGAGCCCGGAGAGCCGCGCGGCGGCCGCCCGCGCCCCCGTCCGCCCGCGCGCCCACGCGACGAGCCAGACCGCGCTCCCCGCGAGCCCGAGGAGGAGCAGGGTCGAGCCGAGGACGGCGGGCTCGCCGGGCGCCCGCGAAGGGGCGACGTCCCACTCCGCGTTCTGGCCGGCCGGCCAGAAGAGGAGCCGGAGGTAGAGGACGATCACGCGGCTCTGGGTGAGCAGGTACTCGAGCGGGCCGAGGCCGGGGAGATCGAAGCCCACGTCGCTCCGCCCCCCGAGGCTGCGCAGCGATGCGACCCCGTGCACGACCGCGAGGACGAGGAGAGGTCCGGCGAGGAGCACCCGCCGCGCGTCCGGCCGCTTCCGCGGCGGCGCGCCTGCCGGCCCCGGGAGCGCGGCGCCCACGAGCAGGTACGCGAGCGGCGCGGTCATCACGATCTGCTTCGTGCCGAGGCCGAGCGCGAACGCGAGGAGCGCCCCCGCCCACGCGGCGGCGCCCCGCCAGGTGGCGCCCCGGCGCTCGGCCTCGAAGAGGAGGAGCAGGGTCGCGAGGTAGAGGCCCGAGGCGAGCGACTCGGAGCGCTGGCAGACGTAGGAGACGGCCTGGGTCTGGAGGGGGTGGAGGGCGAACACCCCCGCGACGGCGACCGCGATCGCGCCCGGCCGTTCCGCCCCCGCCCGGCTCGCGACGCTCCGCGTGAAGGCGAAGACGAGGAGCACGACCCCGAGGTGGATCGCGAGGTTCGTCACGTGGAAGTTCCACGGCTCGAGGCCACCGAAGGCGTAGTTCAGCGCGAACGTGAGATCGGTGACCGGCCTCCCCGGGCCGGGGAGGGCGACCCCGTCGAGGAGCCTGCCGAGGTCCTTCGTCGCCGGGTTCTCCACGATCGCCGCCGTGTCGTCGAACACGAACTCGCCGTCGAGCACGCGGGCGTACGCGAGCACCGCGAGGACGAGCGGCACGGCGAGCAGGAGGCCCGCGGGGACCTTCCGGCCGCGGGGCGGGCCGCCGGCGGCGTCGTGGGGCTCCGGGCCGGCGCTCGTGGGGACTCCCTCCTTCATTCGAGGAGCCACCGGTTCACGGGGTCTCCCTTCCTCGAAGCCCGGCGCGGCGGCGGGGGGCGCGGCCGGACGGTCCGTTCGCGCCGCTGGGGCGGACGATCTCCTGCGCCGTGTGAGGAGCGGTGGGCATCTGCTCGTCCCGTGGGCTCGCCACTCTTCGTGATGCTACCGTGTCCTGGCCGGCGCGGGGACGCGAGGCGATCGGCGGGGGTGAGAGGTGTCCGTGAGCGAGACCGGGGAGAGCACGATGCGCCTCAGCAGCCGCTTCACGGTTCTCTTCAGGACGGTCCTTCCCGCCTCCTGGCTCGTTTCCGTGCCCGTCGTGGCGCTCTTCCACATCCCGAACGAGCTCGAGCCGGGCCGCTGGTTCATGCTCGCCGGCCTCGCCGTCCTCCTCCTTCAGTCTGCGGTCTGGTTCGTCCACCTGCGCGACGTCGAGGCCGACCGGGACGGCCTCGTCGTGTCCGGGGGGCGAAGCCGCGTCCGCGTGCCCTGGGGCCACGTGGCCGGCATCGCGAAGCCCTGGTGGGGGAGGGGCCAGTTCGCCCGGATCGAGTTCCGCGCCTCCGCGGCGGCCGGACGGTCGGCGCTCGTCCTGCTCCCCCTGGCACCCCTCACCCGGTGGAAGGATCACTTCGCAGTGCAGACGGTGGCCGCCCACGTCGCCGCCGCCCGGGCGGACGGCGTGGGCGCCCGGTCCGCCCCGCTCACTCGATGAACTTCGAGAAGACGAGGTCCGTCTCCTTCGCGCCGCCGGCGTGGCACTCGTAGCAGCCCTTCACGACGTCGACGCCGAGGGGCTTCCCGTCCGGTCCGAAGGCGTTGAACCACCAGCCGCCGGTCTGCTTCGCGGCGGCGTCCTTCTTCATGATCGCGTCCATCGTCTTCTTGCCCTGCTGGATCATCGGGCCCTCCGCGTTCACCTCGTAGAACGAGACGACGAACTCGGAGCCCGCCGGGTAGGCCTTCCCCGACCGCAGCGCCTCGAGCGCGGCGGGGTTCGCGTAGACGTTGTGGAACCCGTAGAGGCCGTGCCCCTTGTCGGTGATCACCATCGACTTCACGTGGGCCCAGGTCCGGTAGCCCTTCGGCAGCTCGTGGTGCATGGCGAGGACCTGGAATGCGGCGAGCGCGACGGCGACGGCCGCCGACGCGACGAGGACGCGACGAAGCATGGGACTCTCCTTGGAGTGGGACGCCGCCGGATCCGTCCGGCGGGGTTCACCGCTGCGAGTCCCGACACCGGAGCGAGGATTCCGGCGACACCCCCGGGGTCCACATACCCCGACGGGCCTCACGCCCTACGGACGAGCCGCAGCCGCTCCCCCGCGGCCCCGATGCGCACGCGCGTTCCCCAGGAGAAGTCGATCCGGTCCTCCTCGATCCCGTCGCCGAAGACGACCCCACCGTCGTTCATCTCCGAGACGAGCTCGAGCGGCTCCTGCGCGGCGAGGAGCGCCCCATCGATCGAGGTCCCGGTCCCCACGCTCGGGAAGGGCTCCCGGACGAAGAAGGCGACCCGCGGATCGGACGGGCGCGGGAGCTCCAGCGGCCGGCGGCGCTCGCCGTTGATGGAGCGCGCCCAGCCGGTCGCCCCGGTCCCGGTGGTCACGATCACGCCGGAGGAGGACTGCCGCTCCTCCCTCCCGTGGAGCCGGATCCGGTAGCGCGCGGACTGGTGCGAGCGGTGGCCTGCGAAGAGCTCGTTCAGCGCGAGGAGCCGCTGCCCGTCGTCGAGGCGGGCCTCGACCATCGTCCGCTCCTCCACCTCCACGCGCCCGGCCGCCATCGCGCGGAGGAGCGTCCCCGTCCCCGCCGGCCCGTGAGGCACGAGGACGCCGTCGTAGCGCTCCGGGTCCGGGTTCACGCCGAGGACGAGCTGGCCCGCGAGGTACTTCGCCGCGTTCGCGACCAGCCCGTCCTGCCCGGCGGCGACGACGAGGTCCTCGGGCTCGAACACGAAGCGAGAGAGGTCGGCCCGGTCGATCCGGACCCGCCGCCAGTCCGGAGGGATCGCCCGCGAGACCGCATCGAGCGCCTCCTGCAGGAGCGCGTGCCGCCGCTCCACGTCCGCGAGCGACTGGCCGCGCCGGTCGAGGAAGAAGGCGGCCTGCGACCGCGTCCCGTGCCGGGCGAGGAGGGCCTCGTACTCGCTCGCCCGGGTCACCACGACCGCCCTCGGCACCTTGCCCGTCGTCTCCGCCATGACCGCCTCCTCCCCGGGGTCACTCCTTCCCGATCCTCCGCGCCCCGGCCTCGACGAGCCGCTCGAGCGCCGGGCCGAGCGCCGACTCGCCGAGGTTCAGGTGCTCGATCCGCTCGAGCTTCGCGGCGAAGGCCTGCGCCGCGAGGGCGAGGAGGACGTCCGCCGGCATGTCGCGGTAGGCGTCCATCCGCGCCCGCTCCGACTCGACCCTGACCCTCTCGCCCTTCTCGAGCGCCTCCGCCTCCGCCTCGCCGAGCACCTTCGTCCCGTGCGCCTCCGCCTCGGCCTGCGTCCTCCGCCTCCCCGCCTCGGCGGCGGCCTCGATCCCCTGCCGCCGCGCCTTCGCCTCGGCGCCGATCCGGCCCGCCTCCGCCTCCTCCTCCGCCTGCCTCCGCGCGTTCTGCCCCTTCTGCGCGATGAGCTCCTCCTGGCGCCGGGAGAGCTCGATCTGGTTCTTCAGCTCGTTCTCCTGGATCGCGCGCTCCTTCTCGACGGCGAGCGCCCGGCGGGCGAAGGCGGCCTCGTCCGCCTGCTGCTGGATCCGCTCGCGCGCCGGCGCCTCGAGCGCCTTCTCGAGGTCTGGCGCGGGGCGAACCGCGCCGACCCGGACCGAGGCCACGGCGAGCCCCATCTCGGCGAGGGTCCCCGTCGCGGCGAACCCCTCCTCGATCCGCTCGCGGATCCGCTCCGAGCCCTCGGCGAGGATCTCCCGGACCGGCGTCCGTGCCACCAGGGTCCAGGCGAACTGCTCGGCGAGCTGCGAGAGCTGCAGCTGGAGCCGCTCGAGCGGCTGGCGGAGGTACAGCCCGCGGGCGAGGTCGATCGTGAAGTCCACCCGCTCCGCGAGGAGCACGGGGTCCGCCACGCGGTATGTGACGACCCCCTGGACGGAGACGTCCTGGAAGTCGGAGGAGCGGCCGTGGAAGAGGATCGGCATCTCCCGGTCGTCCGCGGGGACCTCCGCCACCGAGGCCGCGTGGGGCAGGAAGAAGAACGAGAGACCGCGCCCCGATCTACGCAGCCGTCCGCGGTCCCAGAGGAGGACGTGGGCGCTCGCGTCGGAGCGCAGGTGACGGACGATTCCGAGCCGGGTGATCTGGGCCATGGCGCCTCTCCTTTTCGAGACGGATCCGTCCTGCCGCGCCGGCGTGCCGTCGGCCCGTCGCGCGGCGTCCGTCGCGCCGCCCGAGTCGCTCTCTCTTCAGACCGCCGAGCGCCGCGCGAAGCGGTAGCGCTCGGCCGGCCGGTGTTCCACGTCCTCCTGCCGCTCGCCGGTCGCCTCGAGGAGCCCCGAGGCGAGCATCCGGCGGCGGAAGGAGTCCTTGTTCAGCGGGCGGCCGAGGACCGTCTCGTGCACCCGCTGGAGCTCGAGGAGGGTGAAGGCCGGCGCGAGGAGCTGGAACCCGACCGGTGAGTAGTCGAGCTTCCCGCGGAGCCGCTTCACCGCCGTCCCGAGGATCTCCGCGTGGTCGAAGGCCAGGGGCAGTCGCGCTCCGGCCTCGCTTTCGACCTCCACCGGTCCGCCCGTCTCGCCCTCCCAGGGGACGGCGATCCGGGCGACGGCGACGTCCTGCGACGCGCGCGCGGCCTTCGCGAAGCGGGCGAAATCGACGAGCGCGTAGTAGGCGACGCTCACGACGCGGGTGCGCGGGTCCCGGCCAGGGTCGCCGAAGGTGAAGAGCTGCTCGACGAAGAGCCCCTCGAGACCGCTCTTCGCGGCGAGGACGCGGGCGGCAGCCGCCTCGAGCGCCTCCCGGATCCCCACGAAACCGCCCGGGAGCGCCCACTTCCCCCTCTCCGGGTGCTCGGTGCGCCGGACGACGAGGGTGTGGAGGGCCCCCTCCGACGCGGAGACGAGGGCCACGTCCACCGCGACCGAGAGCCGCTCGAAGCGGGAGGGATCGTAGGCCTCGAGGAAGGCCGCCTCGCCCCCGTCCGCTCCTCGCCTCGCCCGCCGCCGGGACCCTGCCATCGCCGGCCTCCCTTCTATGCGACCTACATATATGCGCGTCGCATGGAAGTCAAGCGCCGGAGGGCGAACGGCCCTACCTCCCCATCCTCCGCCGCAGGTGCCCGAGCACGTCGATCCGCGTGACGAGCCCGACGAACCGCTCGCCGTCGAGGACGATCGGCACGAGCCCCGCGCCGAAGAGCGGCACGAGGTCGCGCAGCGGCGTCGAGGGCGTCACGGTCTCGAGCCGGGTCGCCATCACGTCGCGCACCGGGGTCCCGGCGAGCCGATCCGGATCGTCGAGGGCGGCGAGGAGGAGGTCCGACTCGTCGAGGATCCCGGCGATCCGCTCCCCCTCCATCACCGGGAGCTGCGAGACGTCGTTCGCCTTCATCCGCCCGAGGGCCACGAGGAGCGTGTCGCCGGGCGCCACGGTGACGACCGCCCGGTCGGCGAAGCGGCGCGTGACGAGATCGGTGAGGTCGCCCACGGTCGATCGGTCGCTCATCCCCTGGTCGAGCATCCAGAGGTCGTCGAACATCTTCGAGAGGTACTTGTTGCCCGAGTCGCAGACGAGCGTGCAGACCCGCTTCGGCCGGTCCTGCTCGCGGCAGAAGCGGAGGGCGGCGGCGAGGAGCGTCCCGGAGGACGACCCCGCGAGGATCCCCTCGGCGCGGAGGAGCGCGCGGGCGGTGTCGAGGCTCTCCCGGTCGGGGATGCGGTAGGCCTTCCGGACGCGGGAGAGGTCGGCGATCGGTGGCACGAAGTCCTCGCCGATCCCCTCGACGAGCCAGCTCCCCGCCTTGCCGAGGGACCCTTTCTCCACGAAGTCGGCGAGGACGGAGCCCTCGGGATCGGCGAGCACCATCTCGCAGCCGGGGATCGCCTTCGCGAAGTGGCGCGAGAGGCCGGTGATCGTCCCGCCCGAGCCGACGCCGCAGACCATCGCGTCGAGCCGCCCCTCGAGCTGCTCCACGAGCTCGGGACCGGTCGTCGTCTCGTGGGCGAGCGGGTTCGCCGGGTTCCCGAACTGGTTCACGTAGAAGGCCCCCTCCTCCCGCGCGATCCGCTCCGCCACGTCCTGGTAGTAGGCGGCGTGGCCTTTCTCCACGTCGGAGCGGGTCATCACGACCTCCGCCCCGAGCGCCTTGAGGTGCAGGATCTTCTCGCGGCTCATCTTGTCGGGGATGACGAGGGTGAGCCTGTAGCCGCGCTGCGCGGCGACGAGGGCGAGGCCGAGGCCGGTGTTCCCGGCGGTCGCCTCGACGAGGTGCCGCCGGTCCCCCCCGAGGAGACCGTCCCGCTCCGCGGCGGAGATCATGGACACGCCGATCCGGTCCTTGATCGAGCCCCCGGGGTTCGCGCTCTCGAGCTTGAGGAAGAGCTCGCAGGGGCCGGTGTCGAGGTGGCGAACGCGGAGGACGGGGGTGCGGCCGACGAGGTCGAGGGCGCCCGCGGCGGGGGGAGGGATGGGCTGGGTCATGGGGCGCTCGCGGGGAAACGGTGGGGGACCGGAGTCGTGTCCGTTATAACAGACGTCGATTCGCGGGGAAGCCCCCCGCCCTGTCAGTTCGCGGGCCCGATCCGCGGCGGCGTCCGGACCTGCCCGGGCGCCAGCGGGCTCGCCTGGTGGTGGACCATCCGCCAGGCGCCGTCCTCGCGCACGAGGACGTTCGTCGCGGCGAGCCGGCCGCCCTCCAGCACCTCGTGACAGGTCACGAGGGCGACGTCGGCCGACAGGACGTGCCCCTCCGCCGACGTGCACCGGACGTCGGGCGGCTCCCCGCCGAGGATCCGGGTCCAGCTCTCGAGCACCAGGTCCCGCCCGGCGAGCACGTCCCAGCCCGGGTGGATGCAGGTCACCGGGGGCGCGGGCCGCCCGGATCCGCCGCATCGCGGCCGCGCCCCGCCGGGCGAACGCCCGGTAGAACGCCTCGTTCGCCTCCAGCACATCATGCTCCGCCGCGCGACCTGGCTCGAGCGGGCGCTCCTCGTCGCCGCGGGGCTCCTGCTCGTCCACTCGTCGGCCTGGGGAGACTGGATGGGCGCGGGGCTCCTCGCCGCGGTCTTCCCGTGGCAGCGGTTCTTCCGGCGCGCCCCGGCCTGAGAGGCGAGGGAGCTCCGTCGCGGCCTGCGGGGCGTCAGGAGCGGAGGCCGGCCATCGCGAAGCCGCGCGCCCGGAGGCTCCCGACGAGCTCCTCGCGCCTCGCGGGGTCGAGCTCCACGAGCGGCGGCCGGACCGCGAGCCAGGCCGGATCCTGCGCCTCGCTCGCCACGATCGCCTTGAGCGCCGGGATCACCGGGACCTTCTCCACGAGGCCGCGCACCGCGTTCACGTCCTCCTGGAGCTCCTCGGCCCCCGGCGCGCTCCACTCCCGGAAGAGGCGGTCGATGGCGGCGGGGTTCACGTTGCCGGTCGCGGTGATGCAGCCCGCGCCGCCCGCGCGCATCCCCTCGAGGAGGAACCGCTCGCTCCCGACGAAGACGTCGAGCCCGTCCTTCCCGAACTGCTCGAGCATCGCCCTCGTGTTCGCCATGTCGCCGGAGCTGTCCTTCATCCCCGCGATGGCGCGCGGGTAGGCGCGGAGGAGCCGCTCCACGAGCTTCGGGCCGATGCCGACCTGGGCGACGGGCGGGATGTGGTAGAGGTACACCCTCAGTCGACCATCCCCGACCCGCTGGATCACCTCGGAGAAGAAGCGGAAGAGGCCGTCGTCGCCGACCGCCTTGTAGTAGAAGGGCGGCAGCATGAGGGCGCCCGCGCAGCCCCGGCGGACCGCGTAGGCTGTGAGCCGCACCGCGTCGGGCAGCGCGCAGGAACCCGTCCCGGGGACGAGCCGCTCCGCCGGCACGCCACCCTCCAGGATCGCGTCGAGGAGGTTCTCCCGCTCCTCCACCGAGAGGGAGTTCGCCTCGCTCGTCGTGCCGAAGGGAGAGAGCCCCGCGCACCCGTGCGCGAGGAGCCAGCGGCAGTGGGCCGCGAGCCGGCGCGCGTCCGGCGTGAGGTCGGCGTGGAACGGCGTGAGCACCGGCGCGAGCACGCCCCGGAGCCTGCGCGCGTCCGAACGGGTGGTCCCTGCCTCGGCCGTCATCCCTCTTCCTTCCCGGGGCCCAGCCCCGAACCGGCGATGCCCCTCGCGCGGAGCGACTCGACCTCCGGCGCTCCCATCCCTAGCACCTCGGCGAGCACCTCGCCCGTGTGCTCCCCGAGGAGGGGGGGCGGCTCTTGATCACGTCGGCGCCGAGGTCGGCGAGGATCTGGCTCGCCCAGGGGCCGGCGAGCACCCGGGAGAGGTCGAGGACGCGGGGGTGGGAGAGGGCGCCGCTTCGCATCCCGCGATCCTACTGCGATGATGGCCCGCCACCCACGGAGGAGACAGATGGCCTCGAGCGACCTCACCGACTTCATGGACCTCCAGGCGCTCCTCACCGAGGAGGAGCGGATGGTCCGCGCCCAGGCGCGCGACTTCGTGAACGAGCAGGTCCTCCCGATCATCGAGAAGCACGCGCAGGAGCAGACCTTCCCGCGCCACCTCGTCCGCCCCATGGGCGAGCTCGGGTTCTTCGGCCCGACCCTCCCGGCGAAGTACGGCTGCGCCGATCTCTCCGCCGTCGCCTACGGCCTCCTCATGTACGAGCTCGAGCGCGGCGACTCCGGCGTCCGGAGCTTCGCCTCCGTCCAGGGCTCGCTCGTGATGTGGCCGATCCACGCCTACGGCAGCGAGGCGCAGAAGGACCGCTGGCTCCCGAGGCTCGCGACCGGGGAGGCGGTCGGCTGCTTCGGGCTCACCGAGCCCGACTTCGGCTCGAACCCGGCCGGCATGCGGACCCGCGCCGTGCGGGAGAAGGGCGGCAAGTGGCGGATCGACGGCGCGAAGATGTGGATCACGAACGGCTCCGTCGCCGACGTCGCCGTCGTCTGGGCGCAGACGGACGAGGGGGTCCGCGGCTTCCTCGTGGAGAAGGGGACGCCGGGCCTCTCCGCCCCGGAGATGAAGGGGAAGTGGTCCCTCCGCGCGTCCGTGACCTCCGAGCTCGTCCTCGAGGACGTCGTCGTGGACGAGGAGGCGAGCCTCCTCCCCGGGGTGAAGGGGCTGAAGGGCCCCCTCTCCTGCCTCACCCAGGCGCGCTACGGGATCGCCTGGGGCGTCCTCGGCGCGGCGGAGATCTGCTACCGGACCGCCCTCGACTACGCGCTCCAGCGCGTCCAGTTCGACCGGCCGATCGCCGCCTTCCAGCTCCAGCAGGAGAAGCTCGCGCGGATGGTCACCGAGCTCACGAAGGGGCAGCTCCTCGCCCACCGGCTCGGGCGGCTCAAGGACGAGGGGAAGGCGACGCCCGCCCAGGTGTCCATGGCCAAGATGAACAACGTGGCGGCGGCGAGGGAGATCTGCGCCCAGGCCCGGACGATCCTCGGCGCGAACGGCATCCTCGGCGAGTACCCGGTGATGCGCCACATGGCGAACCTCGAGTCCGTCTACACGTACGAGGGGACCCACGACATGCACCTCCTCGTCGTGGGAGAGGCGGTGACGGGCATCCCCGCCTATCGGTAGAGTCGGGCCATGCTGGGCACACGAAGGGCGGGGCCGGCCCCCTCGCGAGAGCCGGCCCCGGATTCCGTGAGACGCAGGCGTCAGTTGCTCGTGCCGGAGATCGTCCGGATGGTGGTCGAGATCCGGCCGGAGCCGTAGGCCTCCCAGGGGACGTCCACGATCCAGTCCACGAGGACCCCGCCGGCGCTCGGCTGGCTGCCGCCCGTGACCCGGACACCCGCCGCCACGCCGCAGCCGAAGGCGGAGAGGGACGGCACCATCTCGCAGGGCGCCGCCGCCCCGGTCGCCCGGCACTGCGCCGCGCAGTTGCCGAGCTGGTCGCAGGGCCAGTACCGGTAGAAGAGGCCGTGGAGGTCCGTGTACGAGGGGAGCCCGAAGTAGGTGACCGCGACGTCGCCCGCCTGGACCGCCACCTCGTAGCTCGATCCCGTGTGGAGGTGGTTCAGGTTCATGTCGCTCGCCACGACGACGTAGCTCGCGGAGGTCGGCGGAGCCGGCGGCGGTCCGGTGACCGCGGCGAGCACGGCGAAGGGCGCCGGCGCCGCGGTCGCGGTGCAGGCGTTCGTGAAGCCGGCCGCGTTCGCCCACCGCGTGCCGAGGAAGTTCCCTCCGACGGGGATCGTCGCCGACGGCCCGGTGTAGACGACCACGGACTGGGTCCAGATCTTCGCCGCGGCGTCCCAGGCCCCGTTCGGCAGGTCGTAGATGCCGTCCCCGTCCACGTCGAGGAACCACTCGCCCGGCGACCAGACCCCGTCGTCGTCCTGGTCCACGAACGGCTCGCCCTGATCCGTGAAGGGCTCGCCGGCGTCGTGGGACCCGTTTCCGTTCAGGTCGAAGAGGCCCTCCTCGCCGTCCGCGATCGCGAGGACGGTGACGACGCCGTCGCGCGGGTTGTGGGTGCGGGTCCCGCATCCGTCGAGGGCGTGGACCGCCGAGGGCTCACCGGCCTGCGGCGCGACGTCGAACGGGAGGCCGCCGCCGAGGGTGTTGAAGATCTGCCCGGCGATGCCGAGCCCTTCCTGCCCGGTGGGGCCCTGCGCGGGATCGTAGACGGGGGTCGTCGCGACCTTCCCCACCGCCGCCGCCTCCGCGACGAAGATCACGGGCGTCGCCGTCCCGAGGAGGTTCCCGAACCGGTCCTTCAGCATCGCCTGGCAGGTGAACGGCTCGTCCACGAGGGAGATGGAGCAGTCCGTCTCGGCGAGCGCCGGGACGTTCCGCGTGCAGGTCGCCGAGAAGCTCGTCCCGCTCGCCCGCGCGCCGACGACCGCCGGCGCGGGCAGCGTGACGGTCCTCGTCACCCCCCCGGCCGTCGCGGTCGCGGTGATCGGGAGCGTGCCCGCGATCTTGCCGGAGTAGATCCAGGCCGCCGCGAGGCCGGTGGTGTCGGGCTCCTCGGCCCCCGAGGAGATCGCGGCCAGGGTGCCGACGCAGCCCGCGGCCGCCACGCAGGTGGCGGTGTCCGCGGTGAGGGGGGCGCCGAGCGTCGACCCGCCCAGGCGGCGGTGCTCGAAGCGGACCGGGAGGCCGTCCGGGTAGGGCCGCCCCTGGTCGTCGAGGACCTGGACCTGGACCCAGCCGAACTCGTTCCAGCCCGAGCCCGCCGCGCCCATGACCGGGAACTGGAGCGACCCCGGGTTGCTCGGGATCTGGAAGCCGCCGAGCACCGGGAACGTGAGCGTGACCGCCCGGGAGACCGTGGGCACGGCGGTGAGGCTCGCGGTGAGCGTCGCGGAGCCGGCCGTCCCCGGGGCGGTGTAGGTGAAGGCGGCCGTGCCGTCGGAGCCGGTCGTGCCGGTCGCCGCGGAGAGCGCGCCCGCGCTCGCGGAGATCGTGACGGACATCCCCGCGACCGGCGAGCCGTCGCCCGTCACCGTCACGGTCACCGTGGTCGCGGCGCCCGCCGAGGCAGGCAGCCTCGCCCGCGCGGGCGTCACGAGGATCGCGAGGCCGGAGGTCGTGTCGGTGCAGACGTCGTTCTTGCAAAGGAAGGTCGGTCCTCCGCAGGCCTGGTCCGCGCAGGCGGAGTCCTCGCAGTCGGTCGCGCCGTCGCAGTCGTTGTCCACGCCGTCGGTGCAGCTCGTCTCGGTCGTGGCCCCGGCCGGGAGCGGGATGCAGCTCGGCGCCGCGACGCAGGTGGAGGGCGTCGTGGCGGAGCAGGTCCCGCTGCCGCCCCCGGAGAGGCTGCAGGTGCGCGCGGCGCAGCCGGGGTCGGCCGAGCAGTTCGTCGGGCAGATCCCGGCGAGCGACCCGAAGGTGATCGAGACGAGGTTCGCGCCGCTCGGCCCCATCGCGCTCACGACCGCCGTCCCGGCGCAGGTGGCGACGGCGGTGGCGTCGCAGGTCACGAGCGTCACGACGCCCGAGGCCCCCGCGATCGTCGCGGTCGTCCCGCCGGTGGAGAAGGTCCCGCGCGTCGTGGTCAGGTTGATCGGGCCGCTGCCGCTCGTGTCGGTCACCGTGATCGTGACGGTGTTCACGCCGTTCGCCACGACGGAGGCCGCCGACGCGTTCAGCGAGAGCGACGTGGCCGGCGTGCTCGGCGTGCTGTCGTCCTTCGAGCACCCGGCGATCGAGAACGAGACGACGGCGGCCAGCACCGGCCAGATTCGCTTGGTCACTTGGGCTCCCTCCCACGGGGCTCGCGCCCGCGAGCACCCGGAGGAGCCATCTTCGTGAGTGCCCAGGCGGGCGTCAAGAAGCCGGTTCCACGCGCGGTGCTCCCGGGGGGCGGGTCGCGCCGCGGATCCCCTGCGCGCCTCGCCGGCCTGGCCACCCGCCGAACCCGCGCCGCCGGAGGGCCCCTGGCCCGCGACCACGTTTGCCCACATCCACGCCTTCGGGGGTGAAGGGACAACCGCGCACGGCGCCTGTACCATCCTCGCGGGATGCGAACGGTCCTTCTCGCCAGGCTCGTGGGGCTCGCGGCGCCGCTCGCCGCGCGCGCGGCGGAGGCCCCGGGGACCGCCTCGCGCGCCGGGTGGCTCCTCGCGATCTGGCTGGTCGTTTCCGTCGCGGCGACCCTGGTCGTCGCGATCTGGTTCCGCGCCCGGGCTCGCGCGAACCAGCGGCTCAGCGCCGAGGTCCGCCGCGAGGACTGGGCCGCCGCCCGGGACGAGACGCTCCGGGACCGCGAGCCCGTGGACTGAGGGAACCAGTCCATTCGCCCCGCTCACGGCCATGAGAAGGCCCCGGCGTCGCGAGGACCCGTTCGCGGCCCTCTCACGCGGACACCCGGTCGGGGATTTGCTGCGAGTGCGGGAGGATCTCCGCGCGACGGCCCCTTCTCTTCGCGCTTCCGTGCGGCCCCCTTGGTGTTAAGGTTCCGGCCGAACGAGGCTGGCCGCGGGCCCCCCCGCGCCCCCGAAAGGTGAACTCCATGAATCCCAGGCTCCGCGACGCGTTCCTCCTCCTTCCCCTGCTCGCCGCCTGCGCGGCCCCGGGCAAGCCGCCTCCGCCGGTGGAGAAGCGCCAGGCGGACGAGCGCGCGCCGAACCTCTCCGCCTTCCCGCCGGGGGACATCCGGCTCGTCTACTCCCAGCCCATCCTCGCCGAGCAGCGGGGCGAGGCGGCCGATGCGGCCGGCAAGACCGCCGAGGCGCAGAAGGCCTTCGGCGAGGCCGCCACGGGCTACGTCGCGTTCCTCGAGAGCTTCCCGAAGACCGGGTGGAGCCTCCCCATCCGCTATCGGGCCGCGGATCTGTTCGTCCGCGCCGGGCGGACCGACGAGGCCGTCGCGCAGGTGGAGCGGATGGCGGCCAACCCCGACGCCACGCCCAAGTCCCGGGCCGTCGCCTGGCTCCTCGCGGCGAACGCGCTCGTGAAGGCGGGGAAGCTCGAGCCCCTGAAGGTCGTCCCGGCGGAGGACCGGAACGGGAAGCCGCCCGCCCCGCGCGCCCCGGAGGGCGCCTGGAAGAGGTTCGTCGACGCGCTCGACGCCCACCTCCCCACCGCGCCCGCCGCGGAGCCGGAGGACCGGATCGTCACGACCGCCCAGCTCGTCGCGGTCGGCGCGCAGGTCGCCTTCGCCCTCGACGACATGCCGGCCGCGCGCGCCCGCGTGACGGCGATCCTCGATCGCTGGCCGGGCGAGGGCGTCGTCCTCGGCTCGGTGGCCGGCTTCCTCGTCCAGACCCACCTCGTCGAGGGGGATCCCGCCGGCGCCGTTCCGGCCCTCGACAAGGTCCGCGCCGTCGCCCGTGCGCAGCTCGCCAGGGCGGCCGACGCGAAGGCGAAGGAGCCCTACGAGAAGATCGTGGCCGAGGCAGACCGGATCGGCTGGAGCCTCGCGTTCCAGGCGGCGAAGGCGACCCTCGAGTCCGGCAAGGCCGCCGAGGCCGCGAAGGCGTTCGAGGGGGTCGCGACGATGCCCTCCGCCGATGCCGCCGCGGCCCTGAACGCCGCGGCCTTCGCCTGGGACAGGGCGGGCGACGACGCGTCCGCCACGGCGCTCCGCAGGAAGATCCTGGAGCAGCACGGCGATTCCTGGGCGGCGCCGGACGCGACGCTCCAGCTCGCCAACCGTGCCTCCCAGAAGCGCAACCCCGCGGAGGCCGCCCGCCTCTTCGCGGAGCACGCGAAGCGGTGGCCGGAGGACCCGAACCACTGCGCCTCCGCCCGGAACGCGCCGCTCGCCGCCGAGGCCGCGAAGATGGACGCGGAGGCGGCGGACGGGTTCCTCTCCTTCGCCAAGGACGCGGCCTGCGTGAAGGCCTTTCCCGACGCGGCCGCGCTCGCCGCCTATCGCGCGGGGCGCCTCTTCCTCGAGCAGAAGAAGCGGGCCGAGGCGAAGGACGCCTTCCAGACCGCCGTCTCGATCCCGGGCGTGACCCAGGCCGAGGCGAAGGAGCGGGTGGCCGACGCGAAGAAGCGCCTGCGCCAGCTCTAGGAGCCCGTAGGGCGTTGGGCCCCCGCTTCGCGCTGGCGCGCTACGCGGGGGCCTGGTCGGGCGGCAGCGGCTGCCGTTCGGATGCGGTCACGGATGCGGTAGCGGCTGCCGTTGCGGGC
>JBBIPT010000072.1:0-15737 GCA_037442705.1 Anaeromyxobacter sp.
GCGCGCCAGACCGCGAGCAGGCGCGGGATCCAGCGCTCGAGATCGCTCGCGGGCTCGCCCACGCCGGCGTTGTAGCGCGGAAGGGGGCGGGGCGTCAGTCCGGCAACGGCAGCTCGAGGACCATCCCGTCGGAGGCCACGTCCACCCGGCCCGTCCACTCGGCCCGCGCCTGCTCGAGGAGCGGCGCGAACTCGCGGTCGTAGCGGGTGGAGAGGTGGGTGAGGACGAGGCGTTCCACCCCCGCGTCCCGGGCGACGCGCGCCGCCTCCCGCGCGGTGGAGTGCATCGTCTCCCTCGCCCGCTCCTGCTCCGGGTCCCCGAAGGTCGAGTCGTGGACGAGGAGGTCGGCCCCCCGCGCGGCCTCCACGGTCCCTCGGCAGGGGCGCGTGTCGCCGGTCACCGCGACCCTCCTCCCGCGCCGCCGGGGCTCCACGACCTCCTCCGGCCGGACGATCCGGCCGCCGTCCAGCGTCACCGGGTTCCCGCGCTGGAGCGCCCCGAAGAGCGGCCCCTTCGGGACGCCGAGCGCCTCGGCCCGCTCCGGGTGGAAGCGGCCTGGGCGCTCGTCCTCGGCGAGGAGCCAGCCGACCGCCGGCGTCCGGTGGTCCGTCTCGAAGGGGACGAGGTCGCAGCCGTCCCGCCGGATCCTCTCGCCCGGCTTCACCTCGTGGATCCGGACCTCGAAGGCGAGCTTCTCGGTGCCGGTGAAGAGCATCACGTCGAGGAGGCGCCGGGCCGGCCGCGGCCCGTAGACGTCGAGCGGCGCCTCCCGGTCGAGCATGGAGAGGGTGCGGAGGAACCCGATCGCCCCGAGGTAGTGGTCCGCGTGGAAGTGGGTGAAGAAGATCGCGTCCACGTCGAAGCCTGTGCCGTACCGGATCATCTGGCGCTGAGTCCCCTCCCCGCAGTCCACGAGGAAGAGCTCCCGCTCGCGGCGGACGGCGAGGCCGGTGAGGTTCCGGTGGATGGTCGGCTGGGCCGCCGACGTGCCGAGGAAGGTGAGGCGGAGCATGGCCCCCGCAATCTAACGGAGGGAGGGGCCGCGCGGGGGGCGAACGGCGCGGGGTCAGGAGCTCGCGCTCGTGTACCGCCCGATGGATCGCAGCCAGACCGCCCGGGAGAACGCGGCGAAGGCGACGGCCCCCGCGAGCGCGGCGGCCGCGTCCCCGAGGCCGAAGTCCTTCCCGAGGAGGGCGCGGGCGGGGAAGGTGGTCATGATCGCGAGCGGGACGATCCAGGTGAAGACGATCCGGAGCGCGCCGCGGAACACGTCGGCGGGCCAGCGGGCCGCGTCGAAGATCGAGACGAAGAGGAAGGAGAGGTTGTCCACCTTCACGACGAAGAAGGCGGCGGCGATGACGAGGATCCAGAGCGAGTAGAGGATGAGCGCGGCGCACCCGAGGAGGAGGAGCGAGGCGAGGACCTCGAGCGGCCCCGGGACGCGCCCGAGCCGCCGGAACGCCTCCGCGAAGAGGACGACGCCCGCCGCGACGTCCACCGCCCGCCACGGCGCGAACTTCTGGGTGGAGACGAGGAACTGCGCGTCCGCGGGCTTCAGGAGCACGAAGTCGAGCGTCCCCTTGCGGATGTGCTCGACCACGCTCGCGAGGGAGGGGTTCACCGCCCCCTCGAGCACCCCCTTCATCACCATGAACCAGCCGATGACGACGAGCGCCTCCTCGAACGACCAGCCGGCGATCCCCTTCCGCTGGCCGAAGACGACGAGGAGCGGCACGAGCGCCCAGGCCGCCCAGAACACGGAGAGCGCCCCCTGCAGGACGAAGTCGAGCCGGTACTGCATCGCGAGGGCCGCGGAGGCCCGGAGCTGCACGCCGAGGATCCGGAGGTGGCGGAGCACGGGCGCTAGCCTCCGAAGGCGGCGAAGCGCCGGAGCCCGCGCCGCCAGACCTCGCGCGCCGCGAGCCCGAGGAAGAGGACGAAGGCCCACTGGATCCCGAGCTCCGCGAGGGCCGCCCCCCGGGGCGTCATCCCGACGATCATCTCCACCGGGAAGGCGAGCATGTAGCGGAACGGGAGGAAGCGGGCCGCCGCGGCGAGCCACTCCGGGAAGAGCTCGAGCGGCACGAGGTAGCCGGAGAAGACGCCGAAGAGGCCGAGCCAGACCTCGAAGAGGGCGGAGGAGGACTCCACCCGGAAGGCGAGGGCGCCGATGATCGCCATCGCGAGGAAGGTGATGAGCCAGGCGCCGAGGAGGGAGAGGGGGAAGGCGGCGAGGAGGACCGGATCCCGGGTCACCTGGCCGGGGCCGATGGCCCAGATCGCCCCCGCCGCGATGGGGACCGCCGCGGCGAGCCGCAGCGGCATCGCCCCGACGTTCTCGCAGGCGTACGCGACGAGGGGGTGGACGGGGCGCAGGAGCCGGTAGGAGAGGGTCCCCTGCCGGATCTCGAAGTTCACCTCCCAGATCACCCAGGCGCCGGTGACGAGCCGCACGACGAGCGCCGCGAGGTAGTACGCGACGAACTCCTCCGTGCCGAAGCGCCCGACCGGCCCCTCCCGGGCGACGGCGGTCATGAGCGCGAGCATCACGAGCGGCATCGTCGTGGAGAGGAGCCAGACGAGGAGCTCGGCCCGGTAGGCGACCGCCTCGGCGAAGCCGACGCGGACGAGGGTGGGGATCGCGCGGAGGGAGCGGGTCACGCCGGCGGGAGACTAGCGCGGGCGGCCCTTCGTCGCAGCCCTTCCGGGCGCGGCCGGGCCCCGGCGCGAGGCCCTATGCACCCGTCGTGGCGAAACCGCCGGAACCGAACGCCGTCCTCTCGCAGAAGGTCGAGGTCGCCCCGGGCCTCGGCATCTTCCGGATCGCTCCCGTGGGCTGGCCCCTGCCGGAGTTCACGCCGGGGCAGTTCGCGGTGATCGGGCTGCCCGCGAGCGCCCCCCGGGTCGCGCTCTCCGACCCCGAGGAGCCGGGCGGGGACCCGGGGCGCCTCATCCGGCGCGCCTACTCGATCGCCTCATCGTCCCTCGCCCGCGAGTACGTGGAGATCTTCGCGAACCTCGTCCGCTCGGGGGAGCTCACCCCGCGGATCTTCGCGCTCCAGCCGGGCGACCGGCTCTGGCTCGGGCCGAAGTTCACGGGGATGTTCACCATGCGCGAGGTCCCCGCGGACCGGCACGTCGCGATGATCGCCACCGGGACCGGGCTCGCCCCGTACATGAGCATGCTCCGGACCCAGCTCGAGTGCGGCGGCCCGCGCCGCTTCGCCGTGCTCCACGGCGCGCGCCACTCCTGGGATCTCGGGTACTCCTCCGAGCTCTACACGATGCAGCGCCTCTGCTCGAACCTCGCCTACCTGCCGTCGGTGAGCCGGCCGGCCGCGGAGCCCGCGCCCTGGAGCGGCGCCACGGGGTACGTGCAGGACGTCTGGAAGTCGGGCGCGCTGGAGCGGGCCTGGGGCTTCCGGCCCACCCCCGCGGACACGCACGTCTTCCTCTGCGGGAACCCGGGGATGATCGACACGATGACCGGGGTCCTCGAGGGCGAGGGGTTCCGCGTGCACGAGCCCCGGTCGCCGGGGCAGGTGCACGTGGAGAAGTACTGGTGAGCCGGGCCGCTAGTCTGAACGGCCGCACCGCGATTCGGAAACACCCAAGGCTTCAGGCCTCAGGCCTCAGGAAATGCATCCCTGCCGCCGTTCCCAAGGCCTGAGGTCCGAGGCCTGAGGCCAGAGGCCGATCACGAATCGCGAGCGGCCGTTTAGAACCGCTTGAACTCGTGGTCCCGGGGCTGGGCCCCGTTCTGGCCCCGCGGCGGGAGGGCCGCGATGCGCGGGGCCGGCGAGTCCGCGCGCGAACCCGGTACCGCGGCGACGGGGGGCGCAGCCACCGCCTTCGGGCGCCGGGCGCTCCGGCCGTCCTCGAGCCCGGGCACCTTGAACCAGGACATGAGCTCCTGCAGCGCCTCCGCCTGGGAGCTCATCTCCTCCGCGGTGGAGGCGAGCTCCTCCGCGGAGGAGGCGTTCCGCTGCGTGACCTGGTCCACCGCCGCCATCGCCCTGTTGATCTGGGCGACGCCCGCGGCCTGCTCCCCGCTCGCCGCCGCGACCTCCTGCACGAGGTCGGCCGTCTTCTTGATGGCCGGGACGAGCTCCGCGAGGAGCTTCCCCGAGCGCTCCGCGACCTCCACGCTCCGGCCGGCGGTCGCCCCGATCTCCTGGGCGGCTTTCTGGGCGCGCTCCGCGAGCTTGCGGACCTCGGTGGCGACGACGGCGAACCCCTTGCCGTGCTCGCCCGCCCGCGCCGCCTCGATGGCCGCGTTCAGCGCGAGGAGGTTCGTCTGGTAGGCGATCTCCTCGATGATGGAGACCCGCTGGGCGATGTCCCTCATCGCCGCCACGGTCTCCCCGACGGCCCGGCCGCCCTCCTCGGCGTTCCGCGCCCCGAGGACCGCCATCTGCTCCGTCTGCCGGCTGTTCTCGGCGTTCTGGGTGATCGAGGCGTTCATCTCCTCGAGCGAGGAGGTCGTCTCCTCCACGCTCGCCGCCTGCTCGCCCGTCCCCTGGCCGAGGGCCTGCGAGGTGGCGGAGACCTGGCCGGAGGCGTCGGCGAGGGCGTCCGAGCCGCTCCGGACCTCCCCGATGACCCCGGCGAGCTTCTCCACCATCGCGGCGAGGGCGTCCTGCACGGCCCCGAGCTCGTCCCGGACGCCGGTCTCGAACCGCACGCCGAGGTCGCCCGCGGCGACGGCCTGCGTCGCCTCGGCTGCGGCGGCGAGGCGGCGCACCACTCCGCTCGTGATCGCGAGGGAGAGACCGAGGAGGAGGAGCACGGAGAGGATCGTCGTGCCCGCGATCACCGCCCGGGAGGACTCGTAGGTTGCCGTCCCCGCCGCCCGCGCGTCGCGGGCCTCCTTCTCGAGGAGGTCGGAGACGCGGCCGAGCTCCCCCTCGAGCGCCGCGTAGGCCCGATCGTGCTCCGCCACGCGCCCCATCGCCCCCGTCCGGTCGCGGCCGGCCTGCTCCACGATCGCGGCGGAGAGTTCCGCGTAGCGCTCCACCGGGGGGAGGGCGGCCCGCAGCCGCTCCTGCAGCTCGGGGCTCACCCGAGCCTCCTGCAGGCGGGCGATCCCCTCCCGGATCCCCGCCATCCGCCTCGCGGTCCGCTCCTGGATCGCCCGGTACTCGGCGGCTTCCGTGCGCTCGACCGAGGTGAGGGCGTGGTGGACGGAGGTGGCGAGCCCGTCGTGGACCATGTCCACCTCCCCCATGTCCCGGAGCGCCTCCGCGTAGTCGGCGACGCGGACGCCCGAGCCGTCGAGCCGCACGAGCCCCCAGACGCCGATCCCGCCCGCGGCGGCGACGAGGAGGACCCCGATGGCCGCGAGGCCTACGAGCTTCTGCCGGATGGTGAGGTTCATCTTCCGTTCCCCCTTCGACTTCCTGCTCTGCTCCCGCACCGTGCGGGAGTCCACTCGTTCTCTCCGGCGCCTCACGCCTGCCGGGCCGGCGATGCCGCCCAGGTCACCGGGACGCCGGTCGCCTCGAGCATCCGCCGCCCGACGCGCGGGAGCGGCAGCACCTCGGAGGCCGCGCCGAGGGCGATCGCCTCCTTCGGCATCCCGAAGACGACGGCGGTCTCCTCCGACTCCGCGATGGTGAAGGCGCCCGCCTCCCGCATCTCGAGGAGGCCGCGGGCGCCGTCGTCGCCCATCCCGGTGAGGAGGACGCCGACCGCGTTCCGGCCGGCGACCTGGGCGGCGGACCGGAAGAGGACGTCCACGCTCGGGCGGTGGCGGTTCACAGGCGGGCCGTCGAGGAGCTCGACGTGGTAGTGGGCGCCGCTCCGGGCGACGGCCAGGTGGTGGTTGCCGGGGGCGACGAGCGCCCGTCCGGGCGACAGGCGATCCCCGTGCGCGGCCTCCTTCACCTCGATGCGGCAGCCCTGGTCGAGGCGGCGCGCGAAGGCCGCCGTGAACACCTCCGGCATGTGCTGCACGACGGCGATGCCGGGGGCGTCCGGCGGCATCTCCTCGAGCAGCCTCCGGATCGCCTCCGTCCCCCCCGTGGAGGCCCCCACCGCCACCACCTTGAGCGAGGTCACCGCGAGCGTCGGCGGACGCGCCGCGAGGACGGCGCCCGCGTCGTGCAGGGGCTCCACGAGCGGCGGGCCCCGCCTCCGCGGCCGGGACTCGGCGGCGGCCTTCACCGCGTGGACGATGCGCGCCGCCGACTCGTCGAGGAAACCCCGCACCCCGAGCTGGGGCTTCACGACGATGTCGACGGCCCCCTCCTCGAGGGCCTGCAGCGCGACGTCGGTCCCGGGCCCCGCGAGCCCCGAGCAGATGATCGCCGGGATCGGCTCCTCCTCGCGCACGAGCTGCCGGAGGAAGGTGAGCCCGTCCATACGCGGCATCTCCACGTCGAGGACGAGGACGTGCGGACGGACCCTCTTCATCTTGTCCCGCGCGAGGATGGGGTCGGCGGCGGTGGTCACCTGGAACCCCGCCTTCCCGAGGAGCCCGGCGAGCGCCTGGCGGACGACCGCGGAGTCGTCCACCACGAGGACGTGGAGCGGCCCGTCGCGGCGGCTCATCGCGCCCTCCCCCGCCGCGGATCGAGCGGGCCGCCCTCGTGCACGAAGACGGTCGGGGCGATGACCTGGGCGGCGAGGCCGAGCCCGGAGAGGCTCTCCGCGTGGCCGAGGAAGAGCACGCCGTCGGGGGCGAGGTGGGAGAGGAGGTGGCCCACCACCGCGCGGCGCGTCTCCTGGGCGAAGTAGATGAGGACGTTGCGGCAGAAGAGGAGGTCGAAGGTCCCGATCCCCGGCCAGTCCGGGTCCACGAGGTTCATCCGGGCGAACCGGACGGCCGCCCTCGGCTCGTCGCCCACCTTCATGAGCCCCTCGCTCGCGCCCGTGCCGCGGAGCATGAAGCGCTTGCGGTGGCTCTCGGGGATGTCGCGGGCCTTCTCGATGGGGTAGAGGCCCGCCCGGGCCCGATCGAGGACGCGGGTGGAGAGGTCGGTCGCGAGGATCTCCACGTCGATCCCCGCGCCCGGCGGGAAGGCCGAGAGGAGGGTCATCGCGATGCTCCAGGGCTCCTCTCCGGAGGAGCAGGCGGCGCTCCAGGCGCGCACCCGGCGGGGCCTCCGCCCGGCCTCGATCTCCTCCGCGATCCGGGGGAGGAGGCGCGCGGCCACGAGCTCGAAGTGGCGGGGCTCCCGGAAGAAGTGGGTCTCGTTCGTCGTGACGAGGTCGAGGCAGCGCACGCGCTCCGCGGGATCCTCCACGACGCGCTCGAAGTAGTCCCCGAAGTCCTTCATCGCGAGCTCCCGGAGCCTCCGGGAGAGCCGCCCGACGAGGAGGGCCTGCTTCTGCTGGGAGAGGAAGATCCCGGCCTCGCGCTGGACGAACGCCTGGAAGCGCGCGAAGTCGCGCGGGCGGAGCCGCGGCCCGCCGGCCTGGAGCTGCTCCGCGTCGCCCGTCCGGTTCACGGCGCAGGCGCACCTCCCGCCGGGGCCTCGGCCGGCGCGGCCGCCGCCGGGCCGGCCGACTCCGCGGCCGCGATCTCCCCGGCGGAGAGGATGCGGTCGAGATCGAGGAGGAGCGCGAACCCCTTCCCCACCTTCCCCATCCCCTTCAGGAAGTCGATCTTCACGCGGGTCCCGAAGGCGGGAGCGGGCTCGATCTCGTCGGGGCCGAGCTCGAGCACCTCGCGGACCTGATCCGCCATGACCCCCACGACCGACCGGTCGCCGCCGAGGTCCACCTCCACGATGAGGATGCAGGTCCGCTTCGTCGGCGCCGTCTCGCCGAGCCCGAACTTGAGGCCGAGGTCGATCACCGGGACCACGGAGCCCCGGAGGTTGATGACCCCTCGCACGGACGGCGGGACGCCGGGCACGCGGGTGATCGTCTCGTACTGGAGGATCTCCTTCACCTGGAGGATGCCGACGGCGTAGTCGGTCCCCGCGAGGGTGAAGCAGAGGTGCTGGTGGCGCTCGGCCGCTGCGTTGGCGTTCATGGGCGTTCCTCCTGGATCATGGGCCGGGTCCCGGCCGGCGGCGACGGAGAGCTCTCGGCGGCGCGGCGCAGGGCGAGCCGCATGAGCCCCGGGACGTCGAGGATGAGGGCCACCCGGCCGTCGCCGAGGATCGAGGACCCGGAGATGCAGGGCATGCCGCGGAGCGCGCGGCCGAGGGGCTTCACGACGACCTGGCTCTCTCCGAGGAGCGCGTCCACCACGAGGCCGGCCCGGTGCTCCCCCTGTCCGACGACGACGATGCTCTCCCGGCGCGCGGTGGGACCGTCGAGGGCGAGCAGGCGGCGGAGGCGGAGGAACGGGAGCGGGTGGCCGCGGAGCTCCACGATCCCCTCTCCCGCGGAGGCGTCCCTCGCCTCGGCGGCCGGCCGGTCGAGGCACTCGGCCACCGCGTCGAGGGGGAGCACGTAGACGTCCCCGGCCACCTCCACCCGGAAGCCCTGGATGATGGCGAGGGTGAGCGGGAGGCGCAGGGTGACGGTCGTGCCCTTGCCCGGCGTGGTCTCGAGCTCCACGCTGCCGCGGAGGGCCTCCACGTTCCGCCGGACGACGTCCAACCCGACGCCGCGCCCGGAGAAGGCCGTGACCTCCTCGGAGGTGGAGAACCCCGGCTCGAGGAGGAGCCGGGCGACGTCCTTGTCCGCCACGCCGGAGGCGTCGGGGACGAGCCCGAGCTGGGCCGCCTGGCGGGCCACCCGGGCGCGGTCGATCCCCCGGCCGTCGTCGGAGACCTGCACGACGATGCCGCCGCCATCCTGGAAGGCGCGCAGGGTCACCGTCCCGGCGGGATCCTTCCCCGCCGCGGTCCGCTCCTCGGGGCTCTCGATGCCGTGGTCCACGGCGTTGCGGACCATGTGGCCGAGCGGGTCCTTCACCCCCTCGACGATGGCGGTGTCCACCTCGACGTCGCCCCCCAGCACGACGAGCCGGGCGTTCCGCCCCCGGGCGGTCGCCACGTCGCGCACGGTGCGGCGGTGCGCCTGGAAGGCGGGCCCGATCGGCACCATCCGGGCCTTCATCACGAGCTCCTGGAGGTCCAGGAAGAGCCGGTCCGCCTCGCGGTGGGCCTCGAGGAGGACCTCGCCGGAGAACTCCCCTCCCCGCTCGAGCATCTCGCCCAGGCGTCCCCGGGCGATGGCGAGCTCGCCGGTGAGGTCGAGCATCCGGTCGAGCTTCCCCACGTCGACCCGGAGCGTCCGCGGCGCGCCCGTCCCCTGCGAGGGGGCCGGGGCGGAGGCGGGCTTCGCGCCCTCCTCGGCCGGGAGCGCGGCCGCGGCGGAGAGCCGGTCGCGGAGCTCCCGGAGCGTGCGTCCGTCCGCCGGACGCCCCGCGACGCCCGCCGCCACCCCCGCGCGCAGCGCGTCCACGACCTTGAGGAGCAGGGTGACGACCGCGGGCGACGCCGCGATCTTCCCGTCGCGCCAGCGCTCGAGGAGGTCCTCCGCGGCGTGCGTGACGAACCGGACCTCGTCGAGGCCGGTGAGCGCCGCCCCGCCCTTCAGCGTGTGGGCGGCGCGGAAGAGGGCGTGGAGGGTCTCCTGGTCGCCCGGGGCCGACTCCATCGCGAGGAGCCGGCGCTCCATGTCGTCGAGGAGCTCGCGCGCCTCCTCCCCGAAGGTGGCGAGCAGCGCCTCCCGATCGATCTCGAGCTCGTCCATGGACCCTTCCCTAGAGGGAGCGCGCCCAGGCGGCCCCGTCGTCGGTGTGGAACACGATCTTGCGCCCCCTCGTCCCTCCCACGTCCCCGCCCACGACGGGGACGGCGAGGGACTCGAGGATCCGGAGGGCGAGCTTCACGTTCTCGTCGCCGAGCTTCCGGCGTCCCACCGCGCCCCCGAGGACGGACGCCCCGCCGAAGACCTTCGCCTCGAGCCGGAACCGCCGGGCCCCCAGGGCGAGGACGTCGGCGAGGAGCATCTCCATCGCGGCTCCGCCGAAGCGCGGGCTCCGCTCCCTGTCCACCTCCGTCGGCAGGAGGTAGTGGTTCATCCCGCCCACGCGGGCGAGCCCGTCGAAGAGGCAGACCGAGACGCAGGAGCCGAGCACGGTGGAGATCGCGGTCGGCTCCGCCGCGGCGTGGAGCTGCCCGGGGAGGAGGTAGGCCGTGAGCCGCTCCCGCGGCGGCCGCTCGCCACGGGGGCCGCCCTCCTCCCGGAGCACCCGCGCCGGCCCGCCTGCCTCATCGGCCACCCTTCGCCTCCGGCGCGGCGAGCCACGCGAGGGCTCCGTGCAGCCCGAGGAGGGTCATCACCTCGTCGTCGCTCGAGCCGAGGACGCCGCGCTGGGGGAGGAGCGCCTCCATCGCGATCGCGCCGGCCACCTCGCCGCGGGCCGCGAGCGGCACGATGGCGGTGAGGGAGAGGTCCACCGCCCGGGCCTCCGCCCCCACGAGCCGCTTCCCCGCGGTGGCGTGCGCGTGGAGGACCTCCGCGAGCCGCGCGGCCCGCTCTTCGGTGATCCCCATCGTCCGGAGGGGCCGGAGCGCCTCGCCCTCCACGAGGAGGATCGCGAACCGCTCGCAGCCGACGATGCTCACGACCGCCTCGGCGAGCCCGTCGAGGACGTCGTCGCGGTCCGCCGCCTCGTGGAGCCGGCGGAGGGTGGCGAAGAGCCCGGCGGTGTGGGCGATCTGCCCCTGGAGCCAGACGATCTCGTCCCCCGAGGCGCGCCGGTCCGCCTCGAGCTCCTCGATCCGCTCCCGGAGGGGAGCGGCCTCGTCGCCGGCGGGGATCGGGCGGACGGGAGCCGCCGAGGGCTGCGGCACGGGGGTGAGCGCGGGCCCCGCGGCGCGGGCGAGGGACTCGCGGCTCTTCTGGAGGGAGGCGATCATCTCCGCGAGCTTGCCGGAGACGTCGCCGAGGGCCGCCGCCTTCGCGGCGGGACCGGACTTTCCGTCGCTCACGCGCCCGCCTCCGCCTCGCCGATGTGGCTCTTCACCTTCGTGAGGAGCTCCATCCCGTCGATGGGCTTCGTCACGTAGTCGGAGCAGCCCGCCGCGTAGCCCTGCTCCATGCTCACCGGCTCTCCCCGCGTCGTGACCATGATCACCGGGACGCCCTTCAGCGCCTCGTCCGCCCGGATGCGGCGCACGGCCTCGAAGCCGTCCATCTTCGGCATCACGACGTCCATGAGGATGAGGTCCGGCCGGTGCGCCCGGGCCTGCTCCACCCCCTCCGAGCCGTCACGCGCGGTGACGATCTCGTACTGCTGGCGGGAGAGGAGCATCTTCTCGAGCATGAGGACCGTGGCCGAGTCGTCCACGCACAGGATCTTCTTCCGGTTCAAGGCTTTCCTCCTCGGGCCCCCATTGGACGCCACGGCGTCCGGGTCCCGCCAGTCCCGCGAGCGTGTGTGTCGCGGCGTGTCGTCCGATGTGGGCGCACCGCCAGCCGGACCACTCCGCGAGACCCGAGCAATCGACCGGCCAGCGCCCTGGGTCCGGAAGGCCCCGTTCTTCCTCGGCTGGGGTGATGGTGCGCCACGGGTCGGGCAGAACCCGGGAGCACGGCGAACCCCCGGAATCGCGGCACTTTATTCACTCCGCGTCGATCCAGGCCCGGTAGGCGTCGAAGCCGTGGGGGCGGCCGAGGAAGCCCTCCACGAGCGCCGCGGCGGGGCGCGACCCGCCGGGCTCGAGGATCGCGCGGCGATACCGGGTGGCGGTGGCGCGGTCCATGAGCCCCGCCTCGCGGAACGGGCCGAGGAGGTCCTTCGCGATCACGAGCGACCACATGTACGTGTAGTAGATGGCCGAGTACCCGTCGAGGTGGCCGAAGGAGAGGTGGAAGTGGGTCCCCTCGACGTGCCGGAAGGGCGTGTACCTCTCCTGAAGCCCGGCGACGAGCGCGGCCGCGTCGAGCCCGCCGGGATCGCGGCGGTGCAGCTCGAGGCTCGTCGCCGCGTAGAACATCTGCTGGCGCACCTGCAGCCCCTTGCCGTACTCCTCGGCGGCCTTCATGCGCTGCACGGTCTCCGCCGCGATCGGCTCGCCCGTCTCCACCCGGCGGGCGAAGCCGGCGAGGACCTCCGGATCCCAGATCCACTCCTCGAGGAGCTGGGAGGGGGCCTCGACGAAGTCCCACTCCGTCGCCACGCCCGAGTGGGCCGCCCAGCGCGTGTGCCCGCCGAGGACGTGGTGGAGGAGGTGGCCGAACTCGTGGAAGAAGGTCCGCACCTCCCCGTGATCGAGGAGGGCCGGCGCGCCCTCGGCCGGCCGCGGGAAGTTGCAGACGAGGACGCCCTCCGGGAGCCGCACCCCCGCCTGGCCGGAGGAGAGGGTGAACTGCGCGAAGTGCCGGTACTTCCCGTCGCGCGGGTGCATGTCGAGGTGGATCCGGCCGAGGAGCCTTCCCTCCTCGAGCACGTCCCAGCTCTCCACGTCCGGATGCCAGGAGGGCGCCCCCTCCACGCGACGGTAGTCGATCCCGAAGAGCCGCCCGGTCACGTCGAGGACGCCCCGCTTCACGCGCCCGTACTCGAAGAAGGGGCGCACGGAGCGGGAGTCGAAGCCGTGCCGCTCCGCCTTCACCCGCTCCTGGAGGAAGGAGGCGTCCCAGGGCTCCACCCGCTCCGCGCCCGGCTCCTCCTCCCGCTTCCGCGAGAGGAGCGCCTCGTGCTCGCGGCGCATCCGGGCCTCCGCCGCCGCGGCGATCCGTTCGACGAAGGACGCCGCCGCCGCCTCGGAGCCGATCATCTTGTCCTCGGTGACGTAGGCGGCCCACGAAGGGTAGCCGAGGACGCGGGCGAGCTCGGCGCGGCGCGCGAGCATCCGCGAGAGGACCTCCACGTTCCTGGGATGGCCCCGGAGCCGGTAGAGGCGCCAGAGCGCCTCCCTCGCCCTCCCGCTCCGGGCGTAGGTGAGGAACGGGACGTAGTCCGCCGGGTCAGTCGTCACGGTGACCTTCCCGCCCGGCCCCGGCGGCCTCGCCCGGCGCCAGTCCTCGGGGAGCCCCTCGAGCTCCGAGGGATCGAGCTCGATCCGGCGGACGTCGTCCTTCACGTTCCTGCCGAACTCCTGCCCGATCCGGACGAGCTCGTCCCGCAGCGCCCGGATCCGCTCCCGGGTCGCCTCGTCCCGATCCACGCCGGCCCGCCGGAAGTCGCGAAGCCCCTTCTCCACGAGGTGCCGGGTCGCGTCGTCCTCGCCCCTCGGGTCGACCGCAGCCAGGGCCTCGTAGAGCTCCCGGTCGAGGGAGAGGGTGGTCGCGAGCGCGTCCACCTCCCGCTCCTGGGCCTCGGCCACGTCCCGCATCGCCGGATCGGGGTGGACGTTCCTCGCGAGGCTCGACCGGGCGGCGGCCTCCGAGACGGCCCCGAACGCCCCGTCGAAGGCGCGCAGGACGGCGATCGGGTCCCCGGGGCCGAGCGACTTCGCCCGCTCCGCGAGCGCGCGCGCCTCGTCGAGGTCGCGGCGGACGCCGCGGGCGAAGTCCTCGGGGGTGCCGCAGAGGTGCCGGGAGGCGTCCGGGATCATCCGCCCATCTTAGCGGCGTCCGGGCGCGGCGCACGCCGCCCGACCGCTCCTCCCGGCGAAGCCGGCCGCTGGCCGCCCGGTCCTCGCTGCATTCACCCGTTCGCCATCTGAGCCTGTCGAAGGGCGAACGTCGCGGCAGATGCTCTCCCTGCGAGGCCGCACGCTGGCCGCCCGGGCCGGCGTTCCGCCGTGTGCTCGGCGCGCCCAGCTCCGGCCCGACGCGCGCGCTTGCGTGCGCCGCTCGACGAGCGTCGGTCCGAACTCGCCTCGGCGCTTTCGCTGCGCGGCGCCGATGCTCGGACAACGGACCTCCGCTCCCTCGTGTACCTCGCGACGCGCGCGTTCCTCGGCTCGTCGCTGCGGGCGGTGGCCCGCACGGCGTTGCGGCCCTTCGACAGGCTCAGGGCGAACGGCCGATCATCGCCTCTGGCGCGCGGAGCGCCGGGAGTCGCGGAGCCCCGAGAGCCGGCACGCGGCGACGCCACGACATCCCCGAAGGCTGGCACCCGGCGAGGCGCAGGGCCCCGACGCCCAGGCGTCCACCGCTTCACATCCCGAGGAGCTGCATGAGCCGCACCTGCATGTCGCTCCGCCGCTTGTCGTCCTTGCAGGCCTCGATGGCCCGGGCCCAGGCCTCGCGCGCCGACTTCTGGAAGCCGAGCGCCTCGTAGGTCTGGGCGAGCACCTGGTGGGCGGCGTCCACGTCGGGCCGGAGCTCCGCCGCCCTGCCGAAGGCGGCCGCCGCCTCGAAGAGGAGCCCCTGCCTCGCGAGCGCGTGGCCCAGGTAGAAGTGGGCCTCGGCGCAGAGGTCGTCCTTCGCGGCCGCTTCGCGCAGCCGCGCCGTCGCCTCGTCCACCCGCCCCGCCTGCAGGAGCTTCGCCCCCTCCCGCCAGGCGGCCTGGGCCGCCCCCCTCGCGGCCTGCTCGGACGGATCGGCCGCCGGCCCGAGGAGGAGGACCTTCGCGGTCCGGGCCACCTCGTCGTGCCGCCACGGCTTCTCGAGGAAGCCGTCCGCCCCGAAGGCGACCTTCGCGTCGGCGGCGACCGTCCCGCGGTGGATGGCGGAGGTGAGGACGACCGGCGTCGCCCGGAGCACGGGATCGCCCTTCACCGCGCGGCAGACCTCGAACCCCGGGGTCATCGGGAGCATCGCCTCCACGAGGACGAGATCGGGCCGCGCCTCGCGCACGATGTCGAGCGCCGCCTTGCCGTTCGCGGCCTGCAGCACGGTGCAGCCGAGCTTCTGGAGCACGGCCGCCGCCTCCTCCCGCGCCTCCTGCGAGGCGTCGGCGACGAGGACGAGCTTGCCGGCGCCCACGCCCTCGAGCCGGACCGTCTTCTCCCCCGAGGCGGGCGCGGCGGGCGGAGCGGGCGGCGCGTGCTCCGCCGGCCGCTCCCGGCGCGCGGGCGAGGGGGCGGAGAACGGCCCCTTCTCGAGGAAGTCGCCGACGCCGACGATCTCCATCGTGGAGGTGATCTCCGGGAGGTCGAGGGCGGAGTCGGCCTTCCCCGCGCCGTGGACGACGCCGACCCAGGCGGCGGCCGGATCGGGGAGGGCCGGCGCGTGGGCCCCGCGCCAGGCCGCCGTGCCGCGGGCCTTCTCCCGGGCGAGCCCGTCGAGGGTCCGCTCGATGGCGGCCGGGACCGCGGCGTAGCGGAGCACGTTCCGGCCGGTGACGAACCTCACCTCGTCGGCGAGCCCGTAGTCGTCGGGGTCGGCCATCGCGAGGACGAGGTCGGTCCGGCTCACCGAGACGGGCAGGACGCGGCGCTGCCGGCAGAAGGCGGCGGCGACGACGTCGAGGTTGGCGGAGGGGACGACGCTCTTCGAGAAGTCCACCGCCGGGCAGCCGTGGAGGTCTGCGAGGGCGCGGGCGAGGACCGCCTCGGTCGCGAGGCCGAGCCGGAGCGCGGCGGAGCCCACGTCGCCGTCGTGGGCCGCGGCGAGGGCGCGGGCGGCGGCGTCCGGCGGGAGGAGGCCCGCCCGGACGAGGTGCGAGGCGAGATCGGCCATCTGGCGGGATGCTAGATCGGGAGGGGTCCGCGAGGGAACGGCTGCCCCGGCGGACCGGCGAACGTCTCAGTAGGCCCGGGTGAGCCCCGAGCCACCACCGGCGCCGGCGGGCGCGCTCCGGGGCCTGGCGGCGGCGCAGCTCCGGGCGGCGCTGGAGGACCTGGGCCGCTCGTGCGATGGGGCGATACGGCATCTGTCCGCGTTGGCCCGCATGGCGGCGGACATCCCCCGGGCAGGGGCGATCGAGTCCC
>JBBIPT010000073.1:0-15603 GCA_037442705.1 Anaeromyxobacter sp.
GCCCTGAGCTTGTCGAAGGGCGGACGCTGCTTCTCTCGTCCGTTCGCCCTGAGCTTGTCGAAGGGCGGACGCTGCTTCTCTCGTCCGTTCGCCCTGAGCTTGTCGAAGGGCGGACGCTGCTTCTCTCGTCCGTTCGCCCTGAGCTTGTCGAAGGGCGGACGCTGCTTCTCTCGTCCGTTCGCCCTGAGCTTGTCGAAGGGCGGACGCTGGTCTTCCTGAGATCGATCCCCTTCCTCGGCCCGGAGAGCCGGACGATCTCCCCCCAGTCGCCCCGGACGAGTGCCTCCTTCTTCGCTCGCGTCCACCCCTTCAGCTGCATCTCGAGGACGAGCGCCTCGTCGCGCGTATCCGTCTCCGAGGACCACACGAGGGTGACCGGCCGCCGCGCGGACGTATGGCCGGGAAACGCACCCTCGTGATGCTCGATCATCCGCTTCTCCAGCTCGTCCGTGTGGCCCACGTAGTAGCTACCGTCCTTCAAGCGCAGCATGTAGACGTGGAATGGCTTCATGCGCTCGCCCCGCTCGCCCTTCGACAGGCTCAGGGCGAACGGGTACTTCAACTTCCAGGCCACGGCACGGTCCGTCACGCTCCCTGCGGCACGGTCCGTCGCGCTCCTCCCCAGGGCACGGCTCCACCCAGGACGGTCCATCGCGACCGGCGCCAGCGCCGCTCGACTCACGCCTTCACCTTCTCGAGGAGCCGGTCCACGATCTCCGCGCTCGAGACGCCCTCCGACTCCGCCTTGAAGTTGACGAGCACGCGGTGGACGAGGACGTTCCTCGCGAGGGCGCGCACGTCCTCCACGCTCGCCGCCATCCGGCCGTCCAGGATCGCCCGGCTCTTCGCGCCGAGGACGAGGTACTGCGAGGCGCGGGGGCCGGCGCCCCAGGAGACGTTCTCCCGCACGAAGTCGAGCGCGCCCGCCTCCTTGGGACGGGTGGCGCGGACGAGCTCCACCGCGTACCGGATCACGTGGTCGGCGGCGGGGACGCGCAGGACGAGGTCCTGGAGCTCCCGGATCTTGTGGGGGGAGAGGACGCGCCGGAGGGCGGGCCGCGACGCGACGGTCGTGGACCGGACGATCTCCTCCTCCTCGGACGAGGAGGGGTAGCTCACCGTGACGTAGAACATGAACCGGTCGAGCTGCGCCTCGGGGAGCGGATAGGTCCCCTCCTGCTCGATCGGGTTCTGCGTGGCGAAGACGAGGAAGGGGAGGTCGAGGGGGTAGGTCTCGCCGCCGGCGGTGACCCGGTACTCCTGCATCGCCTGGAGGAGGGCGGCCTGGGTCTTCGGCGGCGTGCGGTTGATCTCGTCGGCGAGGAGGAGGTTCGCGAAGATCGGCCCCTTCACGAAGCGGAAGGCGCGCTTCCCGGTGACGTGGTCCTCCTCGAGGACGTCGGTCCCGGTGATGTCGGACGGCATGAGGTCCGGCGTGAACTGGATCCGGTTGAAGGTGAGGTCGAGGACCTCGGCCACGGTGGAGATGAGCAGCGTCTTCGCGAGCCCCGGCACGCCGACGAAGAGGCAGTGGCCGCGGGCGAAGAGGGAGACGAGGAGGGAGTCCACGACGTCCTTCTGCCCGACGATCCGCTTCTCGATCTCGCCGAGGAGGAGCCGGCGGGCGTCGTGGAGCTCTCGCACCGCGTCGAGGTCCGCCTCCGGGGTCATGGGCTTCGCGGCGTCGGTCGTCGTCATCGATGGGTCTCCGGAGGTGTCCGCGCGGCGCCGGGGCGCGCGTGGCCTTCCACGAGTATCCGCGCAAACCGCTCCTCGCGCGAGGCGCCGTCCGGGTCGCCGAGCGCGGCGAGCGCCTTCGCGAGCCCGGCGTGGATCTCGGGGTCGAACGGGTCCTGGCGGTTCGCGAGCTCGAGGTGCTCCTTCACGCCCGCCCACTGCTCGCGGCGGGCGAGGAGCCGGGCGAGGTGGACGCGGAGGGCGGGGTACTCCGGGCTCCAGTCGATCGCCTGCCCGAGGACCTTCTCGGCGAGGTCCTCCCTCCCCGACATCATCGCGACGAGCGCGTACTGGTCCGAGAGGATGGGGACCCTCGCCCCCACGCGGTCGTGCGCCTTCCCGTACTCGATCCGCGCCGCGGCGAACCGCCCGCGCGCGCGCAGGATCTCGCCGAGGCGCGCATGACCGCGGGCCTTCTCGTCGGGAATCTCCGCCCACTCCGACCAGGTCCCCCCGTGCTTCGGATCGTCGAGGAAGCGGAGCCGCTTCAGGATGTGCTCGCCGCCCCGCGGGAGCGGGCGCGAGCCCATCCAGCCCTTCCAGTCGGCGAGGAAGGCGTCGAAGCTCGTCCCGAGGACCTCCGCGACCGCCTCCGCGGCGTCCTTGCCGCCCGCGACGAGCGAGAGGATCCGGGGGATCGAGGCCGGCCCGGCCCGGTTCACGATCCGCTCGATCGCGGCGACCGCCTCCGCGTAGGCGAGCCCCGCCCGCTCCTGCGAGGGGAGCTTCGCGAGGGACGGGTGCATCTCCTCGAAGGTGACGAGGTCGTCCTTCTGGACCGCGTTCCGGATGATGGCCGCCTCGACCGGCGAGAGCGGCTCCTTCCCGTCCCGCCAGTCGTCCTCGAACCACTTCGCGAGCCCCTCCTGGAGCCAGATCGGCGCCCGGTTCCGGCTCTGCCGCGTGAGGACGAGGTGGGTGTACTCGTGGGCGGCGGTGTCGAGCCAGTCGTAGCCCTTGAGGAGGGCCTTCGGCGACAGCATCATGATCTTGTCGAACTTGCAGACCGCGACGGTCCCGGAGGTCCGGATCTCCGCCTCGGTGAGCGTCGTGAGGCGCGCGAGCTCGCGGACGTCGTTCACGATCTCGATCCGGAGCTTCCCCGTGTGCACCCAGCCGAGCGAGCGGGAGAGGGCCTCCCGCTGCCGCTCGAGCGCGTCGAGGAGGTAGGGGACGAGCACCTCGTCCTTCCCCGGCGGGTGGGAGACGACGAAGTGCCGCCCGTCCGCGCGGACGTGCCCCTTCGTCACGTCGCGCGCGCCGCGGGAGAGGGCGAGGTAGCCGGTGGGGTCGCCGCCGGCCGCCTCGAGGAGCGCGATCGCCTCGTCGTAGCGCTGCTCGTAGAAGCGGACGGAGCCCAGGGCGAGCTTCGTCCCGGGGTCGCCGGGGCGCGAGGCGAGGAGGGGCTCGGCGATAGCCCGGGCGCCTTCCACGTCCTCGTCCGCGAGGAGGCGGAGGACCTCGAGGAGCTGCGAGCCCGCTCGCCCTTCGACAGGCTCAGGGCGAACGGACGTGACGGGACCCGCTCGCCCTTCGACGGGCTCGGGGCGAACGGATCCCTCCCAGGCCGCTCGTGGTGAGCCTGTCGAACCACGAGCGTTCGGACCCGCTCGCCCTTCGACGGGCTCGGGGCGAACGGATCCCTCCCAGGCCGTTCGTGGTGAGCCTGTCGAACCACGAGCGTTCGGACCCGCTCGCCCTTCGACGGGCTCGGGGCGAACGGGCTCCCCGGCGGCGAGCAGCGCCACGAGGGCGATCGGGACGAGCCGGGTCACTTCACGAGTTCCTCGTAGTAGCGCTGCACCTCGGCCCGGTACCGCTCCGGCGATCCCTGCTTCATCGCCTCGAGGAGGTCGCGCCGGAACTCCTCCGGCACCTTGTGTGCCTCCGCGCCCGGGATGTTCACCTTCTCCCGCGACGGATCCCGGCCCTCGCCCTCCTCGCCGCCCCCCGCGTCCCCGAACGGGAAGGGGAAGCCCATGCCCCCGCCCTGGCCGCGCCCGCGCTTCGCCGCCTCCTCGAGCCCCTTCTGGAAGCGGGAGAGGGCGTCGAGGGCCAGCTCCTGCTGGCCGTGCCCCCGCTGCGGGTTCTTCTGGGCGAGCTCCCCGGCCGCCTGGTTCATGTGCCCCCGGCTCTCCCCGAGCTGCCCGGGCGCCTCCTGGGGGAAGACGGGCGCCTTCTGCATGAGGTCCTGGAGCTTGCGCTGGAGCCCCGCCGCCTCGCGCTCGAGGTCGAGCTGCTGGCGGGAGAGCTGGTCGAGCCGCCGCTGGTCGCCGGGGGAGAGGACCTGCCGCGGCTCGGGGAGGAGCCGGGAGAGCTCCTGGCGGACCTCGCGCGCCTTCGGCACGGCGCGGATCGCCTTCTCGAGCGCGCCGCGCACCTTCTCCGGCTCGCGCCTCGTGTAGGCTGCGTTCTGCTCGGCGAGGGCGACGTCCTCCTCGAGGAAGCGGGCGAGCCGCTCCACCGCCGGCGCGGCGCGGAGCGAGGACTCGAGGGCCGCCCCGAGCTCCTTCGTCCCGAGCGCCCGCTCGAGCGCGGCGAGCGACTCCCGCGCGGACTCGTGCTCCGGCTCCGCCCGGAAGGTGATCCCGGGCTGCGCTGCCTCCACGTCCTCCCGGGCCTCGCGGGCGAGCTGCTCGAGCCGCTTCACCTTCTCCTCCGCGTCCCGGAGCCGCTCCTGCACCGCCTTCCGGTACTTCTGGCGGATCGCGTCGGTCTCCCGGGCGGCCTTCTCCTGCTCCGCCTTCACCTTCTCGATCTCCGCCTTGAAGGCGAGCATCTCCTTCATGAGCTCGCGGGCCTTCTCGTCCGGCAGGCGCGAGGTCCGGTCGAGCCCTGCGAGCATCCGGTCCATCGAGGAGGCCATCTCGTCGAGGGCCCGCATCGCCCCCTCCACGTCTCCCTTCGCGAGCATCCGCTCCACGTCGTCGAGGCCGCCCACGACGTCCTGCGAGCGCGCCATCTCCGCGAGCGCCTCGCGGTTCATGTGCTCGTCGGCGAAGCCCCGGGAGGTCTCCGCCATCCTGGCGAGGAGCTCCTTCACCCGCTCCTTCATCCGGGCGATCTTCGCGAGGAGCTCCTTCTTCGCCGCCTCGGTCGGGGAGGCCTTGAACTTCTCGAGGAGGTCGGCGAGCTCGCGCCGCTTCGCGGCGAGGTCCTTCGCCATGAGGAGGAGGTCGTCCGCGCGCTGCTTGTCGAGGAGCTGCTCGAGGTAGAGGATCCCCTTCTCGAGCTCGTCGGTCATCCGCGCGTCCACGATCGTCATCGTCCCGACGAGCGAGCGGTCCGGCGTCGCGCGGATCCGGAAGGCCTGGGCCACGGGGGCGCGCGCCGCGGCGAGCCGCTGCTCGATCACGCGGAGGAGCCCGGCGACGTTCTCGAGGGCCCTCGCCACGTCGCGGGGGCCCGCCCGGTCGCGCCGGATGGAGCGGGCGACCTCGCGCATCCGCTCGTGGAGCCGCCGGGTCCGGACGTCGAGCTGCTGGGCGACGACGAGCCGGTCGGGCGTGTCCACCGGCCCGGGGTCGAGGGCCTCGAGCCGGTCGGCGAGGAGGGTCACCATCTCCTCGAAGACGAGCCGCGCCTCCTCGAGGGCCTTCCTCCGGTGCTCGGCCTCCGACCAGATCTTCACGACCTGCGTCTGGGAGACCCCCTTCTTCGGCCCCGAGACCGAGTCCTCGTCCGTCGCCTCGAGCCAGTAGAGGAGCCGCTCCCCCTCCTCGAGCCGCTCCGGGCCGAGGTCGAGGTCGTGGACGCCGCTCTCGCGGCGCGCCGAGCGGGACTCGCGCAGGACGCGCCGGCGCTCCTCGCCGTCCGGGCCCTTCACGACGAGGGCGATCTCGGCGAGCCCGTGGTCGTCCTCGGCCGACCAGTCGATCCGGACGCCCTCCCCCGGATCCACCTCGACCTCGCGCTCCGGGGCGGAGATCCGGACGGTGGGGGGCAGGTCCGGCTCGAGCACGATCGGGAGGGGCGGGCCCGCGGCGACGGCCTTCCCGCGGCCGTCGAGGAAGCGGAAGCGGTAGCTCCCCGTCCCCTCCACCGTGAAGCGCCCCTCGAGATCGCGGGCGCCGGAGACGGTGAGCGGGTGGCGGGAGGTGCGGGGCGCGCCGGGCTCCGTCCGCCCCTCGACAGGCTCGGGGCGAACGGATCCGGGCCAGGCCCGCTTCTTGGGCTGGGCTGGGGCCGTCGCCACGCCATCCGTCCGCCCCTCGACAGGTTCGGGGCGAAGGGGTCCGGGCCAGGCCCTTTTCCCGGGCTGGGCCGAACCGCTACCGGTTCCCTTCGATCCGCCGGTGCCTGCTCCCGATCCGCCGGTGCCTGCTCCCGGTCCATCGGCGCCTGCTCCCCCCGCTCGCCCCGCGTCCGATCCCTCGACGAGCTCGAGGTGACCGGGTCTTCCCATGTCCGTTCGCCCTGAGCCCGTCGAAGGGCGGACGGGCAGGGCGGATGTCTCCGTGCCGGAAGGTTCGGCGGCGGCCGGGCGAGCCGGCATCCCCGAGACCTCCACCTCGATCTCCGCCGCGCGCACGTCCCGGTCGGCGCGGGTCCGGAGGGTGACCTCGGTCCCCGGCGGCGCGCGGACCTCCCCGCCCGTGCCCGAGAGCGTCTTCGGCTCGCGGCGCATGTACGCCGGGTAGCGGTAGGTGACCTCCACGTCGCCGGTGATCGGGTCCGCGGCCGCGGCGAGCTTCGCGCCGGGCTCGCCCGCGAGGACCTTGCCGTAGGCGTCGAGGAGCCCGCCGCCCCCCGCGACGAACCCCACGCCGTGGACCACGCCCACGCCGAGGAGGGCGAGCCCCGCGTAGCGGGCCCAGCGATCGGGGATCGCGCGGTCGAGGCTCACGCCGCCCGCCCGCGCGGCCGTCCCGTCCAGATGGGCGTCCACGAGGGCGAGGGAGAAGTGGCCGGCCGCCGCGATGGCGCCGCGCGCCCGGGCGAGCTCCACGGCGGAGACGAGGTCGGAGCGGAGGAGCGGGTCTCCCGCGGCGAGGGCGCGGGCGGTCGCCTCGGCGGACCAGGCGGTCCGGACGAGCCGCTGGACCGCCCACGCGAGGGCGGCGAGGACCGAGACGGTGCCCCCCGCGAGGGCGAGCCCCCGGATCCCCGGACGGGCGCCGAGCGCGAGGGCGACGGCGCCGAGGAAGAGGCAGAGGAGGGCCGCGGCGAGCCCGAAGCCCAGGGCCGCGAGGACCACGATCCTCACCCTGCGGCCGCGCGCCTCGTCGAGGACGCGGCCGATCTCGCCTGATGCCACGGACATTTCCTGGATCCGAACCGGCTCCCTCGCCGCGCATTCCGGCGACCCGGGGAGGATAACCCGGGGGGGCGGGGAGCGCCCCTTCGTCCCTCTGGCGGGGCGTCTCCGGCGATCGCCCCCGGGGGGGCGGCGGCCGGCCCGCCCGTCCCGCCGCCCGTCCCGCCGGACGGCCCCCGCTTCCCCCTCCGGGCACCCTCCGCGTGGTACGGTCGCCCCTCGAACCCCGTGAATTCCCGCGCCCGAGCGAACGTCTCTCCGATGGAAGCCGACGACCTCTCGCTCGTCTCCCGAGCAAGGGCCGGTGACAGCGACGCCTTTCGCGCCCTGGTCGTCCGCTACCAGAGGAAGGTGTACGCCTTGGCCCTCGGCATCGTGAAAGACCCGGACCTCGCCTGGGACGTCGCCCAGGAGGCGTTCGTTCGCGTCCACGGGAGCCTGCGCGGTTTCGAGGGGAAGGCGGCCTTCTCCACCTGGCTCTTCCGGATCGCGACCCACCTCGCCATCGACTCCGTCCGCCGGGAGCGGACGAGCCGGAAGGACGACGTGGACGAGGTGAACGAGGCCCACGTCGCCGAGGCGGGCGAGGGGATCCTCTCCACTCCGCTCGGGAACGACCCGCGCGAGAACGCGCTCCGCCGGGAGCTCGCCGGGAAGATCCAGGAGGCGCTCGAGACGCTCCCCGAGAAGCACCGGACGATCCTCGTCCTGCGGGAGGTCGAGGGGCTCTCCTACGAGGAGCTCGCGGAGCGGCTCGGGATCCACAAGGGGACGGTGATGAGCCGCCTCTTCCACGCGAGGAAGAAGATGCAGGCCGCGCTCCGCGAGTACGCGGGAGACCTCGTGCCCGCCCGGGAGGGCGAGGACCAGGGGAGCGCCGGCGGAGGGGAGGAGGTCGAGCCATGAGGGAGTGCGTCCGGTTCGCCCCCATGATCGGCGCCCGCGTGGGCGAGCTCACCCCCGGCGAGGCGAAGGCGCTCGCCGCCCACCTCGCGGAGTGCAAGGGCTGCCGCGCCACCCTCGCCGCCTTCGAGGCGACCGACGGGCTCGTGGCGGAGTCGCTCCTCGCCCGGGCGAACTCGCGGGATTTCGGCCCGTTCGTGGACGAGGTCATGGCCCGGGTCTCCGGCGGGCGCGAGGCCTCCCCCGCCGCCCGAGGCGGGATCCTCGCCTGGCTCGGCGGCCACCGCCGCGCCGCCGCTGCGGCGCTCGCGCCCCTGGTGGCGGCACTCGCCGTCCTCGTGTACGTTCGCGTCGGAACCGGTCCCCGGGAGATCGCGCTCCTGGAGATCGACGCGGAGGGAGAGGCCGTGACGGTCCTGCAGACGGTGGACGGCCCGGTCGTGCTCCTGTCGCCGGGAGCCGGCTCGTGAGCCCCCCGCCCGGCGCGGCTCTGTCCTCGAGGACGTCCATGACCCGGAGATCCTTCGCCCTCGCCCTCGCAGCGGCCGCCACCCTGCTCGCCGCGCTCCCGTCCGCCGCCTCGGCCGAGGTGCCGGTGCTCGTGCGGGTGATCAAGGGCTCGCGCCAGGGGCCGCCGCGCCTCGATCCCCGGCTCGAGGACCTGAAGCGCCAGCTCTCCCCCCTCGCCTACGTCCGCTGGGAGCAGGCGCAGGAGAAGCGGTTCGACCTCGTCACCGGGAAGCCCGCCTTCGTGGACCTCGCCGGCGGGGAGGTCGCGGGGGTCACGCTCCAGGAGCGACGCGGGGACACGATCACGATCGAGGTCGCGCTCGTGGCGCGGAACACGCAGACGCGGCTCACGGTGGAGAAGGGCCAGCGGATCCTGCACCAGCTCACGGCGGAGAAGGACGGGGAGTCCCTCTTCCTCGCCGTGATGGCGTGGCCGTAGGGGATGCCCCGACCGCTCGCCCTGAGCCTGTCGAAGGGCGAGGGGATCCAGGCGGGGAGCAGCCCGTTCGCCGCCCGGCGCTCGCCCGTCACTCGTACCGGTACTGGTAGTGGTAGGCGTTCCGGCGCCCGAAGCCGCGCTCGAGCCGCACCCCGTTCATCACGATCCCGTGGACGCGGGCTCCGTTGCGCGCGAGGCCGCGCAGCGCGGCGGCGATCTCGCGCAGGGGGTGCTTCCCGGAGCGGGCCACGAGCAGGGTCACCCCGGCGAGGCGCGCGACGAGCGCGGCGTCGGTCACGGCGAGCACGGGGGGCGTGTCGACGAGGACGACGTCGTGGCGGGCGGCGAGGTCGGCGAGGACCTTGGCGAAGCGCTCGCTGCCGAGCATCTCCGCGGGGTTCGGCGGCAGCCTCCCGGTGGAGATGAACTTCACGCCGGGGGAGCCGGTGTCCCGGAGCACGTCGGCGAGGGGCTGCTCGCCCGCGAGGAGCTCGGAGAGCCCTCCCTCCCGCGACGCGCCGAAGGACTCGTGGAGCCGGCCGCGGCGGAGGTCGGCGTCGATCGCGAGCACCCGCTTCCCCGACTCTCCGAGGAGGTGGGCGAGGTTCGCCACGACGAAGGACTTCCCCACCCCCGGGGCCGGGCCGGTCACGGCGACGACCCGATTCCTCGCCTCGTGCAGCTCGAACTGGAGGCTCGTCCGCAGGCTCCGCAGGCTCTCCACCGCGATGTCCCGCGGCGCCGTCTGCGCCAGGACCGTGCGTGCGCCCGGCTCCCGCCGGGACCGGCGCGCCGCCGTCTCCTCGACGCCGCTGAAGGGAATCGCGGCGTGGACGCCGATCCCGGTCGTCCGCTCGATGGCGTCGGGATCCTCCACGCCCTGCGAGAGGGCCCGGCGCCCGAAGGCCGCCGCGACGCCGGCCGCGAGGCCGAGGAGGAGGGAGAGCGCGAGCACGGCCGCCTTCCTCGGCGCCACCGGCTTCGTGGGGACGACGGCGGCGTCGAGGACGCGGACGTTCCCGATCGTCCCCTCCTTCATCACCTTCAGCTCCTGCGCCTTGTTGAGCAGGGCGATGTAGAGCTCGTTCGCGACCTTCACGTCGCGGAGCCGCCGGGCCGACTCGAGCTCCGCCTCGGGCAGCCGCTTCAGCCGCACCTCCAGGGCTTCCCCCTCGCCCTCGAGCCGCTGCATCCGGGAGCGGAGCGCGGCGAGGGCCGGATGGTCGTCGGTGAACCTGTGGCGGAGGGCGGCGTACTCGACCTTGGCCGCCGAGGCGGCCTTCTCGATCTCGACCACCCGCGCCACCGCCGCCTGCGTCTCGAGCGAGACGTCCACCTGCCCCTTCCGGGAGCGGTAGCTCTCGAGCTCCAGCTCGGCCGCGTAGAGCTTCGCCTTGAGCGCGGGGAGCTGGGTGTCGAGGAACTCGAGCGTCTTCTCCGCCTCGGCGCTGCGGCGCTCCACGTTCCGGCGGACGTACGTGGTCGTGAGCGCGTCGAGGATGCCGGCGACCCGCGCCGGGTCCCGGTCCTCCAGGGCCACGACGAGGACCCCGGTCTTCTTCCCCTTCTCGGAGACGCGGAGGTCCTCCTGCAGCTCCGAGACGGTCTCGTCGCGGTCGAGGAGCTCGAGGTGGAAGGCGAGCCCCGGGCGCGCCACGAGCTCGGAGACGAAGAGCTCGACGCCGCCCCCCGCGGCGCGCTTCCCCACCTCGCCGTCGAGGAGCTTCTCGCCGTCCGGCCCGAGCAGGGCGAAGCGGGGGCCCTCCCCCGCGACGAGGCGGAGGGGCTCCCCGAGGAGCCGCCGCGGGGTCACGAGGTCGCCCACCGAGATCCGCTCGCCTCCCCAGCCGAAGGAGCGGAGGCCGAGGAGCGGGCCGGCGACGCCGTCCTCGCCGTGGAGCCGGGCGACGGCGCCGCCCACGAGCGGGAAGCGGCGGGGGGTCGCGACCACGTCGAGCCGGAGCCGGTTCACGACCTCGCCGACGAGCGCGCGCGAGCGGAGGATCTCGACCTCGGTCTCCGCCGGGGAGCCCTCGCCGAACATCGCGGAGAGGTCGCCGAGGAGCCCCTTGCCGGCCTTCGTCGTCTCCACCTGGACGAGGGCGTCGGAGCGGTAGACCGGCGGGGCGAGGAAGGCGTGGGCGGCGCCCGCCGCGAGGACGAGGGCGAGGACGCCGGCGACGAGCCTGCGCCCGTCGAGGATGACGTCGAGGTACTCGCCGAGGGAGATCTCGTCGTCGCCGGGCGAGGGCGGCGGGAGGTCCGGCCGGGGCTCGCGGGCCGGCTCGTCCCGCACGACCTCGAGGGCCTTGTCGTGTCGCTGGGTCATCTCGTCCCCTGGATGGCGTCGATGCCGCGGTTTCCGAGATCCACGCTCTGCCAGAGCCCCTGGATCGTCGGCAGGAGCTGGCTCACCACCCGGTTCCAGCTGGAGAGCTTGTAGGCGCTCACGTAGACGACGTCGTGCGGCTCGAGCTGGAACTGCACGGCGAGGAGGAGCGCGTCCGGGCTCGTCGCGTCGAGCCGGTAGACGCTCGGGGCCTCGTAGCGCCCGCGAAAGACGTAGATCCCGCCGGGGTTCGACGTGAGGGGATCGAAGCCCTCCGCGTCGCCGATCGCCTCGGCGAGGCTCATCCGTCCCTTCGCCATGACGCGGGACGAGGGCCTGCGCACCTCGCCGAGGACGAAGACCTTGTGCTCCTCGCGCGAGGGGACGTGGAGGACGTCGCCGCTCTCGAGGAGCCGGTTCTGGGAGAGGTCGCCCTCGTCGTAGAGCGCCTGCAGGTCGAGCCGCTCCACCCGCCCGGCGCGCGACAGGGTGACGGCGCGCGTCCAGGCCGAGGGGGTGAGGCCGCCGGCCCCGGCGATCGCGTCCTGCACGCGGAGCGGGACGTCGGTGACGGGGAGCGCGGAGGGCTTCGCCACCTCCCCCGTGACCTGCACCCGCCTGCCCCGGAAGGCGGCCACCCGCACGTCGAGCTGCGGGTTCTCCACCCACTTCCGCAGCCGCTCCGTGAGGAGCGTCCGGATCTCGGGGAGGGTCCGCCCGGCGACCGTCACCACCCCGACGTGCGGGTAGAACATCGTCCCGTCGGCCTGGACCACGTTCCCGACGACTTCCGCCGACCGGTACTCGCCCGCGGGGATGGTGAGCTCCGGGTGGTCCCAGACGATGACGGAGAGCACGTCGAAGGGGGCGACCCGGTACTGGTACCCCGCCTCGGCCTGGGCGCTCGCCTCCTGCGATCGCGCGGCCGTCGCGCTCGCGCGGCCCCGCGCCTGCTCGAGGAGGAGCTCCGGGGTGATCGGGTAGATCCTGACGGGGGACCCGGCGGTGCCGCGGTCCTCGATCCCCGCCTCGGAGACGTGGCTCCCCGGGCCCAGGGTGGCGCAGCCCGAGAGCGCGAGGGCGGCGGCCAGCACGGGCGCGGCCGCCCCGGCGAGCGGGCCTCGCCCTCCGCGCGCTCGGCGGGCGGTCACTTCCCCCCCCAGAACGCGCGGTCGAAGTCGTCGATCCCCTGGAGGATGAGCGAGAGCGCCCGGTCGAAGGCGGGCCGCGGCAGGCGGAAGGGGTCGGGCACGTCGAACCCCCCGAACTTCCCGAGGCGGTGGATCCGTCCCCGCGCCGAGCCGTGCATCGCCTCGACGGCCTCCTTCTGGCCCTCCTCCATGACGAGGACGAGGTCGGCGGCGAGGATCATCTCGCCGGTGAGCTGGCGGGCGCGGTGCGGGGAGATGTCGAGGCCCCGCTCCGCGAGGACCTCGACGGCGAGCGGATCGGCCGGACGGCCGGCGAGCGCCGCGATCCCGGCGGACTCGACGAGGCCCTTGCCGCGCGCCGCGAAGCGCTGGCGGAGCAGCCCCTCGGCCATCGGGCTCCGGCAGATGTTCCCGGTGCAGACCATGAGGACTCGATCGAGCATTGGAGGACGACGGGTGCGACGCCGCGACGGCGGCCCCGCGCGGTTCGGATTCCCTGCCCTGGAGAAACCCCCCGGTTCCCCTGCGAACGACGCACTCTACTCGTTCTCTTGGTGCAGCGACAACCTGTCCCGGTAGAATCGGCAGCTTCATGGCGGGGGCGGGAAAGACGACGGCCTGGGTGGCCCTGCACCTCCTCCTCGCCGGGGGCGCCTGGGTGCCGGCGGCCGCCGCCGATCCGGAGCTCGCGCCGCCCCTCGTCCGGGCCCCCGGAGCCTCGCTGCCGGCGGGCGACGGGCTCCTCGTCCACCCCCTGCCCTTCCGGCTCGCGTCGGTCTGGAACTCGACCTACCCGGCGGGTGACGACGAGGACGGGCTCCTCTGGGCCGGGCGCGGCCTCTCCCAGCTCGCCTCCGGGGGCGTGGCCTTCCGGTGGGGGGCGCTCTCGGCGGCGCTCCAGCCGGAGGTGGCCTGGTCGGAGAACCGGGCCTTCGAGCTCCGGCCCACCGGGAGGCCGGGCGACCTCGCCTTCGCGAACCCCTACTACGGGAACGGCCTCGACCTCCCCCAGCGGTTCGGGGCGCGGTCCTTCGCGGCGGCGAGCCTCGGGCAGAGCTTCGTCCGGCTCGACCTCTGGAACGTCGCGATCGGCCTCTCCACCGAGAACCTCCGGTTCGGGCCCGGGACCCGGAACGCCGTCCTCCTGTCCGGCGCCGGGCCCGGCTTCCCGCACGTCTTCCTCGGCACCTCAAGGCCGGTGGACTTCGGGATCGGGGAGGTGGAGGCGCTCCTCCTCTGGGGACGGCTCGACCGGACCCGCCACGTCCAGAACGGGACGCACCCGCTCCTCACCGGGCTCGTCGTCACCTGGGCGCCGCGGTGGCTCGACGGGCTCACGGTCGGGCTCGCGCGGACGCACGTCCAGGTCTGGAGCGACCTGCGGTTCGTGGACTGGCTCCCGATGTTCCAGAGCTTCTTCAAGAAGGACCTCGAGGACAGCTTCCCGGAGGGCGACAACCCGAGGGACAACCAGCTCGCCTCGGTCTTCGCCCGCTGGGCCTTCCCGTCCGTCGGGTTCGAGGTCCACGCGGAGTGGGGGCGGGACGACCACGACCGGACCTTCTGGGTGACGACCCGCGAGCCCGACCACACCCAGTTCTACACCCTCGGGCTCACGAAGCTCCTCCCGGCGGGCCGGCGCACCGTCCGGCTCCTCGCGGAGCTCACCCACCTCCAGGAGCAGCGCCCGCTCGGGAACCAGCGGGGCGTGCCGGTCGTCTACACGCACGGGAACGACCTCGGCTACACGAACGGCGGCCAGCTCCTGGGCGCCTGGATCGGCCCCGGGGCGGACTCGCAGACCGTGGCCGTGGACGTGTTCCACGAGGGCGGGCGGGTGGGCGCCTTCCTCGAGCGGGTGCGCCGGAACGACTCCTACTACTGGGAGGTGATCGAGCCGACGAGCGAGATGGCGGCGCACGACGTGGAGCTCCGGCTCGGGGTCCGGCAGGCGCTCACGGTCCGGCGGGTGGAGCTCGCCTGGGAGGCCTCCGTCGCCTACCGCCAGAACCGCGACTTCCTCCGGCACGAGACGAACGCGCGGCTCTCGCTCGGAGTCACGGTGCCGCTCGGGCGGTGACGGCCTCGCCTTCCCCGCCCCCCTCTCCCTTGCCCTCTCCCCCCGGCGCTTCGCTTCCGGGGGGAGAGGGGATGTTCGTCCGTGAGTCGCCCGCCCGTTCCCGTCGAAGGGCGAGGGATCCAGCCGATCGCTCACGCGCTCACGAGCTGCCCCCAGTCCGCTCGCCCTGAGCCTGTCGAAGGGCGGGCGGCCCGGCGCTTCGCTCACGCGCTCACGAGCTGCCCCCAGTCCGCTCGCCCTGAGCCTGTCGAAGGGCGGGCGGCCCGGCGCTTCGCTCACGCGCTCACGAGCTGCCGCTCCACGAGCCGCCGGTAGGTCCCGGCCTGCTCCATGAGCGCCTCGTGCGGCCCGCTCTCGGCGACCCGTCCGTGCTCGAGCACGACCACCCGGTCGGCCCGGCGGACGGTGGAGAGCCGGTGGGCGATCACGATCGCCGTCCGGCCCACCATGAGCTTCTCGAGCGCGTCCTGGACGAGGGCCTCGGACTCCGCGTCGAGGGCGCTCGTCGCCTCGTCGAGGAGGAGGATCCGCGGGTCCTTGAGGACCGCGCGGGCGATGGCGATCCGCTGGCGCTGGCCGCCGGAGAGCTGCTGGCCCCGCTCGCCGACCTTCGTCGCGTAGCCGTCGGGGAAGGCGCGGACGAAGGCGTCCGCGTGGGCGGCGCGGCAGGCCAGGACGACCTCCTCGTGCGAGGCGCCTGGGCGGCCGTAGCGGACGTTCTCCTCCACCGAGGCGGAGAAGAGGATCGGCTCCTGGGGGACGACGCCGATCCGGTCGCGGAGCCAGCGGGGGTCGAGGTCGCGCAGGTCGTGGCCGTCGAGGAGGATGCGCCCCTCGGTCGGGTCGTAGAGCCGGCCGACGAGGGCGCCCACCGTGGACTTCCCCGCGCCGGAGGCGCCGACGAGGGCGACGACCTCGCCCGGGGCGATCGCGAGGTCGATGCCGCCGAGGACCTCCACGTCGGGGCGGGTCGGGTAGGCGAAGCGGACGGACTCGAAGGTGATGCCGGCCGCGCGACTCCCTGCTCGCCCTTCGACAGGCTCAGGGCGAACGGTTGCAGGTCCCGCTCCTCGCCCTTCGACAGGCTCAGGGCGAACGGTTGCAGGTCCCCGCGCTCGCCCTTCGACAGGCTCAGGGCGAACGGTTGCAGGTCCCGCTCCTCGCCCTTCGACAGGCTCAGGGCGAACGGTTGCAGGT
>JBBIPT010000074.1:0-15428 GCA_037442705.1 Anaeromyxobacter sp.
GCGAGCGCCGCGTCGAGCCGCGCCGCGCGGACGCTCCCCCGGGGGAGGGGGCGCCAGCCCGTGACCCCGAGCGCCGCGGCCCCCGCGTCGACCGCCGCCTGCGCGCCCCCGGGATCTCCCGCGCCGAGCCAGGCGAGCGCCGAGAGCACCTCGAGGGCCTCGACCTGGACGTCCTCGACGGTGCGCGCGCGGAGCTTCGGGGCCTCGGCCGCTCCGAGCGCGGGGGCGAGGCGGGCCCGCACGATCCGGAGGACGGCCCACTCGAGCACGCTCGTCCGCCCGTCCGCTCCGGCGACCGCGGCGAGGTCCCGGAGGAGCGCCTCCGCCTCCTCCCGCCGGAGGGCGTCGAGCGTGGGGAGGGCGAGGTCGAGGATCTCCATCCGCCGCCCGCGCGGCGCCCCCTCGAGCGCGGCCGCGAGCCGCGCCACCGGCTGCCGCACCGCGGCGTCCGCGATCTGGTGGAGCTCGACCTCCCGCGCCGTCGCCTCCGGAGCGGCGACGAGGGCGAGGACGAGGGCGCGCGCCCCGCGCGCCTCCCGCGCCGCGGCGAGGATCTCCTCGGGCAGCCCGGCGAGGAGGTCGTGGGCGAACGCCACGTGGCGCGGCCCGGGGTGGCCCGCAGAGGCGGCCACCGCCACCGCGGCGGCCGGGACGAGGGAGGAGAGCCCCGCCGCCGCGGGCTGGGCGGGGGACGGGATCCCCTCCGCCTCCGGGGAAGGCGCGGCGCCGGGGCGGGGGCGGGAGATCCCGTGCGGCGCGAGCCGCCGGATCCGCTCCTCCAGGGGCGGATGGGTCGAGAGCCAGCTCGACGAGAGCCCGCTCGCGAAGAAGAGGTGGGAGACCTCCGGCGCCTGGGCCGCCGCGATCGCGGAGCCCCGGGCCGCGACCTTGCCGAGCGCTCCCGCGAGCCCGTCGGGGTTACGCGTGAACTGGACCGCGGCGGCGTCGGCGAGGAACTCCCGCTGCCGGGAGACGGCCGCCCGGATGAGCCTGCCGAAGAAGGCGCCGATCGAGCCCGACACCCAGAAGAGGAGCCCGAGGAGCGGGAGGAGGGAGCCCCCGCCCTTCCGGCTCGAGCGGACGCGCACGTGGCGGGTGCCCCGGAAGAGCGTCCGCCCCACGAGGGCGAGGACGGTGATGCCGCCCACGAGGGCGACGAGCCGGAGGTCGAGGCGCGAGTCGGCGTTGAGGACGTGGGAGAACTCGTGGGCGACGACCCCCTGGAGCTCGTCGCGGGTGAGCTCCTCGAGCGCCCCCCGGGTCACCGCCACCACCGACCGCTCCGGCGTGAAGCCCGCCGCGAAGGCGTTGATCCCGGACTCCTCGGGGAGGACGTAGAGCGCGGGGACGGGGAGCCCCGAGGCGATCGCCATCTCCTCGACCACGTTCACGAGCCGGCGCTCCGCCGGCTCGGTCGTCGCGCGGTCCACCTCGACGCCGCCCACCATCCGGGCCACCGCGTGACCTCCGCCCCGGGCGAGCCGCGCGGCGTGGAACGCCGCCCCGCCCGAGACGACGAGCGTGACGAAGGCCGCGGTCGCGCCGAGGAGGCCCGGGCCGGTCGCGAAGCCGATCGCGTCCTCCGGGAAGTCCTCCACTCGCAGGAAGAGCTCGAGCCCGAGGTAGACGAGGAGGATCGTCCCGAGCCAGGCGAGCGCGAAGTAGAGGACGAGGAGGGCAGTCCTCCGCTTCGCCGCCGCCTGGGCGGCGAAGAAGTCCATCGTGGCCCGCGGGCCGGCCGGCACGGCTCACCTCCTCGGCTGGGCGAGCGCCCGTGCTTCCCGCTCGCCCGTCCCGTCTCCGCTCGTGCCGAGCCTGTCGAGGCACGAGCGCGTTCGGCTCTTCCGGCTCCGCTCGCCCTCCGACAGGCTCGGGGCGAGCGGACTCGTGAGGCGCGGGCTGCCGCTCAGAAGGAGACCTTCACCGCCTCGCGCTCGGCGGGGGCCGTGGTCTCGAGGAGCTGCGCGGGCGGGAACGGCCCGGCGACGAGCATCCCGGGGAGATCGGAAGAGCCGTTGTTGTAGGTCATCACCGCGTCGTTGTAGGCCTGCCGCGCGAAGGCGATCCGGTTCTCCGTGGAGGAGAGCTCCTCCATGAGCTGCGACATCGTCTGGTTCGCCTTGAGATCCGGGTAGGCCTCGGCGAGGGCGAAGAACCGGGAGAGCGACCCGGCGAGCACGCCCTCCGCCGTGGAGAGGCCGGCCATCGCCGTGGGATCGCCGGGGTTCGCCGCCGCGCGGGTCGCCGCGGACGCCGCCCCGTTCCGCGCGGCGATCACGGCCTCGAGCGTCCCGCGCTCGTGCTTCAGGTAGCCCTTCGCCGTCTCGACGAGGTTCGGGATGAGGTCGTACCGGCGCTTGAGCTGGACGTCGATCTGCGCGAACGCGTTCTTGAACGCGTTCCGCTTCGTGACGAGCCCGTTGTAGAGGACGATCCAGGCGACGACGACGGCGGCGGCGACCACGAGGAGCACGACGAGCGCGACCATGTCCACCCTCCTCGGGCGGCGGACGGCCGCCCGTGGAGGGGAGCTTCGCAGATTCCCGCTCCGTCCGCGACCGCGCCGTCACGCCGGCCCGGGCGCGACCGTCTCCGACGGGATCGTCCCCATCCGGCCGGACCGGAAGTCCGCGATCGCCTCGCGGATCTCCTCCTCCTCGTTCATCACGAAGGGGCCGTAGCGCGCGACCGGCTCCCCGATCGGCTCCGCGGCGAGCAGGAGCGCCTCGCCGCCGCCCTCGCCGTTCCCCGCGAGCGCCGCCGAACCGGCGCCGCGCTCGAGGACCACGAGCTCTCCGGCCCGCGCCACCCGCTCCTCCACGCCCACCCGGACCGAGCCCGCGAAGACGTAGGCGAGGACGTTCCACCCCTCCGGGACGGGCTGGACGAGCCGGCCCCCCGCGGCGAGCGAGGCGTGGAGGTAGAGGATGGGCGTGTGGGTCCGCGTCGGCGCCGCGGCGCCGAGGGCCTCTCCCGCGATCACGCGGACGGTCACGCGTCCGTCCGGGCTCCGCGCGACCGGGATCGCCTCCGCGCGGAGGTCCTGGTAGCGGGGGCGGGTGCGCTTCTCCCTCCGCGGCAGGTTCACCCAGAGCTGGAACCCGTGCATCCTCCCGCCCTCGGCCAGGATCCGCTCGCCCGGCATCTCGCTGTGGACGATCCCGGCCCCCGCGGTCATCCACTGCACGTCGCCCGGCCGGAGCCTGCCCTCGTTCCCCCGGGAGTCCCGGTGGACCATCTCGCCGTCGAGGAGGTAGGTCACCGTCTCGAAGCCGCGGTGGGGGTGGTCGGGGGCCCCCTTCGCCTCTCCGGGGCCGAGGTCGGAGGGGCCCATCTCGTCGAGGAGCAGGAAGGGGTCGAGCTGCTCGAGCGCCCGCGTGGGAAACGGGCGCCGGACGTGGAAGCCCGCCCCCTCCGTCGTCTCGACCGCCTTCACCTTCATGAGGACCGACCGGCTACCGCCACGTTCCTGCATGTCGCACCTCCGCCCTCCTGCTAACGGGCGGTGGGCCGCCTCGCAGCCCCGCCGCGCCGATCCTGAACGCATTGACAGTCCCGAACTCTCGGCCCCGGCGCCTCGTTGACTTCCCTCGGCGATCTCCGTAGATCGGTTCCAGCGCAGTGGGAAAAAGTGGCATCGAGCGGATCGAGGCGGCAGGATCGGGCAACCGGTGTTCTTCGGGACCTTCCATCACGCGATCGACGCGAAAGGGCGGACGAGCCTCCCCTCGAGGTTCCGCGACGCGCTCGCCGCGGCGGGCGAGCCGCGCATCGTCCTCATGCAGTACCCGCACTGGAAGGCGCTCCTCGCGCTCCCGCAGTCGGTCTGGCAGGAGCTCGTGAAGAAGGTGATGCAGGCCTCGCCGCTCGACGCCCGCTGGCAGCGGAACGTCCTCAAGTTCGTCTCCTCGGCACACGAGGTGGACCTCGACGTCCACGGGCGCGTCCTCGTGCCGCCCGCGCTCCGCTCCTGGGCGGGGCTCGAGAAGGAGGTCGTCTGGGTGGGGATGGGCCCGGTCGTCCACCTCTACGACAAGGCGACCCACGAGGAGCAGATGGCGGAGGAGATCCCGCCCGATCAGCTCGTCGATCTCTTCGGGAAGGCGTGAGCGAGTTCGTCCATGAGCCGGTGCTGGCGACAGAGGTGGTGGAGCTCCTCCGGCCCGGGCCTGGCCGGGTGCTCCTCGACTGCACCCTCGGCGGCGGCGGCCACTCCCTCCTCCTCCTCGAGCGGGGGGCGCGCGTGATCGGCCTCGACAGGGACCCCCGCGCCCTCGCGGCGGCGAAGGCCCGGCTCGCCCGCTTCGGCGAGGCCTTCCGCGCGGTCCGCTCGGACTTCCGCGACGCGAAGAACGTCCTCCACGCCCTCGGCCTCGCCCCGGTGGACGGGGTGCTCGCCGACCTCGGCGTCTCCTCGCCCCAGCTCGACGCCCCCGAGCGCGGCTTCTCCTTCTCCCGGGCCGGTCCGCTCGACATGCGGATGGCCGGCGAGGGCGAGACGCTCGCCGGCCTCCTGCGGCGCGTGGACGAGCGGGAGCTCGCCCGGATCCTCCGCGAGTACGGCGAGGAGCCGTTCGCCCGGCCGATCGCCCGCGCTGTGAAGCGCGCCGTCGAGGCGGAAGAGACGATGGACACGGCCCGGCTCGCCGAGGTCGTCGCCGGGGCCATCCCCCGCAGGGCCTGGCCGCGGAGGATCCACCCGGCCACCCGGACCTTCCAGGCGCTCCGCATCGCCGTGAACGACGAGCTCGGGGCGCTCGCCGCCTGGCTCGACGCGCTCCCCGCGATGCTCGCGGTGGGCGGCCGCGCCGCCGCGATCTCCTTCCACTCGCTCGAGGACCGGATGGTGAAGGAGCGGTTCCGGTCGCTCACCCGGGCCTGCACCTGTCCTCCGGACCTGCCGGTCTGCGCCTGCGGCGCGCGGGCATCCTTCGCGCCAGTGACCCGGAAGGCGGTCGTCGCCGGGGAGGCGGAGGTCGCGGCGAACCCGAGGGCCCGGAGCGCGAAGCTCCGCGCCGTGGAGAAGGTGCGATGAGCCGCGGCGCCCGCACCCCCGTGCTGCGGCGGCTCGGCAAGGCCGCCCTCCTCGCCCTCCTCTTCGTGGGGCTCGGGGTCTTCCACGTCTGGTCGCGCACCCGCGTCCTCGCGGCGGGCTACGCGCTGGGAGAGCTGCAGAAGGAGCACACGAGACTCGTGTCCGAGCACGACCGCCTCCGCATCGAGGTCGAGACCCTGCGGTCTCCCGAGATGCTGGAGCGGTGGGCCCGGACCAGGCTGGGAATGGCTCCGCCGGCGCCGGGCGCGGTGTCGGCGGCGGGCCCGCGACTCGCCTTGGCGGGCGGGGGCGGGAAGGGCGTGGATGGTGTCACTACATCCGGTCCGGCGGAGCCATCCCGTTCCGCGGAGCGCGTCGCGTTTCGCGGTCCCCGCCGCGGGGACGGCGTCCCCCCCGCGGTGAGGTGATCCTTGCGCCCCGGGCACTCCCCGCGCGACTCGCGCTGGATCGCCCTCCGCGTAGGCCTCCTCGCCGTCCTCTTCGCGGCCGGCTTCGCGCTCGTCGTCGCCCGGGTCTTCCAGCTCCAGGTCGTGAACCGGGAGGAGCTCGTCGGGGACATGGTGGAGCAGTACCGCCGCCAGCTCGTCCTGAAGCCCCGGCGCGGCCCCATCACCGACCGGACCGGGGCCCTCCTCGCCGGGAGCGCCGACGCCCGCTCCGTCTACGCGGATCCGGTGGTCCTCGCGAAGGAGGACCCCTCCGCCGCCCACCTCCGGAAGGTGGCCCAGGCGATCGACCTCGACCCCGCCGCCCTGCGGAAGAAGCTCGCGCGCGGGACCCGCTTCGTCTGGCTCGCCCGCCGCGTCTCCCCGCCGGCCGCCGCCGCGGTGGAGAAGATCCTGAAGGACGCGAAGCTGCGGGGCATCGCGGTGATCCCGGAGACGCGCCGCTACTACCCGCGCCTCGAGCTCGCGAGCCAGCTCCTCGGCTTCGTGGGCGACGACGGGAACGGGCTCGAGGGGGTGGAGCTCGCGCTCGACGAGCTGCTCGCCGGCGCGCCGGCGAAGGTCCCGTCGCTCCGGGACGGCGCGGGCGCGACCGTCCTCGCGGGCGCCCCGTCCTCCGCGCGCGAGCGGGAGGGGGCCCGCGTCGAGCTCACGATCGACCAGGGGCTCCAGCTCGCGGCGGAGCGCGCCCTGCTGCGCGCGGTCGCCGGCTCGCGCGCCTCCTCCGGGATGCTCATCGCCCTCGACCCCGCCACCGGCGAGGTCCTCGCGATGGCGAGCTGGCCCCCCTTCAACCCGAACGCGCCTCGCCGCGGCGCGGAGATGCGGAACCGGACCGTCACCGACTCCTTCGAGCCCGGCTCCACCGTGAAGACCTTCACCGTCGCGGGCGCGCTGGAGCGGGGGGTGCTCCAGCCCCTCGACCCCATCGACTGCGGGAACGGACGGCTCGCGGTCGGCGCCCACGTGATCCACGACTCGAAGCCCCACGGCTGGGCCGGCCCTTCGAAGATCCTCGCCGTCTCCTCCAACGTCGGCGCCGCGCGGATCGGCGCCCGACTCGGACGCGAGGGGCTCCACGAGACGCTGCGGGACTTCGGCTTCGGGGAGCGGTCGCAGGTCGGGCTCCCCGGCGAGGTCCGCGGACAGCTCCCCTTCCCGCGTTCCGAGATCGGCCTCGCCACCCAGAGCTTCGGCCAGGGCCACTCCGCCACGGCGCTCCAGATCACGAACGCGATGGCGGCGATCGCGAACGGCGGCCTCCTCATGCGCCCCCTCTTCGTGAGGCGGATCGTCGATCCCGCCACCGGCGAGGTGCTCGAGGAGGCCCGGCCGGAGGTGATCCACCGGGCCGTCTCCGAGGGGACCGCGAAGACCGTGGCCCGCTGGCTCGTGGGGGCGGTGGAGGACGAGAAGGCGACCGGCGGCCGGGCCCGGCTCGACGGGTGGCGCGTCGCCGGGAAGACCGGGACCGCCCAGAAGGCCGATCCGGTGTCGGGGGGCTACGCCCCCGACCGTCACTTCAGCTCCTTCGCCGGCTTCGCCCCCGCGGAGGAGCCCCGCGTCGTCATCGGCGTCTTCGTGGACGAGCCGAAGGGGGAGATCTACGGCGGCGAGGTCGCGGCGCCCGCCTTCCGCGAGGTCGCCGAGTACGCGATGAAGATGCTGGGCGTGCCGCCCCGCGGGATCCCCGTCGCCCGCGCCGCCCCCGAGTCTCCGCCTCCCCCTCCGGACGAGCCGGCCGCCCCTCCCGCGCTGGAGCTCGCCGGGCGCGCCACGGCCGGCGGCGGGGAGGGCGTCGCCGTGCCGGTGCTCGCGGGTCTCCCCGCCCGCGCCGTGGTCCGCAGGCTCGAGTCGGTCGACCTCGGCGCCGAGCTCTCCGGCTCCGGCCTCGTCGTCTCGCAGTCCCCCGCTCCGGGCAGGGTCGTCGCCCGCGGCTCGCGGGTCCGGGTGAAGCTCCAGCCGGCGGGATGAGCTGAGAGGCCGTGAAGAAATCCCCTCCCGTCGCCGGACCGGCCGATCCGCCTCGCATCGCTTCGTTGCGCCTCCCTCACATGTCAGCGGGATATGCTCGGTCGGCGCGCCTTGCGCTGCTCGCGCCTCGACCGCCCGGCTCGGTCCGGGGATTCCCTCACGGCCTCTGCGCGGCGGTCCGTCGCGGGCCGCCCTCGTTGTAAGATGCTCCCCGCCCGTGTCCCCGGGGACACGGGGGCGTGCAACCGCCCGAAGGAGCGGAAGAAAGCAGGCAGGACGTCGGTTTGCATGGAGGGTCCTCGAATGAAGCTCTCGGCCGTCATCCAGGGGACGGGTGCCCGCGGCGATGGCGGGGGCGACCCCGGCGTCACTCGCGTGACCTGCGACTCGCGCCAGGTCCTCCCCGGCGCCGTCTTCTTCGCGCTCCCCGGGACGGCCCACGACGGCCATGCCTTCGCGGCGGAGGCGGCGCGGCGCGGGGCCGTGGCGGTCGTGGCCGAGCGGGAGGTGGAGTGCGCGCCCGCCGCGCTCCTCCTCGCCCCGTCCTCCCGGCGCGCGATGGCGATCGCCGCGGCGAACTTCCACGGCCGCCCCGCCGACGCGCTCCTCCTCGCCGGCGTCACGGGCACGAACGGGAAGACCACGGTCGCCTGGCTCGTCGAGGCCTGCGCGAGCGAGGCGGGCGTCCCGGCGGCGATGCTCGGCACCGTCGTCCACCGCTGGCCCGGCACCGAGCGCGCCGCCGTCCACACGACGCCCGAGTCCACCGAGATCCAGGCGCTCCTCGCCGAGGCGCGCGACGCCGGGGCCCGGCTCGCCGTCCTCGAGGTCTCCTCCCACGCCCTCGCCCAGGAGCGGGTCTCCGGGATGCGCTTCCGGGTCGCGGGCTTCACGAACCTCACCCGCGACCACCTCGACTACCACGGCGACATGGAGAGCTACTTCGCGGCGAAGCGGCGCCTCTTCACCGAGCACCTCGCGCCGGACGGGACGGCGGTCCTGAACGTCCGCGATCCCGCCGGGGCCCGCCTCGCGGACCAGCTCGGCCCCGGCCGGCGCGTCTGGCGGTACGGCGGGCGCGCCGGCGACGCGCTCCACGCCGCGGACGCCCGGATCGGCCTCGACGGGATCCAGGCGACCTTCGCGACGCCCGCGGGGGAGCTCGCGATCCGCTCGCCGCTCGCCGGCGCCCACAACGTGGAGAACCTCCTCTGCGCGGCCGGCCTCGCGCTCGCCGCGGAGCTGCCCGCCCCGGCGGTCGCCCGCGCCCTCTCCCGCTGCGCCGGCGCTCCCGGCCGGCTCGAGCGGGTGGCCGCCCGCGGGATCTCGGTCTTCGTGGACTACGCCCACACCGACGACGCCCTCGCCCGCGCCCTCGAGGCGCTCCGGGCGCTCTCCCCCCGGCGGCTCGTCTGCGTCTTCGGCTGCGGCGGCGACCGCGACAAGGGGAAGCGCCCGCTCATGGGGCTCGCCGCCGCGCTCGCTTCCGATCTCGTCGTCGTGACGAGCGACAACCCGCGGACCGAGCCCCCCGAGGCGATCCTCGCCGGGATCCTGCCCGGGCTCGAGCGGGGGGGGATCGCCCGCCTCTCGCCCGCGGCCCTGCGGCGGGAGGAGCGCGGGTTCGTCGTGGAGCCCGATCGGCGCGCGGCGATCGCCCTCGCGGTCTCCGCCGCGCGGGAGGGGGACGCGATCCTCGTCGCCGGCAAGGGGCACGAGGACTACCAGCTCGTCGGGCGCGAGCGGCTGCCCTTCTCCGACCGGGACGAGGCGCGCCGCGCCCTGGGGGTCGCGTGACCGCGCCCGCCTTCACCGCCGGGGAGCTCGCCGCCGCCACCGGCGGCCGCTGGAACGGCGCGCCGCCCTCGACGGTCCTCGGCGTCTCGACCGACACGCGCACGATCGTCCGCGGCAACCTCTTCGTCGCGCTGAAGGGCGAGCGGTTCGACGGGCACGACCACCTCGCCGAGGCCGCCGCGAAGGGCGCCTCGGCCGCGGTCGTGGCGCCGCCCCTGAGCCGGCTCGGGGAGACGGGAACGGGCGCCTCGCTCCCCCTCCTCGAGGTCCCCGACACCCTCCGCGCGCTCGGTGCCGTCGCCCGGCACCACCGGCGGAGGTTCGAAATTCCGGTCATCGGCGTCACGGGCTCGAACGGCAAGACGACGACCCGGGAGATGGTCGCCGCCATCCTCGCCACGCGCGGGAAGGTGCTGAAGACCGAGGGGAACCTGAACAACGAGATCGGCGTCCCGCTCACCCTCCTCGGGCTCGACGGGACGCACGGGGCCGCGGTGATCGAGATGGGGATGAGCGCCCGGGGCGAGATCGCCCGCCTCGCGGCGATCGCCCTGCCGCAGCTCGGGATCGTCACGCTCGCCGCCGCCGCCCACGTCGAGAAGCTCGGCTCGATCGACGCCGTGGCCGACGCGAAGGCGGAGCTCTACGAGGGGCTGCCCCCGGGCGGCATCGCCATCGCGAACGCGGACGACCCGCGGATGCTGAAGCGGGCGCAGGCCTCGGGCCGGCGGCTCATCACCTTCTCCGCCGCGGGAGGCCGCCGCGGGGACGTCGTCGTGCTCGAGTTCGTCTCGCAGGGGGAGGACGGGCTCCGCTTCGTGCTCGGGGTCGGGAACCGGGAGATCCCCGTCCACGTCCCGGCGCTCGTCGGCGCCCACAACGCCGCGAACGCGGCGGCGGCGGCGGCCGCGGCCATCTCCCTCGGCTGCACGGACCGGGAGATCGCGCGGGGGCTCGCGGAGGTCCGGCCGGTGGGGCGGCGCCTCCGGCTCGAGCGGCTCCCCTCCGGGCTCCGGCTCGTGGACGACTGCTACAACGCGAACCCGTCGTCGATGGCCGCCGCCCTCCGGACGCTCGCGGACCTCGCCGCCGGGGCGGGGGCGCGCCCGGCCGCCGTGCTCGGGGACATGCTCGAGCTCGGCGCCCTGGAGGAGGAGTCCCACCGCGCGCTCGGGGCCGAGGCGGTCCGCCAGGGCGTGAAGGCCCTCGCCTTCTTCGGCCCGCGCTCGCGCCTCGGCGCCGAGGCGGCCCGGGCCGCGGGGCTCCCCGCCTTCCACACCGAGGACCCGGCCGCCCTCGTCGCCTGGGCGAGGGCGGAGGTCCTCCCCACCGACGTCCTGCTCGTGAAGGGAAGCCGCGGCATGAAGCTCGAGCGGCTCGTCGAGGCCCTCAGATAGATGCTCTACCTCCTGCTCTACCCGCTCGCCGGGGAGTTCGGCCTCTTCAACGTCCTCCGCTACCCGTCCTTCCGGATCGTGGCGGCGGGGCTCACCGCGCTGCTCGTCGGGCTCCTCGTCGGCCCCTTCTTCATCGAGCGGATGCGCGTCATCCAGTACGGCGCGACGAACGTCCGGGAGGACGTCCCCGAGGGGCATTCGAAGAAGGCGGGCACGCCGTCCATGGGCGGCGCCCTCATCCTCCTCTGCGTCACGGTGGCGACCCTGCTCTTCGGCGACCTCCAGAACCGGCTCGTCTGGGCGGCCCTCCTCGTCACCCTGGGGTTCGGCGCCGTCGGCTTCGCCGACGACTGGCTCAAGATCTCGAAGCGCAACTCGAAGGGGCTCGCGGGCAAGAAGAAGCTCGTCCTCCAGACGGCCGTCGTCCTCGCCGTCTACTACGGGATCCTCACCGACTGGAACTTCCACCTCGCGGCGGGCTTCCCCTGGGTGCGGGTCGGCAGCTACGTGGATCTCCGGCTCACCCTCCCCTTCGTCCCGACCCGGCTCTTCGAGCCGAACCTGGGCTGGCTCTACCTCCCCTTCATGCTGCTCGTCGTGATCGGGACGTCGAACGCGGTGAACCTCACCGACGGGCTCGACGGGCTCGCCATCGGGCCGGTCGTCGTCTCCTCGATGACCTTCCTCGCCCTCTCCTACGTCGCCGGGGCGACCATCGCGGGCTTCAGCCTCGCCGAGTACCTCCGCATCGCCTACATCCCCGGGGCGGAGGAGCTCGGCGTGTTCTGCGCCGCCATCTTCGGGGCCGGGGTGGCCTTCCTCTGGTACAACACCTACCCCGCGTCGGTCTTCATGGGGGACGTTGGCTCCCTCGGCCTCGGCGGCGGCCTCGGGATGCTCGCGATCCTCACGAAGAACGAGGTCGCGAGCGCGATCCTCCACGGGGTCTTCCTCGCCGAGACGGTGAGCGTGATCCTCCAGGTCTGGTCCTTCCGGACGCGCGGGAAGCGGATCTTCGCGATGGCCCCCATCCACCACCACTTCGAGCTCAAGGGCTGGGCGGAGCCGAAGATCATCGTCCGGTTCTGGATCCTCTCGGTGATGCTCGCCCTCGTGGCGCTCATGTCGATCAAGCTGAGGTAGGTGAACCTTGGAGAACCCTCGCCTCGGGGGCAGGAAGGTCACCGTCGTCGGGCTCGCGAAGAGCGGCGTCGCCGCCGCGCGCCTCTGCGCGCGGGAGGGGGCGCGCGTCACGGTGACCGACGCCCGCCCCGCGGCGGAGCTCTCGGCCTCCCTCGCCGCCCTGGACGGGATCGAGCTCCGGCGCGCGCTCGGCGGGCACGACCCCCGGGACTTCGAGGAGGCCGACCTCGTCGTCGCCTCCCCGGGGGTCCCGCTCGCCATCCCGGAGATCCGCGCCGCGCGCGCCCGGGGAGTGCCGGTCTGGGGGGAGGTCGAGCTCGCCGCCCGCTTCCTCGGGCGGACGCCCGTCGTGGCGATCACCGGGACGAACGGGAAGAGCACGACGACCGCCCTCGCGGGTTCCCTCTTCGCCCGCGACCGGCGGACGTTCACCGGCGGGAACCTCGGCACGCCGCTCGCCGAGCACGTCCTCTCCGGGGCGCCGATCGACGTCGCGGTGCTCGAGCTCTCCTCCTTCCAGATCGAGGGGCTCGTCCGGCTCCGCCCGCGGGTGGCGGCGGTGCTGAACCTCACGCCGGACCACCTCGACCGCTACCGGGACATGGACGCCTACGCCGCCGCGAAGGCGCGCCTCTTCGGCCTCCAGCAGCCGGGCGACGCCGCCCTGGCGAACGCGCGGGACCCCCGGGCGATGGCGATGGCCGCGGCCTCGCGCGGGAGCCTCCACACCTTCGGCTTCGGCCCGCCCGCGCCCGGCTCCGTCCGCGATCCCGGCGGGGACCTTCCGGCGGGCGGCGCGGAGCTCGTCTTCACCCCCGCGGCCGGCGGGCTGGAGCGCTTCTTCCTGCGGAACCGCGCCCTCCGCGGCCCCCACAACCGGGAGAACGCGATGGCCGCGGTCGCTTGCGCCCGGCTCCTCGACGTCCCCGGCGCGGCGATCCAGGCCGGGCTCGACGCCTTCCCCGGTCTCCCCCACCGGCTCGAGCTCGTCGCGGAGCGGGGCGGGGTGGAGTGGGTGAACGACTCCAAGGCGACGAACGTGGACTCCACGGCCGTCGGCCTCTCCGCCTTCCCGGCCGGCGCCTCCCGCGTCCTCCTCGTCATGGGAGGCCGCGGCAAGGGGGCGCCCTACGCCCCCCTCCGGCCCCTCTTCCCGGGCCGCGTGAAGGCGCTGCTCACGATCGGGGAGGACGGCCCGCGCGTCGCGGCGGAGCTCGGGGACCTCTGCCCGGCCGAGGAGTGCGGGGATCTCGCCGGCGCGGTCCGGCGCGCGGCGGGGCTGGCCGTCCCGGGCGACGTGGTCCTCCTCTCGCCGGCCTGCGCGAGCTACGATCAGTTCCGGAACTACGAGGAGCGCGGCGAGGCCTTCCGGCGGCTCGCGGCGGAGGCGGGATGAGCGAGGGCGGCGGCAGCGGGAGGAGCGCACCTCCGTTCGACGGGCTCCTGCTCTTCGCGATCCTCGGGCTCGTGGCGGTGGGCGCGGTGATGGTCTACTCCGCGAGCGCGATCCAGGCGGGCCGCTCCGCGCGGCTCGGCTTCGACGAGTTCTACTACCTGAAGCGCCAGCTCCTCGCCGGAGGGATCGGGCTCGCCCTCCTCGCGGCCGCCCTGAAGCTCGGCCACCGGAGGATCTCCGCGCTCGCCTACGTCATCCTCGGCGCGACCTTCGTCCTCCTCCTCCTCGTCCCGTTCGCCGGCAAGGCCGCCGGCGGGGCGCAGCGCTGGCTCCCCCTCGGACCCTTCCAGTTCCAGCCGGCGGAGGCGGCGAAGGTGGCCCTCGTCCTCTACCTCGCCCGCTCGCTCGCGCGGAAGCAGGACCGGGTCCGCTCCTTCACCACTGGTCTCCTACCCCACCTCGTGGTCACCGGGGCCCTCGTCGCCCTCTGCCTCTGGCAGCGCGATCTCGGGACAGGCATCATCCTCTTCCTCGTGCTCTTCGCCATGCTCTTCGCCGCCGGGGCGCGCGTCTCCTACCTCTTCCTCGCCGCCGCCGCCGCCGCCCCGATCGCCTGGCACCTCGTGAAGTCCACCCCCTACCGGTGGCAGCGCGTCGTCGCCTTCCTCGACCCCGAGCGCTACCGGAGCGGTCCCGGCTTTCAGCTCTGGGAGTCGCTCCTCGGGACCGCGAGCGGCGGGCTCCTCGGCCAGGGGCTCGGCCAGGGCAAGGGGAAGCTCTTCTACCTGCCGGCCGCCCACACCGACTTCATCGCGGCCGTCATCGCGGAGGAGGCGGGCCTGCTCGGCGTGCTCCTCCTCGTGTCGCTCTTCGCGCTCCTCGTCTGGAGGGGGATCCGCGCCACCTTCCGGGCGCCCGACGCCGCCTCCTGCTGGGCGGCGCTCGGGATCACGACCCTCGTCGGGGCGCAGGCGCTCGTGAACCTCGCGGTGGTCTTCGGGATGATCCCCACGAAGGGGCTCACCCTCCCGTTCGTCTCCTACGGAGGGAGCTCGCTCATGACGCTCCTCGCAGCCGCGGGCGTGCTGCTCTCCGTGAGCGGCGAGCACGGCGGCTTCCTGCGGCGCCCGATCTCCGCCTTCCGGTCTGGGCGGGAGTCGAGCGCCGGGGCGCCCTTGCACCGGACGCGCGCCGAGGAGGCGACATGAGGGTCCTCGTCGCCGGCGGCGGCACCGGGGGCCACGTCTTCCCCGGCATCGCGATCGCCGAGGAGGTCGTCACGCGCCACCCCGCGAACGACGTCGTCTTCGTCGGGACCGCGCGCGGCCTCGAGGCGACGATCGTGCCGCAGGCCGGCTACCCCATCGAGCTCGTGGACGTGAAGGGACTGAAGGGGAAGGGGATCCTCGGAGCGCTCCAGAACCTGCTCCTCCTCCCCGGCGCCTTCTGGCGCTCCTGGCGGATCCTGCGGCGGTGGCGCCCGGACGTCGTGATCGGGGTCGGCGGCTACGCGAGCGGGCCGGTGGTCCTCGTCGCATGGTTCCTGGGGATCCCGACGGCGGTGCAGGAGCAGAACGCCGTCGCCGGGTTCACGAACCGGGTGCTCGGGCGGTTCGTGAAGGCCGCCTTCACCGCCTTCCCGGAGGCCGCGCGCCACTTCCCGCGCCGGAAGGTCTACCAGCTCGGGAACCCGATCCGGCGTACGCTGATGGAGAACTTCATGCGGCCGGTGGCGAAGCACCCCGTGCCGCGCGTCCTCGTCTTCGGCGGGTCGCAGGGTGCACACGCCCTCAACATGCGGGTGATCGAGGCCCTCCCCCACCTCGCCGACCTCCGCGAGCACATCCAGATCACGCACCAGACCGGGGCCCGCGACCGGGAGTACGTGGAGAAGGGCTACCGCGCCGTCGGCTTCGTCCCGGACGTGCGCGAGTTCATCACCGACATGAGCGCCGCCTACGCGGAGACCGACCTCGTCGTCTGCCGGGCGGGGGCGACCACCCTCGCGGAGCTCACCGTCTGCAAGAAGCCGTCGATCCTCGTCCCCTTCCCCGCCGCGGCCGACAACCACCAGGTCCGGAACGCGACGAGCCTCGTCGACGCGGGCGCGGCCGTGATGATCGAGGAGCGGGAGCTCACCGGCGAGGTCCTCGCCCGGGAGATCCGCTCGCTCCTCGGCTCGCCCGAGCGGCGCGCGCCATCTTCGCGCGCCGCTCGGG
>JBBIPT010000075.1:0-15381 GCA_037442705.1 Anaeromyxobacter sp.
GCTCGGGGCGGCGCGGCGCCGGCGCCGGGACGGCGCGCAGGCGGAGCGCCCCGCTCCCGAAGGCCTTCGCCACGGGGCGGGCGTACGTGCGGTCCACGTGGTCCACCCCGTGGCAGGAGAGGTTGCAGCTGCCCGCCCCCGGCCCGGTGCTCGTGTAGCGGCGCTGGCCGAGCGAGCTCGTGCCCACGAGGGTCACGTCGAAGTCGATGAGGTGGGCGTTGTTCGTGGGGTTGCCTGCGATCGCCGAGACGCCGTGCGGGTTGTGGCAGGCGGAGCAGGGCGCGTGGTCCCCCACCTCCGGCGGAACGAGCGGGACGCCGTTCTCGCTGCTCTGGACGTGCCGGTCGTGCTCCGGGAAGCCGGAGAGGTCGGAGAAGAGGACCGCCGGGTCGTGGCACTTGTAGCAGAGGGCGTAGGCCCCCGGGGACTCGAGGGTCGGGTAGGTCGTGCTGTAGCCCCGCTCGAGGAGGAAGCGGTTCGTCGAGCCGTGGGGACCTCGCGCGCCGGTCCCGCCCGCGCCCGGTCCGTCCTCCGAGGCGTGGCAGTCGCCGCAGTAGACGTGGCTCGCCGGCGTGAGACCGCGGAGCAGCCCCGGCACGTCGGCGTTCCGGCCGGGGGCGACGACCGGGTGGTAGGACGCCGCGCCCGGCGCGAAGGCCCGCAGGAGGTTGCGCTCGCCGGCGGCGCGCACCGGCGCGGTGGGGTTCCCCGGCTGGTTCGCGCTCGGACCGTGGCACTTGAAGCAGATCTCGTACTCGTACCGCGCCGGGACGGCCGGCTGCCCGTTCCGGTCGATCCCCCGGACGCCGGCGAGCGCCCCGGGCACGTCCGGGGCCTGCGCGGTCCTCCGGTGCGCCGCGTGGGGGTTGTGGCAATCCACGCAGACGACGTGCCGGGGCGCCGAGGGCTGGATCTCGGGGAGCCGGTGCGTCTCGCTCGCGGGCGACTCGCCGGCGTCGTGCGCCGACGCCCCCGGGCCGGGGTCGACGTGGCGGTACGCCTTCGCGAGGTCGGCGTCCACGCGCGTCGCCACCGTCCCGTCGTGGCAGGCGAGGCAGAGGCCGTCGTTCGTCGAGGCGATCGGCCGGAGGAGCCGGCCCTCCCCGGCGACGTGGTGGGAGCGGTGGCAGCTCGCGCAGCCGTTCTCGGCGACGGTGGGGTAGACCCCCGCCGCGGCCCCGCCCACGAAGGCGGTCGAGGCCTGGTGCGCCGAGGGATTCGTGGTCCAGTACGGCACGAGGTGGCAGGTGAGGCAGATCGCCGAGCGGCGGTTCGGCTTCACGAGGAACTTCCGCTCGAGCGGATCGCGGTCCTCCCGGTGCGGGTCGTGGCAGGAGGTGCACTGCACGTACCCGGCGCGGTCGAGCCGGACCGGGTCGCTCGCCGGAGGCGAGACGACGTGCGGGACCGCGGGTGGGCGGAACGCGACCGGGTGCGTCCTCCGCAGGTCCGTGCCGATCCGGGCGCCGCCGGGGGGGATCGCCCCGGCCGCGTCGGTGTTCGCGACCGAGATCCGCCCCGAGCCGAACGTCTGCCCGACCGCGATGGTGCCGTCGTGGCAGGAGAGGCAGATCCGGGAGGCGCCGAGCGGCGCGCCCGGCGTGGCGGCCATCGTGCTGCTCGCGTACGGCGTGTAGGCCGCGCCCGGCTCCGGGCGGTTCCGGGTGAGCTCGAGGCCCCCGTGCCCGACGTGGCAGAAGACGCAGACCTGCGACTCGCTCGTCGCGCGGATGTTGCCGGGCCCGGTGAGGGAGAGGTTGTGGCGGCTGAGCAGGATCCCGCTCGCCTGCGCGCGCGCCGCCGCCGGGAGGGCGAGGAGCAGCGAGGCGAGGGCGATCTGGGGAGCGCGGGCCATGCCGTCCGCCTAGAGGGCGAGGGAGAAGTTGCGCGAGAGGGTCGCCAGGAAGACGTTGGCGCGGCTCCAGGAGTCGCCCCGCCCCCCCATGACGAACCGGTCCGAGAGCTGGAGCCGGATCCGGCCGATGGCATAGCCCGCCACGAGCTCGGCCGAGTGGCTGTACTCGAGGGGCTCCGTCGTCGTGTCCACGCGGGCCGTGCCGAGCCGCAGCGAGCCGGAGAGCCGCCCGGACGAGCCGTGGAGCGCGAGCGTCGCGTGCAGGCTGCGCGCGTCGAGCTCGTAGGGGAGCACGTAGAGCCCGGGCGAGATCTCGAACCCGAGCCGCTCGGTGATCCCCTCCGTCGCGCCCGCCGTGAAGGTGGCCCCGTACCGCCGGGCCCGCGCCTCGGCGGTGACGACGAGCGACCGGGAGCCGCTCGCCCCGAGGAGCTCGTCGGACCGCCGGCTCGCCGTGGCCTGGAGGGAGAGCGAGAGCTGGTGGCCCCACCGGTCGCCGCGCCCCTCGAGCCGCAGGCGATGCACCCACTCCCGGCCGGTGAAGGTCGCGTCGTTCACGCGCCAGGAGCCTCCGTAGGAGGCGGTCCCGGAGCCGTAGGGCGCGTCCCAGGTGGCCGTGCCCCCGCCCTCGACGCCCCAGGAGGCGTCGGTCCGGCCGGCCTGCTCCACCGCCCCGGCGCTCGCCCGGCCGGTGACGCCCGTCCGGAGCCGCGGCCCGTGCTGCCGGCGCCAGCTCGCGCCCGCGCTGAGCGTCTGGCCGTCCGCGACCCGGGAAACCCCGCCGTTCCTCGCCTCCGCGTGGGTGAGCTGGAAGGTGGCGTCGCCCGTCCACTCCTCCGCCCACCGGTGCGTGCCGCCGAGGATCCCCGCGTGGCTCGTCGTCTCGACCTCGAAGCCGGGCGCCTCCACGAGCGCGTGCTGGAACCCGTAGTCGAGCGCGAGCTGCGTCCGCGGGCCGGGGCGCAGGCCGACGCCCGTCCCGAGCACGTTCTGGTCGAGGCGCGGGTTGCGCGAGTCGGTCACGGTGGGCTCGCGGAGCGTGTAGGACTGGTTGAAGCGGAACTCGGAGAGATCGGAGAGCTTCGCGAAGCCGGCCACGTTGAGGCCGTGGTAGCGGTAGTTGCTCTCGACCACGGCGGCGCTGTCGTTCCAGGATCCCCCGTAGTCGATGGAGTAGGCGAGGCCGGGGGTGGAGTGGCTGCTGCCGACGGCGAGCCGCCGGGAGCCCAGCCGGCGCCGTCCTCCCCCGAGGGACTCGTTCTCGAGGTCCGTCCGGGTGAAGCTCGCGTGGAGGCGCGGGTAGCCGCGGAGCGTGAGGCTCGCCGAGGCGGTCTCGGAGGAGACGAGCGACTCCCCGACGAGGCCGTGGGGCCCGCGGGAGCCGGACCAGTTGCGGGACGCCCCGAGCTGGAGGGAGAGCGGGGCCCCGGGCAGGACCGCCGCCGAGGCGTCGTACGTCCAGCGATCCGACTCCTCGAGCGGACCGTTCACCCAGCGGCTCGATCCGTACTCGCCGCCGCCGCGCAGCGTGAGCAGCCGGGGGTTCAGCGGGGCCCAGGCGAAGGAGAGGTTCCCGTTCCACTCCCACCCGGGGATCCCGCGCGCCTCGTTCGGCGAGGCGCGGTCGCTGTGCTCGACGCCCAGCCCGGCGGAGCCGGCCACGGTGAGCGGCCCGGCGCGGGCGGTCGCGCCCGCGAGGAGGAGGAGCCAGGCGGCGCGGCCGCGGCTCACCGGGAGCCCCCGTCCGGGGTCCCGGCACCGCCTGCGCTCGTCCCGCCGGGCCTCTCGCGTGCGGGGACCGGGGGCGTCTGGGTCCGGGGGATGGCGAGCCGGCCCCGGGTCCGCTCGTCGAGGAAGAGCGGGAGTCAGGGACCCGCCTTCGCGGCGGCCTCGGGCTCGGCCGCCGGCTCCTCGACGGCGCGCGTCACCCTGGGCGCCTCGGTCGTCACGGCGAGCCCGGCCGAGAGCTGGACTCCCCGCTCGCCCGGGAGATGGGTGACGCTCACCTGGAAGGTGCCGCGGTCGAGTGCGCTCCAGCGGAGCGCTCCGCCCAGGATCGTGCCGCGGGGGGAGCGGGTCCAGGCGCCCACGAGCTCCAGCCGCTCCGTGAAGGGGACGGACGCCGCGAGCCCGGCCCCCAGCCCCGCCGCCGGGACGTCGCCGGGCGGCGCCTCCACCCCGGCCGTGGCGGCGAGGCGGATGCGCCCGGGTGCGTCCATGGACGCGACGAGCCGGGCGCTCGCGACGGTCCTCCAGTTCACGCGGTCGAGCGCCGCGTCGAGGGCGAGCCCCGGCACGAGGCCGGAGGCCGCGGAGAGCCGGAGCTTCGCCGCCGCGCCGAGGAGGAGCCGCGAGGGCTCGGGATCGCCCGGAGCGCCCCCCTCGCGGAGGGACACGCCGACCTCGAGGTCCTCCGTGAGGCCGGCGAGGAGCGCCGCGGGCGTCGGCATCAGCTCGCCCTGCCGGAGCCGGAGATCGAGGGACAGGGAGGCGACGCCCCGGGGTGCGGTCCCGGCCTCCGGCACGAGGAGGAGACCCGTCTGCCCGCTCCGGGCCGGGAACGGGGCCGCGCCTGCGGCGAGGGGCGCCGCGAGGAGGGCGCCCGCGATCGGAGCCAGGAACCTGGAGCGCACACCCCTCCCGCCGCGAGGAAGCACGGGCCGCACGGACGGAGGGGACTCTACCACGGGCCTCACGCGAGGCTCCACGCGCCCTGGAACGAGCGAGCCCGGCCCCTGGGCTTCCGGGGCCGGGCTCGGTGCTTCACGCGCTGGGCCCTACTGGAACCAGACGAACACGAGCGCCGGCTTGTACTGGCCGGTGGACGAGTCGGTCTGCGGGACCGCCGGCACCGTGACGGTGCAGGTGGCGGAGCCCGGAGTGCAGCCCGCGAACGCGTCGATGCAGGTGGAGCCGCTCAGCGCTCCCTCCGCGCTCCCGCAGACGGGAGGACGCAGCCACTCGCGAACCGGCCCTCCGGCCGCCGTGAACCGGACCGCCGCGCCCTTGGAGAAGTACGCGTAGGTCGCGCCGGCCGCGGTGTCGATGCCGGCCGGAGCCGACGTCACCGTGCCGGGGACGGCCGTCGTCATGTTCGTGAGCGCGACGAGGACCTGGTTGCGCGCGAACTTCGCCTCGACCTGCACGAAGCCGCCGACCGTGACGGTGCACGGACCGGTGCCGCTGCAGGCGCCGGCCCACCCCAGGAAGTCGAAGCCGGGGGCGGCGGCCGCGGTGAGCGTGAACGAGGTCGCGCCGAGGTACGGCGTGGTCGAGCAGAGGGTCCCGCTCGTGCCGGCGCCGTCGTCACCGCACTTGATGACCTTGTTCACCGCCTCGCTCGACTGGACGAGCCCCTGGCCGCCCGTGACGAGGACGGTGAGGGCGTTCTTCGTGAGCGCGTCCACCCGGGCCGCGCTGAGCCCCATGAGGACGTACCGCGGCGCGTACGTCGCCGTGGCGGCGGTGCTCGCCCCCGGATCGACGAGGTATTTGCCGTGGAAGAACGGCGAGCCCGGCGCGTGGCAGTCCGCGCACCCGGTCTTGCCGTACGCGTTCGCCGCGGGGTTCACGTTGTGGTTCACCGCGAAGTCGTGGCTCTCGGCGACCGAGCTCTCGAAGTGCCGGAGCACCTTCGCGCCGTCGAGGTACCAGATCTTCCCGGCCCGCACGAGCGCCGGACGGTAGGCCCCGAAGCCCCAATCGGATGGCGGCGCGACGCCCATCGCGTCGATGCCGGTGACCGGGTTCTCGAGGGCGAGGAGCCTCGCCGCGATCTCGGCCTCGGTGTCGGCGGGATCGGAGAACGTGGCCGTGTTGAAGTTGCCCGTGAGCGCCATCCGGACGTGACGGAGCGGGATCGGGGCGACCTTGATGGACAGCTCGCTCGTCTCGTCGTTCCAGAACCCGAACCAGCTCGTGAGGAGCGGCTTCACGGTGGTGAGCTGGGTCACGTTCGCCGACGCGTACACGCCGTTCTTCTTCTTGTGCGGGTAGAGCGGCGGGTACCAGCGGGTGTAGGTCGCGGCCCGGGGCGCGCCCGCGGTGTCGAGCGGGTCGAGCGGGTTCTCGCTCGGGAAGAGCGCCGCGAGGCTCCAGGTGGTCTGGGTGCCGTTCGTGTGATGATCGATGTACTGATCGGGGAACGGCCTCGTCCCGCCGGGGCCCGTGGGCGAGTCCACGAACTTGATGTGGCACCCGTTGCAGGCGATCCGCGAGAAGTGGGAGCCGGGGAGCGCCCTGTGCTTCGCGGTGGGATCCGGAGGCGCCACCCCGGGCAACTGGTCGTCGGCGTCGATGTCGCCGTCGCCGTCGAAGTCATCCCGCAGGCCGCCCATGTGGCACTCCGCGCAGTCGCGGACCTTGCCGTCGGTGTGGTTGTCCACGCCGCCGATGGTGATGTCACCCTTGGCGATGTCGTGGACCTCGAGCGCGTCGCCCGCCTCCAGACCCGCCGGGTGGCAGGCCACGCAGCGCATCGCCGCGTGGACGTCGCCCGCGCCGACGTTGCGGCCGGACTTCTTCCGGTCCGGGGTCGAGTGGCAGCCCTGGCAGTTCGAGGTCTTCGCGACCCCCTTGATCCAGTCCGCCTTGACGAGGAGGGCGCCGCCGGTGATGCCGGGGTGCCGCCCCGAGACCGCCGCCTGGTCGCCCGGGGAGAGCGAGTCGAACCGGACGATCAGCCCGGCGGTCTCCGCCGCGGCGTAGTTGATGGTCACCGCCGTGGCCATGCCGGTCGGCGATCCCGGCTGCGGAGTGCAGGCCGAGGCGAGGTTGCCTGCCACGACCGGTCCACCCGTCGCGCAGGTCAGGCCGGCGAAGCCCGCGCCGGCGGACGCCGCCGCCGAGAACGCGTTCAGCGTGGGACCACCGGCCCGGACCGCGCCGCTCAGCGCCGAGGAGCGCGCGTTCCAGTTGTACTGGCTCGCGTGGCAGACGAGGCAGTCCGCCTCCGCCACCCCGGTGAGGTCCCAGCGCGCGGGCACCGCAGCCTCGGGCGCCGTACCGCTCGCCGAGATGAGGCCGTAGTCACCGTCGAGGGTCCTGTCCGCGGGGCCGGTCGCGCCCGGCTTCGTGTAGCCGAACGCCGTCCCGTCCCAGTACTCGTTGCCGTCCCGGTCGTACTGCAGGGAGCCGCCGCCCGGGTGGCACGCGCCGCACTTCGACGCGAAGAAGAAGGAGCTCTTGTCCATCTGCTTCGACGACGTGTTGCTCTTTCGAGCCAACTGGCTCGAGTCGGAGGAGGGGGGTCACCACTTCCCGTACATGCCGTCGCTGAGGAGCCACTTCTTCGTGCTGAAGCTGTCGAGCTGGGAGAGCATCATCGCCCGGCGGCCCTGCTGGAAGTGGTAGCCCGCCGAGATCGTCGCCGTGTCGTGGCAGCGGCCGCAGGTCTCGTCGGGGCTGTAGGGCGCCGTGCTGGCCGCCGTGATGAAGGCGCCCGCGGAGTCGCGCAGCGGGACGAAGCTCCCGCCGTGGATCCCGGTGCGGTTGATCGCCTGCTGCTGGACGCTGCCGTCGCCCCCCCCGCCGCCCGAGCACCCTGCCACCAGGGCTCCCGGGACGAGCGCGAGGGCGAGCAGTCGCAGCGCTCGCTCTAGCATGTTCCTCATGTGTCTCTCCTCGATGAGTTGGGGTGGCGCGGGGCTACTTCTGGTGGCACGAGCGGCAGAGGGCCGACTCGACCAGCGTCACCCGGAGCAGGTAGGGGATGCCCGGCTTCCCGTGCGGGTCGTGGCAGGTGCCGCACTCGACGCCGAACTCGCCGCCGGTCGCGTCCACGTGGAGCCGCAGCGGCTGCGCGCCGCCGATCGCGGCCGGCTGCGTGACGCCGGAGACCTGGGGCCAGTACCCGCCCTCGCCGATCGCCGCGGCCGAGTTGCCGCCGAAGTAGCCGTTCTGGCCGGCGTAGGGGACGCCGACGGGGTGGTTGCCGCCGCCCGTCTGCGGGTCGTTGCCGAGCTGCGTGCCGAGGAACGGGATGGCGGTGCTCGCCATCATCCCGCCCGAGACCGAGGCGCCCGAGAAGATGGGATCCGCGCCGGTGGTGTCGCCGCCGCCCGGGTTCCGGACGTTGCCGAGCGCGACCGTGCCGTCGTGGCAGGAGAGGCAGCGCTTCGACTCGCTCTGGAGGAGCGAGGCGGTGGGGAGCGGCGTGCCGTCCTTGGTGGCCGTCGTGCCGTTCCAGGAGTAGGTCGCCGCGCTGAGCTCGTGGTTCCAGATGAGCCGCGTGGAGATGTTCTTGTGCGGGACGTGGCAGTACTTGCAGATCTCGCGGTCGCTCGCCTGTGCGTTGGCGTTCACCGCGAAGTTGTGCTTCGTCGAGTAGATGTTCGCGGACGCCGCCAACGGCACGAGCAGCGCCGCCGCGAGGGCTAGCTTCTTCATGGACTCCCCTCCACCGGAGGGGCGTCGACGACTCACGGCCGCCCGGACACCCTGTCCAGGACGCTCCGACAACGGCTGCCCCTCTTTCGCCGCATGCGCGGTGGGCCCTCTTCAACGTCCGGGCCAGCGGCCCGGCAGGCCCCGCCCGCCCGGATTCCGGGCCCTTGACTCCCTCGCACGGGCGACGTTTCCGTTGCGTTAACTCGCCTCAACGCTAACCGTGATTGACGCCTTAGCGCAGCCCACAGGGAGGCGAGAGCAATGAGTCGCAATTGTCGCACCGCGGGGGAGCCGCGCCGGTCTTGCGCCACGCTACTGGGGCAAATCACGCGGGCCGGGGCCGCCGTCCGGTGCGGTCGCCTCGCAATGGATTGGCGCGCGTCTGCCGTCAACGGCCACGCCAACAGAGCCCACTCGCGCTCAATCGAACCGGGTCCACCGGGGCCCAGCGACGTTTCCCCCTCCCCGCCGGACCGCGGCGGAACCCGGGGAGAGTCCCTGCCACGACGGTGCCAACCACGGCGGGTTCCCCCGGGGGTCAACCCCGCGAGAACACGGAAGTCACGAAGGGTGCGCGCGCGCGCGCATGTGGGAGTTCCCCCACCCGCGGGCGCACGCACCCATTCTTCGCGGCTCCGGCGCTCCCTGCTACACCCTCAGTCGGCCCTGGCCGGGGGCGCGGGCGGGGGGGTCGAGTCGGCGGCCTCCGTGTTGATCAGGTCGTAAACCGAGACGCGCGGTGAACCCGTGTTGGCCACGTAGATGCGGTTCCGCGCCCCGTCGATGGCGATCGCGGTCGGAAGCTGCATGTACTCGGCGAACGGGGCGGGACCCCCGAAGTACATGAGCGCCTCGAAGTCCGGGTTGAAGATCTGGACGCTCGCGTGGGCCGTGTCCACCGCGTAGACGTTCCCGAAGCCGTCCACCGCGAGCCCCTTCAGCTTGTTGAACGTCCCGGGGCCGTCCCCCATCTCTCCGTAGGCACGCAGGAACTTGCCGTCCGGGTCGAACACCTGGATCCGGAAGTTCATCGTGTCGGCGACGTAGACGTTCCCGCGGCCGTCGAGCGCCACGTAGCTCGGGAAGTGGAACTGCCCGGGCGCGCTCCCGCGCCCCGGCTCGTCGTCCTCCGGCCCGAGCTCCCGGAGGAGCTCGCCCTTCAGGCTGTAGACGAGGACCCGGTGCTCGTCCGACGCCTGGTTCGCGCTGTCCACGACGTAGGCGAGCTGCCGCCGGGCGTCCACCGCGATGCCGGTGGGGCGGACGAGGTCGTTCATCCCGAACTGGCGGATCCGCTTCCCGGACCGATCGAAGACGAGCACCTCGTGGTTCTTCGTCTCGGTCACGTAGACGTTCTCGTCCCCGTCGAGCGCCACGCCGAGCACGAGCCCCTGCGGGTCCTGCGGCGCGAAGGTCTCGAGCCGCCGCTTCTCGAGGTCGGCGACGACGACGTGGGCGAGCATGTGGTCGGCGATGTAGAGCCGCTTCCCGTCCGGGGACACGGCGAGCCCCATCGGCTGCCGCAGGGTGATGGACGGCCCCGCGCCGAGGGCCGCCCGCTTCACGCGGCTCCAGGACGAGTCGTCGACGTCCTCGCTGCTCGAGAACGTCCTCACGAAGCGGATCCTCGGCTTCTCCGGCGGCGCCGGCCAGGTGACGGCCTTGTAGGCCGGCGCGTGGGAGCAGGCGAGGAGGAGGGGGGCGGCGGCGAGGAGGAGGGCGAGGCGGCGCATGGCGGTCACCGTGAGGTCCGGGGGGCGAGGGCGCGGGCGAGGGCGGCCTCGTCCACGAAGAGGTCGGCCTTCCTGCGGAGCGAGGCGACGCGCTCCTTCACGGCCGCGTCCGCGGCGCGCTCCCGGAGCGTGGCGGCGACGCGCTCGCGCGCCTCCGCGAGGCCGAGGAGGCGCCCCGGGACCGGCGGCTTGCAGCGGACGAGGTGCCAGCCCATCGCGCTCCGCACCGGCCGGCTCGTCGTGCCGGGCGTCGCGTTCCGGAGCGCGTCGGCGAGCGCGCGCGCCGCGCCGTCCCGCCGGAGGGCGTCGAGGTGGTCGTCGGTGAGATCGCACAGGCAGCCGTCCTTCTCGCGGGTGCCGGCGTCGAGGCTGTGGGCCTTCGCCGCCGCGGCGAAGTCCTCGTCCGAGCGGATCCCGGCGAGGAGCTCCTCGGCCCGCTCCCGGCTCGGGAGGAGGATGTGCCCGCACCTGCGCTGCGTCGGGATCCGGAGCTCGGCCTGGTGCGCGCGGTGGTGGGCGGCGATCTCCGCCTCGGTGGGGGCGGGGGCCTCCTCGCGGACGCGCGCCAGGAGCCGCTGCCCGACGGCAGCGCGCTCCACCCGCGCGACGGCCCGGAGGACCTCGGGATCCTCCCCGAACCCCCGGCGCAGCGCCTCCTCGCCGAGGAGGAGCTCGTCGAGCGCCGCGCGCGCGAGCTCGATCTTGATCCCCTTCCCGGTGAGGTGCCCGCCGCCCCGGGGCCCGAAGAGCCGCCGGAGGTCGGCGGCGACCCGCGCGTAGCTGACGGTCCGCTCGCCCGCCCGCGCCACGACCCGGGCCATCGCCTCCGGCGCGAGGTCCACCGCGCTCCCGGTGGAGGAGAGGAACTCCTCGTCCACGGACGCGGCCGCCCCCTTGCGGAGCTGCTCCACGAGGTGGCGCTTCATCTGCCCCTCGAGCGCGGTCTGGGCGAAGCGCCCGACCTTCTCCCGGTAGGCGGGGAGCCCCTCCTCCCCGGCGACCTCCCGCGCGAGCACGCGCGCCACCGCGAACCCGGGCGTCCAGGAGAGGGGACCTACGAAGGTCGCGAGCGGCGCCGCGAACAGCGGCTCCGCGGCGGCCCCGAGCTCCCCGCGCGTCCTCCACTCGCCCCCCGCCCGGCCGCCGGCGTCGATCCCTTCCCGGGCGATCTCCGGGAGGTCCGCCCCCGCCGCGAGCCGCGCGAGCGCCGACGCCGCCTCCTCCTGCGTCCGGAAGAGGGCGAGCTCCACCCGGACCCGGTCGTTCGTCGCGTGGAACATCTCGCGGAGCATCGCCTCCGTCGGGACGGCGGACGGCCGGATCTCCTTCTCCACGAGCCGCTGCGCCGCGGCGCGCAGGCGCTCCGCCGCGACCGGCTCCCGGACCGCCGGATCCCGCTGCAGCCCGAGCCGGTACCCCTCCTCCCCGAGGAGCGCCTCGTCCACGAGCGCGTCGAGGTGCTCGCGCCCCGGCGGGGCGTTCAGGACGCGCGCGCGCTCGGCGAGCTCCGCGGCGGTGATCGGGGTCGCCCCGGCACGCGCGACGACGGCGTCGGCGGGTGCGGCGGCAGTGGCGAGGAGGAGGAGCGTGGCGAGCATGGCGGTCCTAAGGGCGGGGCTTTCCATCGACGGCCGGGGGGGTGGAGCCGGGGGCGGGTGGCGCGGTGGAGCCGGCTCCCGCCGGCCCTGGCGCGGGGGCGGAGGCGGGGCCCGCCCGCTCGGCGGCGCGCTTCTTCCGGCGGGCGTCGCGATCCCGGACGAGGTCCTCGCCGGCGGGGTTCGTGCCCGAGATGTTCCCGTGGCAGCCGTCGCAGGAGGCGATGGCCGTGCTCCCGCTGCGGAGCAGCCGGGGCGATTCCGAGCCGTGCGGGTCGTGGCAGCTCGCGCAGGTGAAGTCCTTCTCGATCCGCCGGGGATCGGGGCCGCCGCCGAGCGGGTGCCCCCTCGCAAGGATCGGCGTCACGTGGGCGGGCGTCGCCTTCGGGTGGCAGTCGAGGCAAAGGGCGTTCACCGGCTTCGGCAGGAGGGCGGCGCCGGCGCTCCCGTGGGCGTCGTGGCACCCGTTGCACCCGTAGCGGCGGATCGCGGCGTGCTTCACCTTCCCGCCGTCCACGACCGCGTGGCACTCGTAGCAGGCCTTCTTCCCGCTCCCCGCCTTCAGGAGGGCCTCGCCCGGCGCGGCGTGCGGATCGTGGCAGCCGGTGCAGTCGCCGTCCGCCACCGGCGAGTGGACCACCGCCCGCGCGGTCATGTCGTCCTGGTGGCAGGTGAAGCACATCGCCTTCACGGCCGGCTTCGCGACGAGCTTCGGCCGATCCGAGGAGTGGGGGTCGTGGCAGCCGGCGCACTCCCCGAGCCGGACGGCGCCGTGGACGTGCCGCTTCCCGTCCACGCGGTCGTGGCAGCCGTGGCAGAGGCTCGCGGGATCGTCCTTCAGGAGCCCCCTCCGGTCGGCGCTGTGGGCCGCCACGTGGCAGTCCTCGCAGCTCCCCATCTCCAGCGCCGCGTGGACGTGCGGGCGAGACAGGTCGAGCCGCATCCCCGGCGAGGCCGCCGCGGGCCCCTCCGCCTTCGCGCCGTGGCACCCGAGGCAGGCTTCCGCGCCGGCCTTCCGGAGCAGGTCCTTCCGCTCCGAGCCGTGCGGGTCGTGACAGGAGGCGCACCGCCCCTCGACCGCGGGCGCGTGGACGAACTCCTTCGGCGCGAGCGCCTCCGGATCGTGGCACTCGAGGCAGAGCCGGTCCGGCGCCACCCTGAGCTGCTTCTCGTGGTCGCTCCCGTGGACCGTGTGGCAGTCGGTGCACGCGCCCATCGAGAGGGCCGAGTGGACGTGCTTCGCCCGGTCCTTCGGCTCGTGACACTCGTCGCAGAGCGCGGGCGGCTCCGCCCGCAGGAGCTTCGGCTTCGCCCCGCCGTGGGCGCCCTCGTGGCAGCCGGCGCAGTCGCTCTCGAAGGCCCCGTGGGCCTTCTTCCCGCCGTCCACGCGGGCCCTCGCGAGGCCGGCGGGGCGGGAGCCGGAGTGGCAGCGCAGGCAGAGCTTCCGCCCGTCGAACCGGACGAGGTGGGGGCGGTCCGAGGCGTGGGCGTCGTGGCACTCCGCGCAGCGGTGATCGAGGACCGGCGCGTGCTTCACCGCGAGCTTCTGCGTCATCTCCTTCCCGTCGTGGCAGGTGGCGCAGAGCTCCCTCGGATCGGAGACGAGCTTCCAGCTCGCCGCCGCGGGCGACTTGCAGCGGCCAGATCGGAAGAGCAGGGCATGGCAGTCGAGGCAGCTCCCGCCGGAGAAGGGCTCGTGGACGTGCTTCTTCCTGCCGAGCGCGGCGTGGCAGGCGTCGCAGGACGCGGGGTCGATGCGGACGGACGGCCCCTCGGCGGGCGGCGCGGCCGGGGGAGGCGGGGAGGAGGCGCCGGCGGCTCCGGCCGCTACGAAGGCTGCGAGCGGCAGCGCGAGCCGCCACGCGGCGCCCCTCGCCGCGGCCGTCCGCACGGTCCTCCGTGAACGCCGCACCTGCCACGAACCCATCTGCGCCTCTCCGGGTTGGTGGCCCCGGAGCGTGCACCGAAGGTGCCACCGCCGAGCCTTGATCCGCGGCAAGCGACGTACGCGGAGCGGGACCTGCCGCCTGCTTCCGTCCGCTGCGATTCCCGGCGGCTGGCGAAGGACGGCGGGTGGAAATGGCGCCAGGTCGTGCGCGGTGCATCGCCCGATCGCGTTGCGCATCGGTGTGCGCATCGGTGCGGGAGATCGTCGATCCATGCAGGTTTTGCGTGAGCGGGGGCACCGGAGGTGGTCGCGACCGCCGGTGTCATCCACCGCGGGCTGCGTCACCCTGCGCTCCCCTGTCGCAGGTACGACGCCGCCGGATCGCCCGCTGCTACAATCCGCGCCCGTGCCCCGGCTCCTCCGGTTCTGGCTCACGGCCGTCCTGCTCGCCGCCGCGGCGCCGGCGCTCCCTGCGACCCTGCGTGCGACGAGCATCGAGGAGACGGCGCGCGCCTCCGACTCCGTCCTCCGCGGCCGGGTCGCGGCCCTCGCCTCGAGGTGGCAGGGCGGGCGCATCGTGACGGAGGTGGAGATCGAGGTCGTCGCTGCCTGGAAGGGAGCGCCCGGGGAGCGCGTGCGCGTGCTCGTCCCGGGAGGCGCCGTCGGGGAGATCGGGCAGTGGGTGGAGGGGGCGCCCGCCTTCGAGGAGCGCGAGGAGGTCGTGGTCTTCCTCCGCCGCCGCGGTCCCTCGTGGCGTCTCAGTGGACTCGCCCTGGGCAAATACCGGGTGGAGGACGGGCTCGCCCGTCCCGACCTTCGCGGCGTGCGCTTCGAGCGGAGACCGCTCCCGGCGGGAGAGCGCGCCGCCGGCGCGGTGCGCCTGGAGGAGCTGGAGCGGCGCGTGAGGGGGGCGCGGTGAGCCGCGCCGGGCTCCTCGCGCCGCTCCTCGCCCTCGCCTTCCCGGCCGGGGCGTACGTCCGCACGACGCCCCCGGGCTCGGACGCCTGCCTCTGGTGGGAGGCCCGGACCGTCGTCTACCGGATGAACGAGCTCAGCGCGACGAGCTCGCCGGGCTGCGAGGCCGGCACCGCCCTCGCGGAGGCGGTGCGGCGCGGCTTCGACCGCTTCAGCGGCGACGCGACCCTCGGCCAGTCCTGCACCGACCTCTCGCTCGTCCTCGCGGCGGAGCGCTCCTCCTCCTTCCTCGCCGGCCTGGACCGGCGGCCCGGCGTGCCGAACGAGAACCTCGTGGTCTTCCGGAACGGCTGGTGCACGGAGCGCGTCCCATCCGGCGACCCCTGCTGGACGGCGCCGGACTCGGCGCCGCACCTCGCCTGCTCCACGATCCACAACTGCTTCGACGACTCCCTCCTCGGGAGGGACACGCTCGCGCTCACGACGATCACCTACGACGGGGGGACCGGCCGGATCCTCGACGCCGACCTCGAGCTCGCGGGGTGGGACGGGAGGACGGGCACGCTCCAGGGCGCCGCCCGCGGGTGGTACTTCACCTGCGAGGGCGAGGAGCCGGGCCCTCTCTGCGGCGGCGGCGGCCCCGCCTGCTGCACGAGCTACGGCGACGCGGGCTGCGCCTCGATCGACCTCGAGAACGTCGTGACCCACGAGGCCGGCCACTTCATCGGCCTCGGCCACGTGAGCGACGAAGCCGCGACGATGTACGCCTCGACCGGGCCCGGCGACGTCTCGCGCCGCTCCCTCGAGGCCGACGACGTGGCGGGGCTCTGCGACGTCTACCCCGCGGGCGCCCCGGCGGTCCGCTGCGTGGGCGATCCGCCGGGCGGGTGCGGCTGCGGGAGCGCCGGCGCGGGCGGGAGAAGTTCATCCTGCACGACGGGCCGCCCTATGCCAACGGGCGCATCCACCTCGGCACGGCGCTGAACAAGATCCTGAAGGACCTGGTGG
>JBBIPT010000076.1:0-15184 GCA_037442705.1 Anaeromyxobacter sp.
CTCAACAGCAACAGCAACAGCAACAGCAACAGCAACAGCAACAGCAACAGCAACAGCAACCGCATCCGCAACCGCAACCGCATCCGCAACCGCATCCGCATCCGCATCCGCAACCGCATCCGTGACCGCATCCGTGACCGCATCCGTCGCCGCATCCGTGGCCGCGCTGCGCGGACGCGGGTCGGGCGGCTGCGGCCGCCGTTCCGGCGGGTTCCAGCTGGGCCGCGGCTCTACCCCACCCGCGCCGCGAGGCGCCGGAGCGCGATCTCGGTCTTCGCGTCCGCGATCTCCCCCTGCTCGCAGGCGTCGATCGCGGCGTCGAGATCCCGCCACTGGAGCACCGCCCCCTCCTCGAGCGGCGATCCGTCGCCCTCGTGGGGCGCGTCGTAGGGACCGGCGACCGAACCGCGCTCCACCTCCCCGGCGAGGAGGTGGATCTTCTCCGACACGATGCCGGGGAGCGGGAAGAAGGGGCCCCCGAGGGGCTCGAGCTGCTCCGGGTCGATGAGGATGTCCGCCTCCTCGCGCACCTCCTCGGCGCCCCTCCGCCGGAGGGCCTCGAGCCCCCGCTCGCCGGGCTCGAGGACGCCCGCGACGATCTCCTCCACGAGGAGGTACTCGGGCTCCGGCAGCGCGTGCGCCTTCCCGCGGCGGAAGTAGGCCGCCGGCCGGAGCCCCCGGCGGGTGAGCACCTCGATGCCGCGGGGCGTCCTCGCCCAGAGGCAGACGGCGACCGCGTCGAGCGTCGGCCGGTCGATCACGTCGATGGGGTAGACGGCGGAGATCGACCCGTCCTCGCGCCGGTTCCGGGCCCGGTAGCGCTTGAGCCGGAGGAACCCCTCGTCGCAGCGAGCGCGGGGCGTGTAGTCCTCGACGATCTCGATGGCGGCGACCTTGTGCATGGCCCTAGCGTGCACCGGCCGCGCGCCCTCCGCAAACCGGCGGCCCGGCCCCGCGAGGGGCCGCGCCTCCCGGCAAGAGCGGGGCCGCGCCCCCTTCGCGGGAACGCGGCCCCCGTGCATTCGGCGCTCGCCCTTCGACAAGCTCGGGGCGAGCGGCTCGTTCGAGCGCGGCTACCCGCGGTGCGACTACGCCACGACGCGCAGCTTCTTGCCGGCCGGCTGGTACTCCGCGAGCTCGTCGAACTGGAGGTAGCGGTAGACCTTCTCCGCCTTCGGGGCGATCTTCTCCTGGAAGGCCTGGAAGTACTCCGCCGGGGTCGGCAGCCGGCCGAGGTTCGCGGCCACCGCCCCGAGCTCCGCCGAGCCGAGGAAGACCTTGGCGCCGTCGCCCATCCGGTCGTCGAAGTTCCGGGTCGAGGTGGAGTAGACCGTCACGCCGCCCGGCACCCGCGCCTGGTTGCCCATGCAGAGCGAGCAGCCGGCGATCTCGATCCGGGCGCCGATGGCGCTGTAGGTCGAGAAGTAGGCCTCGTCCTTGAGCTGCTGCTGGTCCATCCGGGTGGGCGGGCAGATCCAGGTCCGGACGTCGGGGTTGAACTTCTGCCCCTTCCAGATCTCGCCGGCGGCGCGGAAGTGGCCGATGTTGGTCATGCAGGACCCGAGGAAGACGTCGTCGATCTTCGTGTTCTGGACCTCGGTGAGGACCTTCACGTCGTCCGGATCGTTCGGGCAGGCGAGGATGGGCTCGGTGACCTCGGAGAGGTCGATCTCGATCACCGCGGCGTACTCCGCGTTCGCGTCGGCGGAGAGGAGCTGCGGCTTCTTCAGCCACTTCTCCGCGTCGGCGATCCGCCCCTCGAGCGTCTTCCTGTCGCCGTAGCCGTCGGCGACCATCTTCCGCATGAGGGCGACGTTGGACCGGAGGTAGTCCGCGACGCTCTTCTCGGAGAGCTTCACCGCCGCCGCGGCGGCCGAGCGCTCGGCGGCCGCGTCGGTGAGCTCGAACGCCTGCTCCACCGTGAGGTCCGGGAGCCCCTCCATCTCGAGGATCCGGCCGTTGAAGACGTTCTTCTTGGCCTTCTTCGGCACGGTGAGCAGCCCCTGCCGGATCGCCCAGAGCGGGATCGCGTTCACGACGTCCCGGAGGGTGATGCCCGGCTTCATCTGGCCCTTGAACCGGACGAGGACCGACTCGGGCATGTCGAGCGGCATGAACCCGAGCGCGCCCGCGAAGGCGACGAGGCCGGAGCCCGCCGGGAAGGAGATGCCGATGGGGAAGCGGGTGTGCGAGTCGCCGCCCGTCCCGACCGTGTCGGGGAGGAGGAGCCGGTTCAGCCACGAGTGGATGACGCCGTCGCCCGGCCGGAGCGGCACGCCGCCGCGCTCCTGGACGAACCCGGGCAGCGTGTTGTGCATCTTCACGTCGGCCGCCTTCGGGTAGGCGGCGGTGTGGCAGAAGGACTGCATGAACATCGGCGCCTGGAACTTCAGGCAGGCGAGCTCCTTCAGCTCGTCCGCCGTCATCGGGCCGGTCGTGTCCTGCGAGCCGACCGTCGTCATCTTCGGCTCGTAGTAGCCGCCGGGGAGGACGCCGGGGAGGCCGCAGGCCTTCCCGACCATCTTCTGGGCGAGGGTGTAGCCCTGCCCCTTCTTAGGCTCGGGGTTCGTCACCGTCGCGAAGAGGTCCTTCGGCCCCTTCTTCGTCGCCTTCTGCGCCTTCTCGGTGAGGGCGCGGCCGATGGTGAGCGGGATGCGGCCGCCGGCGCGGTACTCGTCGGCGAGGGTGTCGGGGGCGAGCTTGAAGGTGGAGAGCACCTCCCCCGCCTCGCTCCGGATCTCGCCCTTCGCCGTGTCCACGACGACGACGTCGCCCGTCTTCAGCTTCGTCACGTCCGCCTTGATCGGGAGGGCGCCCGAGTCCTGCGCGGTCGCGAAGAAGATCGGGGCGATCACGCCGCCGATGATGACCCCGCCGCGCCGCTTGTTCGGGACGCAGGGGATGTCCTCGCCGATGTGCCACTGGACGCTGTTGCAGGCCGACTTGCGGGACGAGCCGGTGCCGACGACGTCGCCCACGAAGGCGACCTGGTGCCCCTGTGCGCGGAACTCGGCGATCGTGGCGAGGCCGCCCTTGAAGCGGGTCTTGCCCATGGCGAGGGCGTGGAGGGGGATGTCCGGGCGGGTCGAGGCGTCGCCGGCGGGAGAGAAGTCGTCCGTGTTGATCTCGCCGTCCACCTTGAAGACCTTCACCTTCACGGTCTCCGGGACGCCGGGCTTCGAGGTGAACCACTCCGCGTTCGCCCAGGACTCGACCACCTGCTTCGCGGCCGCGTTCTTCGCCTTCGCGAGGGCGGCGACGTCGTCGAAGGAGTCGTAGACGTAGGTGAGGCCGGAGAGCGCCTTCGCCGCGTCGTCCGCGAGGGCCTTCGCCTTCAGGGCCGCGACGAGCGGCGGGACGTTGTAGCCGCCGCCCATCGTGCCGAGCAGGTGGATCGCCTTCTTCTTGTCGATGAGCGGGGACTTCTTCGACCCCTTCACGATCTCGGCGAGGAAGCCGGCCTTCACCTCGGCGGCCGGGTCCACGCCGGGGGAGACCCGGTTCTCGAGGAGGCCGAGGAGGAACTCCTCCTTCCCCTTCGGCGGCTTCTGGAGCAGCTTCACGAGCTCGCGGGTCTGCTCCGGGTCGAGGGGCTTCGGCGGGACGCCCTGCTCCTTCCGCTCGGCCTCGTGCTTCAGGTATGCCTCGATCACAAGCTCCTCCTCGCCGCGGGATGCCGCGGGGTCGTGGGTGGGAAGTCTCGGAAAGCGATGCGGTATACCACGCCCGGCGACCGGGTGTCAGCCGCGCCCTGAGGGAGAAACCTCCGGCAGAACGGGCATTTACGGGACTTCTCCGGTCCACGATAGGACCGGCGCCGGGGCCACACCCGAGGTGTGATCGACCGGAGCCCGGAGGATGGGTAACGTGTGCGCCGGACGTTGGACGAAGACTCCAGGGCGTGCGGCGAGCCGGCGCACCCACGCCCTCGACCCGCGCCGGAACGACGGGAGGCACCTTGCACGATCACGGCTACTACGACCCCGCCGACCTCGGCCGCTTCGCGGAGATGGGGAAGAACCGCCCCGAGCTCGCGAAGAAGTTCTTCGACTGGTACGGCGCCGTCTTCGCCGACGGCGCCCTCTCCGAGCGCGAGAAGGCGCTCATCGCCCTCGGCGTCGCCCACGCCGTCCAGTGCCCCTACTGCATCGACGCCTACACGCAGGGGGCCCTCGAGAAGGGGGCCGACCTCGATCAGATGACCGAGGCGGTCCACGTCGCGTCGGCGATCCGCGGCGGGGCCTCGCTCGTCCACGGCGTCCAGATGCGCGGTCACGCGAGGAAGCTCGGGCTCTAGGATGAAGGTCTCCTCCCTCGCCGCCCGGCTCGCGCCGCTCGCCGAGCCCCGCACCCAGCTCGAGGTGCTCGGCGGCGTCCCGCTCTCGCGCGAGTTCCACGAGGCCCTCGCCGGCTGCGGGCTCCACCCGCTGCGGCCGGAGCGGATCGAGGTCTTCCAGCTGAACGTCGGCAAGCTCTGCAACCTCTCCTGCCGCCACTGCCACGTCGACGCGGGACCCGACCGGCGCGAGGCGATGTCGCGGGAGACCTTCGAGGACTGCCTGCGGGCGCTCCGCGGGACCTCGATCCCGACGGTGGACCTCACCGGCGGCGCGCCCGAGCTGAACCCCCACTTCCGCTGGTTCGTCGAGGAGGCGCGCGCGCTCGGCCGGCACGTGATCGACCGCTGCAACCTCACGGTCCTCGAGGTCCCGTCCCAGCGCGACCTCCCGGAGTTCCTCGCGGCGAACCGGGTGGAGGTCGTCGCGTCCCTTCCCCACTTCCGCCGGCCGCTCACCGACGCCCAGCGGGGCGACGGCGTCTTCGACCGCTCCATCGCGGCGCTCCGCCGGCTCAACGGCGTGGGCTTCGGCGACGGAGCGAGCGGGCTGCGGCTCGTCCTCGTCACGAACCCCGCGGGCGCGCTCCTCCCCGCCTCCCAGGGGTCGCTCGAGCGGGAGTGGAAGCGGGAGCTCGAGCGGGCGCACGGCGTCCGGTTCGACGCCCTCTACGCGATCGCGAACATGCCGATCGCGCGGCAGCTCGAGTGGCTCGTGGAGAGCGGCCACCTCGAGGCCTACCTCGAGCGGCTCGCCGCCGCCTTCAACCCCGCGGCCGCGCGGGGCGTGATGTGCCGGAACACGATCTCCGTCGGCTGGGACGGCCGGCTCTACGACTGCGACTTCAACCAGATGCTCGGCCTCGAGGTGGAGCTCGCGCCCGGGAGCCCGGCCCACGTCCGGGACCTCGACCTCGCGGCGCTGGGGCGCCGGGAGATCCGGACGGCGCGCCACTGTTTCGGGTGCACCGCGGGGGCCGGCTCGTCCTGCGGGGGGGCGACGGCGTGAGCCGCGCGTCCCCGGCCTCCCCCGGCGCCGCGCGGCGCGGGCCCGCGAGGGCTCTCCTCCTCCTCGCCGGCCTCGCGGTCATTGCCGCGGCCCTCTTCCTCCTCCCGGTGGGCGGTTGGATCGCGGCCCTCGCGGAGTGGGCGCGCGGCGCGGGGGTCGCGGGCGCCCTCGGCTTCGCGGCGATCTACGCCTTCGCCACGGTCCTGCTCCTTCCCGGCTCCCTCTTCACCCTCGGGGCGGGGCTCGTCTGGGGTCCGCTCCTCGGGGTCCTCGTGGCCTGGCCGGCCGCCACGCTCGGCGCGATCCTCTCGTTCGTCGCGGGCAGGACCATCGCGCGAGGGGCCGTCTCCCGGGCGGCCGCCCGCCGGCCGCGGCTCGCCGCTGTGGAGGAGGCGATCTCGCGGGACGGCTTCCGGATCGTCCTCCTCCTCCGGCTCTCTCCTCTCTTCCCCTTCAACCTCGTGAACTACGCCTCCGCGCTCACGCCCGTCCGCCTCCGCGACTTCGCCGTGGCGACCGCCGTGGGCATCGTGCCGGGCTCCTTCCTCTACGCCTACCTCGGATCGGTGCTCGGGAGCGCCGCGGCGCTCGCCGCGGGCGAGCGTCCGGACGCCGGGGCCGCCGGCCAGGTCCTCTTCTGGGGTGGCCTCGCCGCCACCGCGGCCGTCACGGCGATCGTCACCCGCACCGCGCGCCGCGCGCTCGCCCGCGCCCTCCCCCCGGGCGCGACCGCCGGCGCGAAGGAGGTCGCATGAAGGCCTCGCACGCCCCGAGGCTCCTCGACGGCGATCCCCACGACCTCGCCCTCGTCGGGCAGGTCCGCCCGCCGGGCTGGAAGAACCCCACCCCCGCCGGCCGCCTCGTCCTCCGGAACGCCTTCTTCTTCGGCCGCGGCAGGGCGAACGACCTGGTCATCCCCTGGGCGACCTACACCGACCCCGAGGTGGCCCACGTCGGCATGACCTCCGCGGAGGCGGCCGGGCGCGGCGCCGGGGTGAGGACCCTCACCGTCCCGTTCGAGGAGGTGGACCGGGCGGTGCTCGACGGCGAGGAGGAGGGCTTCGCGCGGATCCACGTGGACGCCCGGAGCGGCCGGCTCCTCGGCGCGACGGTCGTGGCGCGCCACGCGGGCGAGATGATCGGCGAGCCGACGCTCGCCATCCGGCGGCGGCTCTCGGCGGCGGAGCTCTCCGCGACCATCCACCCCTACCCCTCCCAGGCCGAGGTCTGGCGGAAGCTCGGCGACGCCTGGCAGCGGACCCGGCTCGGGCCGCGGGCGAAGGCGGTCCTCTCCCGGATCATCTCCTGGCGGAGCTGACGGGCTTGGAGCGGGACCTCCTCTGCGTGATGGCGAAGTCGCCCCGGGCGGGCGACGTGAAGACCCGGCTCGCCCCGGCGATCGGCGCCGGGGGCGCGGCCGCGCTCGCCCGCGCCTTCCTCGAGGACACCCTCGCCCTCGCCGCGCGCACGCGCTGGGCGAAGGTCGCGGTCTCCGTGGCCGGGGACCCGGCGCCGCTCGGGCTCCCGGCGTCCGTCGAGGTCTGGGAGCAGGGAGCGGGCGACCTCGGGGCGCGGATGGAGCGGGCGATCCTCCGGGCGCTCGGCCTCGCCCCGCGCGTCCTCGTCGTGGGGACCGATTCGCCCGGCCTCCCCGCGCGGCTCCTCGCGGAGGCGCGCGAGGCCCTCGCGGGCGCCGATGCCGTCCTCGGCCCCGCGGAGGACGGCGGCTTCTTCCTCCTCGGGATGCGGCGCTGCGAGCCGGGCCTCCTCGGCGGGCTCCCCTGGAGCCGTCCCGACACCCTCGCCCGGACCGAGGGGCGGCTCCGGGAGCGCGGCTGGGTGGTCGCCCGGACGGCCGCATGGTTCGACGTGGACGAGCCGGCCGAACTCGCGCGGCTCGCCGGGATGATCGGGCGGGGCGAGGTCGAGGCGCCCGCGACCGCGCGGGCGCTCGCGGCGATCGGATACGGACATGCGAACCCCTGATTCCCGCGCGCGCCTCCGCCGGCCCGCGCCGTTCGCCCTTCGGCAGGCTCGGGCCGTGCGGGAGCGAGCGCACGCGGACGAGTGGACGCGACGATGAGGATCTCGGTCGTGATCCCCACCCTCGAAGAGGCCGCCCGCATCGGCGCGCGCCTCGACGAGCTCGCCGTGATCGAGGGGATCCACGAGGTGATCGTCGCGGACGGCGGGAGCCGGGACGGGACGGCGGCCATCGCGCGGGCCCGGCCCGCCGTGCGGGTGCTCGAGGCGCCGCGCGGCCGCGCCTCCCAGCAGAACGCGGGGGCCGCCGCCGCGACGGGAGACGTCCTCCTCTTCCTGCACGCCGACGTCGCGCTCCCGCGGGACGCCGCGGCCCACGTCGCCGCGGCGCTCTCCGGCCCCCGGGTGGTGGCCGGGGCGTTCCGGACCTGGACGGTGGACGACGCGGGGGGCTCCCGGCTCGGCCCGCTCCTCCACCTCGCCGACGTCCGCTCGCGCTACAGCGGGCTCCCTTACGGGGACCAGGCGATCTTCGTCCGCGCCGAGGCCTTCCGGCGCGTGGGCGGCTTCCCGGACCAGCCGCTCATGGAGGACCTCGAGCTCTCCCGGCGGCTCCGCCGGATCGGGCGGATCCGGGTGGTCCGGGCGAGCGTCCGGGTCTCCGGCCGCCGCTTCGTCGCCCGGCCGATCCTCTACACGCTCGCGGTGAACGTCTTCCCGGCCCTGTACTCCCTCGGCGTCCCGCCGCGCTGGCTCGCGCGGCTCTACGGCGCTCCCCGGTGAGGGAGCGCGGGGCGGAGCGCCGTCACCGGAGGGGACGGGATGCCGTGGCCGCCAGCCGGCGCGGCACCCGCTCGCCTTCACCCCTCGTCGCGACGGCCGGCGCAGCGGACCTCGGCTTCCACCTTGTCGAGGATCTCCCGGGCGAGATCGCGCCCCGCCACGCGCAGGCCCAGGGTGACGATGTCTCCCCCGATCCGCCCGCCCTTCTCGATCTCGACCCGGCCCCCGATCGCGACCGCGTCTCCGCCCACCTCGCCCCCGGGCTTCACCCGCACGCCGCCTCCGATCGCCACCGCGTCCTCTTCCACCCGGCCCCCGGCCTCCACCACCACCGCGCCCCTGGCGGACACCGCCGCGCGGACGACGGCGCCGCGGCGGATCACGACGTCCCCGTGGAGGGCCAGGGCGTTGTCCACCCGGGTGCCCTCGGGAACGACGAGGTCGCCGTCCTCCGCGATTCGATCTTCGGGATCGACCTGGATCAGGCAGCGGAGCCCGCTGCGGGAGTCCTCGGGGCGGCCGTCCGCGGGGTCGTGTGCGGCGGCCGGCGCGGCGAGGGCGGTGGCGACGAGGGCGGCGAGCGTACGCATGGTGGTCCTCCCTGCGAGGGGTCAGGGGGCCCTACGCTCGACGGCGCTCCCTATTTCGGCGGGGCCTCGGGGCCGCGGCCACCCTCCCCATCCGTCCCTCCCGATGGGGGAGAGCGGGACCTCCCCCGCGGCTCGCGCTCCTCCTCGTCGTCCTCCAGCATCCGGTACTTCGGCCCCTCCGGGTCGTCGTACTGCCCGGACTTCACGGTCCAGAGGAAGAAGAGCCACGCGGCGAGGCCGAGGGCGAGGGAGAGGACGATGAGGCCGCCGAGTGACATCGCGCTCACGCTCGGGGGAGGAGGACCGCCGCGCCGCGGAGCCGGCCCTCGCGCAGATCGGCGAGCGCCTCGTTCGCGCGCTCGAGCGCGTAAGGGACCACCTCGGTCCGGACGGGGACCCGCGGCGCCAGCGCGAGGAGCTCCTCCCCGTCCCGGCGGGTGAGGTTCGCGACGGACCGCACCGTCCGCTCCCCCCAGAGGAGCGCGTATGGGAAGGACGGCACGTCGCTCATGTGGATCCCGGCGCAGACGACGGTGGCGCCCGGCGCCGAAGCGGCGAGCGCGGCCGGGACGAGCGCACCCACCGGCGCGAAGAGGATCGCGGCGTCGAGGGGCTCGGGCGGCGCGTCGCCCGAGGCGCCCGCCCACTCCGCACCGAGCCCGCTCGCGAAGTCCCGGGCCTCGGCGTCGCCCGGGCGCGTGAAGGCGAAGACCCGCTGGCCGGCGTGGCGCGCGAGCTGGGCGACGAGGTGGGCGGCCGCGCCGAAGCCGTAGAGCCCGAGCCGCGGGGCGTCGCGCACGGGCGCCCAGGCCCGGTAGCCGATGAGCCCGGCGCAGAGGAGCGGGGCCGCCTCCGCGTCCCCGTACGCCTCCGGGATCGGGAAGGCGTAGCGGGCGTCGGCGACCGCCGCCTCCGCGAAGCCGCCGTCCCGCTGCCAGCCGGTGAAGCGCGCCCTCGCGCAGAGGTTCTCCCGGCCGGAGGCGCAGGCAGGACAGGCTCCGCAGGTCCAGCCGAGCCACGGGATCCCGACCCGATCCCCCTCGCGAAGCCGATCGACCCCGCGCCCCACGGCGTCCACCCGGCCGACGATCTCGTGGCCGAGGACGAGCGGGAGCTTCGGCGCCCGCAGGTCGCCGTCCGCGACGTGGAGGTCGGTCCGGCAGACGCCGCAGGCGGACACCCGGATCCGCACCTCGCCCGGTCCGGGCTCGGGCCGGGGTAGGTCGGCCGCCTCGAGGGGCGCCCCCTGGGCGCGGAGGATCATGGCGCGCACGGGCGCGACGAGACCGCCCGCCGGGCCGGGAGTCAAGGGGAAGCGCGGGGACCGGGGCGTGAAGGCGCGGTTGTCCCCCCGGGGCCGGTCTGCCAACATCGACGCCCGGGTAGACGAGCCGGGGCGCGCGTTCGTCCCCGACGGAAATGGAGCTGGCGATGGTCCGCGGCCACGTGGTGCTGGGCGTACTCACGGGCCTCCTCTGCGTCCTCGTCGGAACCGCGATCTCGGCGCTCACCCGCACCGGCGAGCTCTCGCTGGCGGCCCTCCTCGCGGCGCAGGCGTCCGACCCGGTGCTCTGGGTCGTGGACGCGGCGCCGTTCATCCTCGGCACGCTCGGCTGGTTCATGGACCGCGGCCGCGGCGCCGTGCAGCGGCGGAACACGGAGATCCTCCGCCTCGAGCGGTCCCGCCGCGAGATCGCGCGGCGGACCGCCAAGGAGGTCTTCCGCCGCGCGCAGGCGCTCCTCGCCGGCGTCGAGCAGCTCGCCCGCGAGGCCCGGGGCGCGTCGGACGTGGCGCAGCGGCTCGACGACGTCGTGGCCGAGGCCTCCCGGGCCGCCCGCCGCTCGGAGACGATCTCCGCGGCGGCCACCGGGCTCGCCGAGGACTCGGCGCGCACGACCGAGGACTCCATCGCCCCCCTCACGGAGGCCGCCGCCCAGGTGGACCGGCTCCTCGAGGTCGTCGAGGGGATGCGGCGCGTCATCGGCGCCCTCGGGGAGCCTGCCGCGGAGGCCCGGGACGAGCTCGCCGCGCTCTCGGCGCTCGGGCGCACCGTCGGCTCCGTCGCCGAGCGCATCCGGCCCCTGGACCCCGAGGCCGCGAAGGTGCTCGAGACGGCCTCCGGCGATGCGCTCCGCCGGGTCCAGGCCATCGAGGAGTCGCTCGGGTCTGCCTCCGCCCAGCTCGCGGTGGCCTCGGCCGTGGCCCGGGTCGGCATCGACCGCGCCCGGTCGGGCAAGCAGGGGATCGACACGGCCTCGGAGGCGATCCGGCGGGCCGCCTACGCGTTCGCGGAGTCGGCCCGGCTCGTCACCGACCTCGGGGCGCTCGCGCGCGAGCAGTCGCACGGGCTCGAAGGGGCGGTGGCCGGGGTGGAGAGCGTCCGGAGCGCCGCGCGGAACGTCGCCTCCGCCGCGTTCGAACTCCACGACGGAGCACGGGCCCTCGACGGGCTCGCGAGCTCCCTCCACGAGGCGGCGCGCGGCGCCGCGACGGACGAGCCCCCGGACGCGGAGGGCTGACCGGTCCCGAAGCCCCGCCGGTCCCACGGGAGAAGGCCCCGGCCGCTCGCGCGACCGGGGCCCGGAACCGACTGGAGGATCGCGCCGGCTACTTCAGGGTGGCGACGAGGTCCGTCACCGCCTTCACCGACTTGTCCATCATCGCCTGCTCCTCGGCGTCGAGCTTCAGCTCGAGGATCTTCTCCGCGCCGCCCGCGCCGATGACGACCGGCACGCCGACGTAGAGCCCCTTCACGCCGAACTCGCCGTTCAGGTAGACGCAGGTCGGGAGGACGCGCTTCTGGTCCTTGAGGAAGGACTCGGCCATCGCGATGGCGGAGGAGGCGGGCGAGTAGAAGGCGCTGCCCGTCTTCAGGAGGGCGACGACCTCGCCGCCGGCCCCGCGGGTCCGCTTCACCATCGCCGCCATGACCTCCTTGGCCTTGGCCGCGTCACCGTACTTCCGCTCGAGGAGCTCCATCACCGGGATGCCGCAGACCGCGGTGTAGCGGACGAGCGGGACCATGTCGTCGCCGTGGCCGCCGAGGGTCACCGCCGTGACGTCCTTCACCGAGACGCCGAGCTCCCAGGCGATGAAGGCCGCGAAGCGGGCCGAGTCGAGAACGCCCGCCTGGCCGACGACCCGGTGGTGGGGGAAGCCGGTGATGCGCTGGCAGAGGGTCACCATCGCGTCGAGCGGGTTCGAGATCACGATGACGAAGGACTTCGGGGCGTGCTCCTTGATGCCCTGGGCCACCGTCTCCATGATCTTCGAGTTCACCGAGATGAGGTCGTCCCGGCTCATGCCCGGCTTGCGGGGGAGGCCGGCGGTGACGATGACGACGTCCGCGTCCTTGATGTCCTCGTAGCTGTTCGTCCCCTTCAGCTTCACGTCGAAGCCGTCCACGGGAGCGGCCTCGGCGATGTCGAGGGTCTTGCCCTGCGGGAGCCCCTCGACGATGTCGAAGAGGACCACGTCGCCGAGCTCTCGCAGCGCGCAGAGCTGGGCGAGCACGCCGCCGATCTGACCGCCGCCAATCAGTGCAATCTTCGGTCTAGCCATTGTCGTTCTCCGTCCGGGTTCGTGGTGAGTTCGTCTGCGCGCTAGATGGCGTCGACGATGGCGTTCAGCGTGGGGCTGGGACGCATCGCCTTCGCCGCCTTCGCCGGGTCGGGCTGGTAGTAGCCACCCAGGTCGACCGGCTTCCCCTGGGCGCCGATGAGCTCCTCGTCGATCTTCGCCTCCGCGTCCTTCAGCTGCTTCGCGACCTTCGCGAACTTCGCCTTCATCCCCTCGTCCTTCGACTGCTCCGCGAGCGCCTCCGCCCAGTACATCGCGAGGTAGTAGTGGCTGCCGCGGTTGTCGATCTGGCCCACCTTGCGGGCCGGGGACTTGTTGTTGTCGAGGAACTTCCCGATAGCCCTGTCGAGCGTCTCGGAGAGGAGCATCGCCTTCTCGTTTCCGAAGGCGCGGCCGATGTGCTCGAGGGAGGCGGCGAGGGCCGAGAACTCGCCGAGGGAGTCCCAGCGGAGGTAGGCCTCCTTCACGAACTGCTGCACGTGCTTGGGGGCCGAGCCGCCCGCGCCCGTCTCGAAGAGCCCGCCGCCGCCGAGGAGGGGCACGATGGACAGCATCTTCGCGCTCGTGCCGATCTCGAGGATGGGGAAGAGGTCGGTGAGGTAGTCGCGGAGGACGTTGCCGGTGCAGGAGATGGTGTCCTGGCCCTTCCGGATCCGCGCGAGCGAGAACTTCATCGCCTCCTGCGGTGGGAGGATGACGACCTCGACGCCCTTCGTGTCGTGGTCCTTCAGGTACCTCTCCACCTTCGCGATGATCTGCGCGTCGTGGGCGCGGTTCCTGTCGAGCCAGAAGCAGGCCGGGGCGCCCGTGGCCTTCGCGCGGGTCACGGCGAGCTTCACCCAGTCGCGGATGGGGAGGTCCTTCGTCTGGCAGGACCGGAAGATGTCCCCCTCCTCCACCGTCTGCTCGAGGATCGTCTCGCCCGTCGCCTCGTCCACGATCCGGAACTTGCCGTTCGCCGGGGCGAAGAAGGTCTTGTCGTGCGAGCCGTACTCCTCCGCCTTCTGGGCCATGAGACCGACATTCGGCACGCTCCCCATCGTGGCGGGGTCGAAGGCGCCGTTCGCCTTGCAATCCTCGACGATCGCCGCGTAGGTCGTGGCGTAGGAGCGATCGGGGATCATCGCCCTCGTGTCGTGGAGCTTCCCGTCCGGGCCCCACATCTTGCCCGACTCGCGGACCACGACCGGCATCGAGGCGTCGATGATGATGTCGTTCGGGACGTGGAGGTTCGTGATCCCCTTGTCCGAGTCGACCATCGCGAGCGCCGGGCGCTTCGCGTAGACCGCCTTGATGTCGTTCTCGATCTCCGCCTTCTCGCCAGCGGGGAGCGACTGGATCTTCGCGTAGACGTCGCCGAGGCCGTTCGCCGGGTTCACGCCGAGCCGCTTGAAGGTGGCGGCGTGCTTGTCGAAGACGTCCCTGTAGAAGACGGTCACCGCGTGACCGAACATGACGGGGTCGGAGACCTTCATCATGGTCGCCTTGAGGTGCAGCGACAGGAGCTGCCCGTTCTTCTTCGCCTCCTCGATCTGCTCCTCGAAGAACTTCTTGAGGGCGCGGACGTTCATCGTGGAGCAGTCGAGCACCTCGCCCTCCTGGAGGGCGAGCTTCTTCTTCAGGACCTTCGCCGCGCCGTCGGCGCCGACGAACTCGTAGCGGATCTCGGTCGCCCTCTTCATCGTGGTGGACTTCTCGGAGCCGTAGAAGTCACCGCCGGCCATGTGAACGACCTCGGACTTCGAGTCCTTGGCCCACGCGCCGAGCTTGTGCGGGTGCTTCTTCGAGAAGTTCTTCACCGAGGGGGGCGAGCGGCGGTCGGAGTTCCCCTCGCGGAGGACCGGGTTCACCGCGGAGCCGAGCACCTTCGCGTAGCGGGTCTGGATCTCCTTCTCCGCGTCGGTCTTCGGATCCTCCGGGTAGTCCGGCACCCCGTAGCCGTGCGCCTGGAGCTCCTTGATCGCCTCCTTGAGCTGCGGGATCGAGGCGCTGATGTTCGGGAGCTTGATGACGTTCGCCTCGGGCGTGAGCGCGAGTTCGCCGAGCTGGGCGAGGTAGTCCGGGATCCGCTGCTGCGGGGTCAGGTTCTCCGGGAAGTTGGCGATGATGCGGCCCGAGAGGGAGATGTCGCGCGTCTCGACCTCGACGCCGGTCCCCTTCGTGAAGGCCTGGACGATCGGGAGGAGCGAGTAGGTGGCCAGCGCGGGGGCTTCGTCGATCTGCGTCCAGATGATCTTCGACGTCTTGGTCGTCATGCCTTCTCCTTGGGGTTCCTTGGGATTCCTGGGGTTGCGAGATCGTCCGGGTCCGGGGCGGGGTGCCTCTCTCTTCGGCTCGAAAACCTGGCCTTCCGCGCGGAGATGTGGCTCCGGTTCCCGTGGATGGGGCGCCGCGCGACTCGCGGAAGCGGCCCCCCGGTGACTCGTGGAGGGTAGGTAAACATCAAAAGTCGGAGGCACTGTCAAGGCATGGCGGACGAGATCGGAAATGGACTCGTCCGGGCATCCTCGAAAGACAATCTGGACCCGTCAGGGCAACGAAGGAGCGCGCCGCGAGGCCGTCGTTACAGCGGATCCCGGCGCCCCGGGGCGCGCCGGCACGCGGCGGGCGCGGCGCAATGTCGCGGCGCAATCGATTGACCATGATTCCCGCTTCGTTCTGATCGAATTGCCACCGACTCGCCAATCGGTTCCCCGTGCCCGGGCGTGCGGCCGGGCGCCCCCTCGGCCCCCGAGGTGGGGGCTTGCCGCGTCGGCCGGGCTCGTCCCTTTTCGTGCGGCGAACGCGCGGCGTGAACCGTACCATCCCCGCCATGCCCCCGCTCATCCTCGCCCTCCTCCTCTCGGGCGTCTCCGCCTCGCCGCGCGGCGCGGTCGCCGCCGCCCACCCGCTCGCCGCGGAGG
>JBBIPT010000077.1:0-15163 GCA_037442705.1 Anaeromyxobacter sp.
GTCTCGCTCGGTCGCACGGCGCTGGTGCGCACACTCATCGGGACGTACAGCGTTCACCACGTCGGGCCCCGGTTCTTCGGTGGCGCGGTGCTCGACCACCGAACCGGCGTGCGCCTCGCCTCGCCCGAGAAGGCGCTGGTGGATTTCTGTACCTCTCCCCGACGCGCTCGCGGCTCTTCGCGCGCCTCCCGGAGCTCGAGGTCCCCCCCGGATTCGACCGCGCCGAGGCACGCCGGTGGGGATCGCTCATCCCCTCGGCGCGGGTCCGGACCATCGTCGCGCGGGAACTCGATCGCCTCCTCGGCCCGAAGCGTGCCCGGCCCCCCATGGCCGCGCCGAAGAGGGCTCCGGCGCCAAGGCGGCGCTCTACGCCTGGGCGGTGATTCGGCGGTGCTCTACCGGCTCGACCCGGTGGGGAACCGGACCGGGGAGCGGCGTGCGCCCGTCTCGAAGGTGCTCGCGCTCACGGTGGCGGCCTTCGCGGCGCTCGCGCCCGGGGACGCGCTCGCGGACGTCGTGTCCACCTACAACCGGGTGGACTGGCTCGTCGCCCAGGCGGACTCGAAGGCGCCGGGGGAGGAGGCGAGCTACGGGTACGACCTCGCGGGGAACCTCACCGCGAAGGTGAAGGGGACCGCGAGCCGGAGCTTCCGGTGGAGCTACCGGGACACGCTCACGGCGGTGCTCGACGGGGGGAGCGTCGTCGGGCGGTACGACTACGACCACGAGCTGCAGCGGGTGAAGCGGTGGGCGGGGTCGGAGTCGGTGGAGTACGTGCTCGACGAGCGGCACGTCCTGCAGGAGGCGGACGGGGCCCTGGGGGGCCACCCGAGCACGAGGCGGTACCACTACGCGGACGGGCCGCTCGCGGTGGAGGACGGGGCCGGAGCGCGGACGATCTCGACGGACGCGCTCGGGTCGCCGACGGATCTCACGGGCGCCGGGGCGACGGTCGCGTCGATGAGGAAGTACGACGCGTGGGGGCGGTACCGGAACGAGACGGCGCCCGGGCCCAGCGAGCCGAAGCTCGGGTACACGGGGCACCAGTACGACCCGGAGACCGGGCTCGTGTACGCGAGGGCGAGGTACTACGACCCGGAGAGCGGGAGGTTCCTCAGCAGGGACTCGTAGGGGGAGCTCGGGAACGCGCCGAGCCTCCATCGGTATGCGTACGCGCACGGGAACCCGCTCGTCTACGTGGACCCGGACGGCAACGCGGCAGCGCTCGGCCACGCCTCGCTGCTCTCCACCCAGGTCTACACGAGGGTGGCGACCTCGAAGCTGAAGGCGGTCCACGCGGCGACGCATCCCGGCGCGAACCTGGGGCGGCCGGAGCGACAGGACGGCCAGGAGCCCGATGGGCCGCCCGGAGGAGGGGGCGACGGGGACGAGGCTGCGGAGCCACCCGAGAAACAGTAAGATGGTGGGCATGAACAGGGCGCTCAAGGCACACGTGAAGGGCGGCCGCCTCCTGCTCGACGAGCCGACCGACCTGCCCGATGGGGCGGAGGTGGAGCTGACGCTCGTGGAGGACGAGTTCGATCCCGAGGAGCGGGCTCGTCTGGATGCGGCGCTGGACGTCGGCATCGCAGCGGCGCGCCGAGGTGACGTCGTTGATGGCGAGGTTGTCGTCCGCGAGCTGCTGGGCCAGCGGTGAAGACCCGGTTCGCTGGTCCGGCACGCCAGCAAGCGCAAAGGATCGACCGCTGGTGGCGGACGAACCGGCCGGCCGCGAAGGATCTCTTCGCCCGTGAACTGGCTGACGCGAGAGAGAGGATCGCGGCGACGCCCGACGTGGGGAGTCCGTTCAGCGAGCGGCAGGGGTTGGTCGTCCGGAGGGTCCTGCTGCCCAGGACGAGCCACCACGTCTACTACGAGATCGACCGCGAGAAGGACATGGCGACCATCATCGCCGTGTGGGGCACGCCGCGCGGGCAGGGCCCGAAGCTGTAGCTTCCCCTCGTAGGCAACCAGACGGCCCGAACGCCTTCCGGGACGAAGCGCGCGACGACAGCGATCTCGACCTCCTGGTGGATTTCGAGGTCGGACCGACGTTCGACTCGTTTCTTGGCCTGAAGTTCTTCCTCGAGGACCACCTCGGCCGGAAGGTGGATCTCGTCACGCACCAGCTCGAGGCAGCGGTCCGCAGGCTGCTGGGGTAGCGCCGGGGAGCTGCTTCAGCAGGTTCCGGCCGCCCGCAGCGAAGCGAGGACGCTTCTACGCCCTGCGGGCTCCTAGCGCACCCGCGTCCGGAGGAGGGTCGTGATCCAGCTCTCCTCCCCCGGCGGCGACTCGCCCTCGGGCCGGAGCTCACCCGCCTCCACGGCCCGGCGCAGCTCGGTCCGCTCCGCCTCGGTGAGCCCCGCGGAGAGGAACTCCACGATGGTGAGCCGGCCGTCCGGCCCGCGGCGGACGCGGACCGACACCTGCTCGATCGCCCGGAGCGCACGGCCGCCCTGGGGCGTCCCGTGCAGCGCCGGATCGGGCTCGGGGCGCGCCAGCGCGGCCCGGGACTCGGGGGCGCGGGGGCTCCCGGCCGGCCCGGCGCAGGCGAGGAGCGAGAGCGCGGCGAGGGACGCGGCGAAGGGCAGCCATTCGCGCATGAATCCATCGTACGCCTGCCCGGGCCGGCAGGCCCGGGCCTCTCGGGTGGCATTCCGCCGCGCGCGACCCGGCCGTGACGTCGGGGGCGCCGGACGACCGAGCGCGTCGCGAGCGGCCGGCTACCGGCCCCCGAGCGCGCGGAGGACGTGCTCGTGGACGAGCCCGTTCGACGCGACGCAGCTCCCGGAGGCGTGGGTCGGCTTCCCCTCGAGGTCGGTGAAGCGGCCCCCGGCCTCCTCCACGAGCACCTGCAGCGGCGCGAGGTCCCAGATCTGCACGCCCGCCTCGACCCAGGCCTCCGCCTGGCCCCGGAGGACGAGGGCGCACCCGGCGAGGTCGCCGTAGCAGCGCGCGGCCTGGGCCGAGACCGCGAGCCCCGCGAGCCGCTCCAGCAGCGGAGGGCGGAAGAGGACGTGCGGCTCTCCGAAGGAGAGGGTCGCGTCGCCCCACTCCGCGACGGGCGACACCTGGAGCCGGAGGGGCTCCTCCTCGCCCGCCCGCATCCAGGCGCCATGGCCGCGCGCCGCCCAGTAGGTCTCGCCGAGCGCCGGCAGGGCCATCGCCCCGGCGACGATCGCGCCGCGGTGCTCGAGGGCGACGAGGGCGCCCCAGAACCCGCGCCCGCGGGTGAAGCCCTTCGTGCCGTCGAGCGGGTCGGCGATCCAGCGCGTCTCGGAGCTCCCCGCGTGGGCGCCCGTCTCCTCGCCGAGGAAGCCGTGCTCCGGGAAGGACGCCCGGACGACGCGGAGGATCGCGGCCTCGGATTCCCGGTCCGCCTGGGTCACCGGCGTCCGGTCGGGCTTCCGCTCCACGCGGACGCCGCGCCGGAAGTGGGCGAGGCTCGCCGCCGAGGCCGCCTCCACGGCGCGCCGCGCGACGTCCATCGCCTTCGCGAGGTCGAGGTCGGGCATGGGGAGACTCTACACGACGGCGCAGGGGGCGGGCCGGGCCGCCGAGGGCGCGGCCCGGGAGAGGGCCTCGAAAACGAGAACGGCGGCCACGTGCTCCGCGGCCGCCGTCCGGTGAAGCTCGAGGCGCGAGGCTACTTCTTGGGGCGCATGTCGCCGGTCTTGAGGTACCGGGTGTGGAAGGCGAACGCCTCCTCGAACATGTGCGGCGAGTGGACGCCCGCGCTCGGGTTCTTCATCGCCCGCTTCACGTAGTCCCAGAGGATGGGCCGGTACTCCGGCGCGGCGGCCTTCTCGATGATCTCCTTCGCCTTCTCCTTCGGGCTGCGGCCGCGGAGGTCGGCGAAGCCGTACTCGGTCACGATTCCGTGCACGTCGTGCTCGGTGTGGTCGATGTGCGTCGCGAACGGGACGATGGCGGAGATCTTCCCGTCCTTGGCGGTCGCCGGGGACATGAAGATCGTGTAGGCGGAGTTGCGGGCGAAGTCCCCCGACCCGCCGATGCCGTTCTCGATCCCCTTGCCGGCGATGTGGGTCGAGTTCACGTGGCCGTAGATGTCGGCCTCGACGAACCCGTTCATCGCGATGCAGCCGAGCCGGCGGATGATCTCCGGGTTGTTCGAGATCTCCTGCGGGCGCAGGATGATCTGCTTCCGGTACTGGTCGATGTTCTTGTTGAAGCGGGTCTGGCCCTCGGGGGAGACGGAGAACGCCGTCGCCGAGGCGGCCTTGAGCTTGCCCGAGTCGAGCATGTCGAGCATGCCGTCCTGGATGACCTCCGTGTAGGAGAGCATCTGGTCGAACGGCCCCTCGTTGAGCCCGACGAGCACGGCGTTCGCGATGTTGCCGACGCCCGACTGGATCGGGGTGAGGTGCTTCGAGATCCGGCCCGCCTTCACCTCACCCTGGAAGAAGTCCATGATGTGGCCGGCGATCCGCTTGTGGATCTCCTCGGGGGCCTTGAAGGGCGCGTTGCGGTCGGGGTTGTTCGTCTCGACCACCGCCACGACCTTGCTCACGTCGAACTTCCAGTACTTCGAGCCCTTCCGGTCGTCCGCGGCCAGGATCGGGATCGGCTGCCGCTCACCGTGGACCGGGTTCACCGAGATGATGTCGTGCATCCCCTCGAGCCGCTCGTCCTGCCACTCGTTCACCTCGAGGATGATCTTGTCCGCGTGCTCGAGGTAGACGTTGTTCGCGCCGCAGGAGGAGGAGGGGATCGCCGTGCCGTCCTCGAGGATCTTCGTGACCTCGATGACCGCGAAGTCGATCGTGTTCTTGCCCTTCCCGTAGTAGCCGTACCGGACGAGCGTCCCGGCGTGGCTCAGGTGCATGTCCTGGTACTCCATGACGCCCGTGTTGATCTTCTCGCGGGTCGCCGCGTCGCCCTGGTAGGGGAAGCGGAAGCGCTGGGACTCGACGATGGACATCATCGTGTCCTGCTCGGGGCCGGTGGAGGCGCCGGTGAGGACGTCGAGCTTCAGGGCCTTGCCCTTGAGCCGCTCGTCGAGGGCCCGCTTCGCGAGGGCCGTCGGGACGGCCTTCGGGTAGCCGGCGCCGGTGAACCCGGACATGCCGACGACGGAGCCGTTGGGGATGAGGGCGGCGGCCGCCTCGGCCGACATCACCTTGGCCTTGAGTCCCTTGTGGAGAATCCGGTTCGCCATTGCGTTCTGCCTCCTGGTTTCGTCCAGCTTGCACGGAGATTGCGCGGGTGCGGGTCCCCTGCCCCTGGGCACGGGGTGCGCGGATGAGGGGGCAGACTAGCGCGAACCGCGGCGCGTGGGGAAGGGTGGTCGGAGGGGAATCGGACGGAAGAAGCGGAGTCTTTCCGTCCAGATCGGGCCGCCCTCGGCTCGACGCGCCGCGTCGTCAGCTGGGCAGCCGGGGCAGGGTCTCCAGGGCCTCCCGGAGCCCCTCCGCGCCGGAGCGCGACACCTTCCCCGCGTCCTCCCCGAGGAGTCCCTGCTCGACGAGCCACTCCACGGCGTTCTCCACGGTGGCCTTCGAGATCGACTCCCGCAGGGCGAGCTCCCCCGAGAGGAAGGCGGCCCGGAGCCGCTCCATGGACTCCTTCACCAGGATCCGCCTGTCCACGGGATCCCCTCCCTCGGGGAGGAGCGCCTCGGCGGTCCGGAACGTCGTGAAGTAGGCCTCGACGTACGGGCGGACGAGCTCGGAGAGGAAAGGGAGGATCCAGTCCTCCGCGCCGGGTCCCACCCGGCCGCCGTCCGGGGAGAGGGCCCGGAGGCGAGCGAGGAAGGCGAGGTTCTCGTCGAAGATCTCGTCGAAGCGGGCGCCGACCCGGTACATGAACTCGAGCTTGAAGAGACGGGAGAGCCGGAGCGCCGCGGCCCTCACCTCCTGGGTGGCGGCGCCGGGCCCCGCGGAGCGCGCCGCCGCCGCCACGAGCGCGGGCGACACGAACCGGTGGATCACCGCGTTCCGGTGATAGTCGAGGACCGGCCGCTTCTCGTCGTCCACGAGGTAGATCGTCTCCCCTGCCGCCGTCTCGGCCCGGGCGAGCCCGCCGCGGACGAGCCCCCGCAACGCATCGGCGATCGGTCCGGGCTCGCGGGGATCCGAGGGGGCCCCCTGGAGGTCGCGGGAGAAGCGGGCCCCTCCGGCCGCCGCGACGTAGCGGAGGAGCTCGACCCGCCTCGCCACCTCGGAGGCGCCGATCCCGCGGCGGACGTGGGAGAGGAGGACGGCGGCCACGAGCCCGACGGGGGTGATCGTCACGGCCCGGCTGATGCCGTAAGCGATCCGGTTGGCGGTGGCCTGGACGAGCCGGCGCTTCGCCTCCGCGGAGGCCGACCGGGAGCCCGGCTCCAGGGAGGACGCCGTCCGGTCCGCCTCGCCGGCCCAGGAGTCGTCCACCGACAGGTCCGCGGCGCCCTCGCCGAGCCTCGCCCGCGCCGCCTCCTTCAGGGAGATCGGCTCCTCGAACTGGACGTGGAGCCGCTCGTACCGCCGGAAGAGGATCCGCGCGACCCCGAGGAGGCCGCGGAGGCTCTCCTTCTTCTTCTCCGCCCCGGAGAGCTCCTTCGCGTAGGAGGAGGCCTCGATGAGCTTCTCGTAGTCGATCGCCACCGGGACGAAGACCACGTCGTCGGCGGCGCCGTCGAGCCAGGCGTCGACCTCCATGGAGACGAGCCCGGTCTTCGGGAAGAGGAGCTTCCCCGTGCGGGACCGGCCGCCCTCCAGGTAGAACTCCTGCGGGAACCGGTCCCGAAGGAGGTGCTTCACGTAGGCGCGGAGCACGGCGGTGTAGACGCGGTCCCCCTTCACCTTGCGCCGGATGAAGAAGGCGCCGCCCCGCCGGGCGATGGCGCCGATGGGCCAGAAGGCGAGGTTCACGCCCGCCGCGATGTGCGGCGGCGTCATCCCGTGCCCGTAGAGGAGCCAGGAGAGGACGAGGTAGTCCACGTGGCTCTTGTGGCTCGGGCAGAAGACGAGCGGCGCGTCCACCGCCGCCCGCTTCACGCGGGCGAGCCCCTCCTCGTCCACCTCGACGGAGGTGTAGAGGCGGCCGAAGACCCAGGTGAGGAGGGCGCGGGCGATCCGGACGAAGACCGGGTCGTAGCGGCTCGCGATCTCGAGGAGGTCCTTCTCCGCATCGGCGAGGACCGACGCGCGCGGCCGGCCGCTCTCCCGCGCCACCGCGTCCACCGTGGCCCGCAGGGACCGGTCGCGCAGGACCTTCTCCCGGACGCGCGAGGGGGCCTTGAGCGGCGGGCCCACCGCGGCGCGGAAGGCGCGGGCGAGCCGCTGGTGCAGGACGCCGCGGACGCGCCGCGCGAGGGACCCGTCGGGATCCCCCGGGCGCTCGGCGATCCGCGCGGCGAGCTCGATCGGCCGGCCCACCTCGAAGAAGGCCTGCCGGTAGCTCCGCAGGAAGGCGATGGCGTTCGCGAAGGCGCTCGGGGCCTCGGGCGCGCCGAAGAGCACGTCCCACACGGAGGGCCTCAGCTTCTGCGCCCGCCGGCTCCAGACGAGGAGGACCGGGACGAGGAAGACGGGGCGGGGGAGGCTCCGCTGCAGGAGCACGAGGCCGGGGAGGGGATCGCGCCTCGGCCTCCGGCCGAGGAAGACGAGGGACGCCTCGCCGGTCGCGACGGCCTCGCGGAAGGCACGCCGGGAGCTCCGGATCCTCGCGACCCAGGCGACGGCGCGCGGGAAGCCCTGCGCGGCGCGCAGCGGCGGGAGCCCATGGCGGCGGAGGAAGAAGCGGAGGTAGAGGAAGTTCAGGAGCCCCGCCGACCGCATGACGAAGACGAGGCTCCCTCGCGCGGCGAGGGCGGCGACCTCCCCGGGCGCGTCGCGCTCCAGCCGGACGGGCTCGAACCAGCGGGAGAGGAGGCCGCGCGGGGCGGGGTGGACCGCGCCGGAAGGCGCGTCCCCGTCGGGACGGGGTTCCTGAGCGTCGGTCACCGGGGGAGTCTAGCGCTTCGGATGGCGAGGACCGCGCTCATTCCCGGGGCGGCCGCTCTCCGACGCACCGCGGCAGAAGGCGAAGCCGTCGCGTGGAGGCTCATCCCCGCTTCTTCACGCGCCCCTCGCGGTCGAGGAAGAACGGCTCCACGAGGAGGGTCTCCACCGTGGGCCGGTGCCCCTTCACGTCGGCCCCGAGCGCCGCCATCGCCTCGAGCACCTCCCCGCGGACGCGGGCGTTCTCGCGGTCGCGCAGGAGGAGCTGGATGAGGGCGTCGCGGGCCTTCTCCCCGGGGGAGACGCCGGCGAGGGCGCGCGTCGCGGCGATCCGCACGTCGTCGGAGAAGTCCTCGAGGAGGGGCAGGAGCGCCTCCTCCACCGTGGCGCTCGACGCGCCGGCGTGGTGCTCCTTGAGCCAGGTGAGGAGGACGAGCTTCTTCTCCGGATCGCGGGTGTACACGGTCCCGAGGCGCGCGATCTCCGCGACGACGATCTCGAGCACCTTCGCCTCGCCGCCGGCGCGCGAGAGGACCCGGAGCCCCCAGGCGACGCCGTCCTCCTGCTCCCGGACGAACCGCGCGAGCGGCTCGATCGCGGCCTCGCCGGCGCCGGCGAGCAGGTCGGACGCCATCCGCTTCTCCTCGTCGTCGGCGATGCCCGGCTCGGCGCGGACGGTGAAGCGCAGGCAGAGGGTGGCGAGGGCGCCGGGCGTCCCCATCTCGCCGAGCTGCTCGATGACCCGCTGCCGGTTCTCGGGCGGGCCGTAGCGCTCGGTGACCTTCTTCGCGAGCTTGCGGAGCGTCCCCTTCTCTCGCTCCTCGCGGGATCCGAAAAGACCGAAGAGAGCCATGGGCACCTTCTACAACGAGATCCCCGCCCTGGGATCGTCCGCGTAGAGCTCCTCCAGCGCCTCGACCGCCTTCCCGAGCCGGTCGCTCTCCGGGGGGAGGACGATCTGGACGACGGCGTAGAGGTCGCCGCGGGGTCCCCCCTTCACGTCGGGCAGCCCCTTGCCCTTCAGGCGGAGCCGGACGCCGCTCTGCGCCCCCTTCGGAATGCGGAGGCTCACGGGCCCCTCGAACGTCGGCAGCCGGACCTCCGCGCCGCGCACCGCCTCGGGGACGGTGACGGGGAGGTCGAGGGTGAGGTCCTTCCCGTCCCGCCGGACGTGGGGGTGCTCCCGCACCGAGACCTCGAGGAAGACGTCTCCCGCGGGGCCGCCGTGGGTCCCGGCTCCGCCCTGGCCGGCGAGCCGGATCCGCGCGCCGTCGCCCGCCCCCGGGGGGACCTTCACCCGCAAGGTCCTGCCCTCCACGCGGAGGTCGCGCTCGGTCCCGAGCACCGCCTCCCGGAGGGAGATCTCGACCTTCGCCACCGCGTCCACGCCGGCCGAGGGGAAGGGGGCGCGCCGTCCGGCGCGCGCCCCGCCGCCGAAGATGTCCCCGAAGATCGTGCCGAAGTCGAAGGCGCCGAAGTCCCCCACGTTCACCTTGGAGAAGTCCCCGAAGTCGAAGGGCATCCCTCCGGAGGGCGCGCCGTGCCGCTTCCACCTCCGGTACTCCTCCGCCTTGCGCTCGTCGAAGCCGGTCCGCAGGGCGTCCGCGCCGAACTCGTCGTACAGCTTGCGCCGCTTCGGATCGGAGAGGACCTCGAAGGCCGCCGTGACCTCCTTGAACTTCTCCTCGGCCGCCTCGTCCCCGGGGTTCACGTCCGGGTGGTACCGCTTCGCCAGCCGGCGGTAGGCCTTCTTGATCTCCTCGGTCGTCGCCGCCCGGGGTACGCCCAGGATCTCGTAGAGGTCGCGCTCCGGCACCGGCACAACGTAACCGCTCCCGGGGGCCCGTCAACGGGCGCTCCGCCGCGGGAGCCGGCCGTGGGCGTAGAATGGCCGGATGCCGACCCTCCCCCTCGCAGCCCTGCTGCTCGCCGGCGCCTCCGCCGCAGGCGGTGCCGTGGTGGAGGAGATCGTCGCGGTGGTCCGGTCCCCGGCGGGCTCCGGGCCGCGGGTCCTCACCCTGACGAAGCTCGAGGAGGAGACGCGGATCGCCCTCGTGTCCCGCGGCGCGATCGGCGCGGCGGACGGGCCCATCGACGAGGCGGCCCTGCGGGCGGGGCTGGAGTGGCTCGTGGACCAGACGCTCCTCGCGGACGAGGCGGAGCGGCTTCGCGTCGCCGAGGTGCGGCCGGAGGAGGAGGAGGAGGAGCTCCAGCGTTTCCGGGGCGGCTTCCCCTCCACGGCGGCCTACGCTGCGTTCCTGGCGCGCGCGGACCTCCCGGAGGAGGAGCTGCGCGCCACGCTCGCCCGGACGATCCGCGTGCGCCGCTACCTCGAGAGCCGGGTGGGGCGGGGGGCACGGCCGAGCGAGGAGGACGTGGACCTGCTGCTCCGGGAGCGGGAGGGCGACCCGAGTTCTCCCGCGACGCGGGAGGCGGCGCGGGCGAGGCTCGTCGAGGACCGGGCGGCCGCCCAGGTGAGGGAGCTCGTCGCCGAGCTCAGGGCCCGCGCGGAGATCCGGATCCTCCGGAGGTTCGCGGCGGGAGGAGCGCCGGCGCCGTGAGGAGGATGGCCGGAGGGAGCAGGCCCGGCGCCCTCGCGTTCCGCCGGGCGGGCGCGGCCGACGTCCCACGCATCATGGAGATCGAGAAGGGCGGGTTCCGCCGCCCCTGGTCACGGGAGCTCATCGAGCGGGAGCTCGGGAACGCCTGGTCGCGCATCCTGCTCGCCGACGCCGGGGTGGGAGGGGGCGAGCGGATCGTGGGCTACGTCGTCTTCTGGATCGTCCACGACGAGGTCCACGTGCTCAACGTGGCGAGCGCGCTCGAGGCGCGGCGCCGCGGGGTGGGGCGCGCCCTCATGGAGGCGGCGGAGGAGGAGGGGCGCCGGGGCGGCGCGCGCCTCAGCACGCTCGAGGTGAGGCGGTCGAACGCCCCGGCCATCGCGCTCTACCGCTCGATGGGCTACGAGCAGGCGGGGATCCGGCCGAACTACTACGCCGAGGAGAGCGAGGACGCGATCGTGATGGTGAAGCGGTTCGAGGCGCCGTAGCGCGCCCGAGCCCGATTCGGAAACAGCCCAGGCCTCGGGCCTCGGGCTTCAGGCCGGCTTCAGGCCTCAGGCGCCTCAGGCCTCAGGAAGCGGTCGCGGTCACCGCTGCGGATCCGGCTCCGGATGCGGACGCGGACGCAGATGCGGACACGGATGCGGCTACGGATACGGCTACGGATGCGGCTACGGATACGGCTACGGATGCGGCTACGGATGCGGCTGCGGATGCGGCTGCGGCCCCGGGAGCGTTCGGTGGGTGAGGCGCCAGACCCGGGAGGTCCGGCGAGGTGGATCGGCGGCGGCCCGCTGGGGTAAACCCCCCGGCCATGCTCTGGCCCGCCCTCCGCTGGCTCCTCTTCCGGCTCGACCCCGAGTGCGCGCACCGGCTCGCCCACCGCTTCCTGCGGCGCGTGACGCCGGAGCGGGCGAGGCGGCGGCGGCGGGCCCCGCCGCCCTCCCTCGCGACGCGCGTCCTCGGCCTCGACTTCGACGGCCCGGTGGGGCTCGCCGCCGGGTTCGACAAGGGGGACGTCGCCGTGCCGGGGCTCTTCGCGCTCGGCTTCTCCCACGTCGAGATCGGCACGATCACGCCGAAGCCGCAGCCCGGGAACGAGAGGCCCCGCATCTTCCGGCTCCCGGAGCACCGGGCCCTCGTGAACCGGATGGGCTTCAACAACGAGGGGGCGGAGGCGTGCGCGGCGCGCCTCGCTGCCCTGTCCCGGGAGGCCCGGTTCGGCCCCGTCGGGATCAACGTGGGGAAGAACAAGGTAACGCCGAACGAGGACGCGGCATCGGACTACCTCGCCTGCATCGACCGGCTCCACCCCTGGGCCGACTACCTGGTCGTGAACATCTCGTCCCCGAACACGCCGGGGCTCCGGGCGCTCCAGGAGAAGGACGCGCTCGACCGCCTCCTCCGCGCCTGCGCCGCGCGGCTCGCGGAGCGGGCGCCCGGGAAGCCCCTGCTCGTGAAGCTCGCCCCGGACCTCGCGCCCGAGGCGCTCGACGAGGCGGTGGACGTCGCCGTGGCGGCCGGGGTCGCGGGGATCATCGCGACCAACACGACCCTCTCGCGGGCCGGCGTCGAGGGCCATCCGCGCGCCGCCGAGCAGGGAGGGCTCTCCGGCGCTCCGCTCGAGCCTCTCGCGACCTCCGTGGTCCGGCGGTGTCACGCCCGCGCGGCGGGGCGCGTGCCGATCGTCGGGGTGGGGGGCGTGATGGACGCCGAGGGCGCCTACGCGAAGATCCGCGCCGGCGCCTCCCTCGTGCAGGTCTACACGGGGTTCGTCTACGGGGGTCCGGGGTTCGTGCGCCGCCTCGGGGAGGGGCTCGCCGCCCTCCTCGCCCGGGACGGCTTCCGCAGCGTGGAGGAGGCGGTCGGCGCCGATGCCCGTGGCCCCCGTTAGGGGACTCCACCACGTCCGGGGATGCTCCGTCCGGCCGTTTGACGAACGTGACGCGCCGCGTTAGACACCTGGACGCCGGATCACCCATCAGGTCCTCCCGTGGCGGGAGGGCCCCGAGGAGCGACCCATGCCCCAGACCCACAGGAACGGCGCGAAGGCCGGAGCGAAGAGGGCCGACTTCATTCGTGAATCCCTGGAGGCGGCCCAGTCCCGCATCGAGCACTTCGAGGAGGAGGCCCAGAGGATCGTCAGAGACCTCATGGACAAGGGACGTGCGAGCCGGAAGGAGTTCGAGCAGATGGTGCACCGGCTGTCGGCGCAGGACTGGTCGATGCCGGAGGTGAAGCAGCGGATCGGCCGGCTCCGGAACCAGGGGGCCGAGCGGGCCGCGGAGTGGAGGGAGAAGGCGGAGTCCTTCCGGGCGGAGGCGCTGGAGAGGCTGATGGAGATGCAGGGGCGGGCGGTGTCGTTCCTCGGGGTCGCGACCCGCGACCAGGTCGAGGAGCTGTCCAAGGAGATCGACCGGCTCGCGAAGCGGATCGAGAAGAGCGGCAAGGCGCGCCGCCCGCGCCGGCCGCGGGCCGCGAAGGGGATCTGACCGTGCCAGACGTCCGGGAGGTCTTCAGGGAAGCGTGGTCGCAGGCCCTCTCCGGGGCGAACGCGGCGGAGCAGGAGGCGGAGCGCGTGCTCGGGAAGATCGCCGGGCTCTCGACGGAGGACGTTCGGCGCCACGCCCGGGAGTTCGGCGAGCGGCTCGCCTCGCAGCGCCGCGACGTGGAGCGGGCGATCGACGAGGCGGCCCGGCGCGCCGCATCGAGGTTCCGGATCCCCACCCGGGGGGACGTGGAGGCACTCGAGCGGCGGCTCGACGCGGTCACGAAGCGGATCGACGCCTTGTCCAGGGAGCGACGGGGAACGAGCGAGGAGGGGGCGGGGGAATGAGGGGTGCGGTGAGGAGGATCTCCGCGTGGGCGCTCGGCGCAGCCGTCTTCGGCGCGGTGGCCGCCTTCCCGGCCACGCTGGGGGCGGGGCTCCGCCCATCCGCGGGGATCTTCTGCCTCACCCCGACCTGCAACCGCGCGATCGAGAACGTCGTGGACCGCGTGGACGACCACCTCGCGATGCGGATGATGGAGCTCGAGGATCCCCGGCGGAGGGACCTCGCCAAGGCGATCGTCGCCGAGGCGGGCGCGGCCGGCATCGACCCCTTCCTCGTCCTCGCCGTGATCGAGGTGGAGTCCTCCTACGATCCCTCCGCCCTCTCCCACCGCGGCGCGCGGGGGCTCATGCAGCTCCTCGAGCCCACGATGCGGCAGGAGATGGCGCGGAGCGGGATCGAGTACGACGATCCGCACGATCCGGTGGCGAACGTCCGCGCCGGGATCCGCTACCTCAAGCGGCTCCTCGACGTCTTCGGCCGGGAGGAGCTCGCCCTCATGGCCTACAACGCCGGGCCGAACCGGATCCTCGGCCACATCCGCGCGGGCCCCATCCCGGAGCGGTTCCACGCCTATCCCCGCCGGGTCCTCGCGGAGCTCCGCCGGCTGCGCCGGACCGTGGGCGACCCCGACGCGCCCCTCGTCGCCGAGGTCCTCCGCGCCGAGCGGTCGCTCTAGGAAGACGGGGCTCGGGCCTCGGGCAGCCTCGGGCTTCAGGCTTCGGGCCTCGGGGACTTGTTCGCCGTCCGGGCGGCGTGACCCGGCGCCGCGAACCGGTTAGAACCGGCCCGATGCGGGTCTCCGAGATCTTCCTCAGCATCCAGGGCGAGGGCACCCGCGCCGGCCGCCCGTGCGTCTTCGTCCGCTTCACGGGCTGCGACCTCCGCTGCGTCTACTGCGACACCGCCTACGCCTTCCACGGCGGCGTGGAGATGACGAGTGAGGCGATCCTCGCGGAGGTTGAGCGGCACCCGGCGAGTCTCGTCCTCCTCACGGGAGGGGAGCCGATGCTCCAGCCCGAGCTGCCCGCCCTCGCGCGCGAGCTCCTCGCCAGGGGGCGCGAGGTGGCGGTGGAGACGCACGGGCAGCTCCCCACGGACGCCCTCCCCGAGGAGGCCGTGCGGATCCTCGACGTGAAGACCCCCGGCTCGGGGGAGCCGGCGACGGACCTCGGCTACCTGGACCGGCTGCGCTCCCGGGACGAGGTGAAGTTCGTCGTCTGCTCGGAGGAGGACTTCCGGTGGTCGGCGGAGGTCGTGCGCAGCCGGGGGCTCGAGGGGAAGGCCCACCTCCTCTTCGCGCCGGCCTGGGGGGCGGTGGAGCCCCGCGACCTCGCGCGGTGGCTCCTGGAGTCGGGGCTCGACGCCCGGCTGTCGCTCCAGCTCCACAAGATCGTCTGGGGGCCGGACGCCCGGGGCGTCTGAGGCGCCCCCCCACCCGCCGGCCGGGGCGAGGTGCGAGGTCCGGCGACCCCTCGGGCGCGCGCTCCGGCCGGGCGGAATACGGGGAGGGGCCGGAGCGTCGCTCTCGTGGACGTCCGGGCGCGTGCTTGACGCGGGTGCCCGGCCAGGGCTAGGAAATCGAAAAGATGCGCCCACTTGCAGCCGCTCTCGCCGTCGCCGTGCTCGGCGCCGCATCGCATGCGTTCGCCGCCCCGTCGGTCACGCTGAACGGCGTGAACATCGACGGCGTGAAGGGGCAGAAGTTCGAGAACTGCACCGTCCTCATCGACGAGCGCGGCGACATCCACATCCAGGCGAAGGGCTACGCCGTGAAGGGCGCCGATCCTGCGGCCGCGTCCGGGCCCGCGGCCGTCGCCCCGGCGGG
>JBBIPT010000078.1:0-15133 GCA_037442705.1 Anaeromyxobacter sp.
CGGGTGCGGAAGCGGATGCGGGTGCGGCTGCGGATGCGGCTGCGGATGCGGCTCCTACCGGCGCGCGCCGCGGCCGTCCGGCCGCGCGAGGACGAGCCGCCGCTCGAGCTCGCCTCCGATGGTGGCGAGGGTCGCAGCGTCCACCGTCCCCTCGGCCCGCGGGAAGAGCTCCCGCTCCTCCCAGCGGATGTGGCGCTCGAGGAGCTCGGCGTACGCCCCGAGGTAGCCCCGCAGGTCGCCCTGGCGCGCGGTGCGGGTCGCGCCGATGAGGCGCGAGAGCTCGGCGTGCTCCGCGCGGAGCCTCGCCATGTCGGCGGGCGCGACGTGGAGGCCGAGCACCTCCTCCTCGGCGCGGGCGTGCGAGCGGAGCACCTGCTCCTCGAGCCCCCGCGCGAGGCCGAGGAGGCCGGGGAGGTCCTTCGGCGCGCCTGCGGAGTCGGCGTGCCCCGCGAGCCCCTGCTTGAGCTGGAAGGCGACGAGGAGCGCCTGGTGGTGCTCGCTCGACAGGGGCTTCAGCTCGCGGGAGCGCCTCATGGCCGGATGGTCGCCGGGAGGCGGGTCCGGGCGCAAGGGACGGGGAAGCGCCCGCAGCCCGCTGTTGACGCTTTGCGCCATGACCACTAGAACTGTCCGGGAAGTCCGACCGATTCACGAGTCAGCGGGAGCGTCCACCATGGGCACGAACGTCTCTCCTCCTCCGGGCCGCCGCGCCGCGATCGTCGCCGGGCTGCGGACCCCCTTCGTCAAGGCGGGCACCGACTTCAAGGGGCTCACCGCCGTGGACCTCGGCGCGGTCGTCGTGAACGAGCTCGTCGCCCGGGCCGGGATCGCGCCGGAGGAGTACGACGCGGTCGTCTTCGGGCAGGTGGTCCCGTCCCCCACGGTGACGCTCATCGGCCGGGAGATGGTGCTGCGGACGCAGCTGCCGCGGAGCGCGCAGGCCCACACCGTGGCGCGGGCCTGCGCGACGTCGCTCCAGGCGACGAGCGACGCGGCCTCGCAGATCCAGCTCGGCCACGCCGACGTCGTGATCGCGGGAGGGGCCGAGTCGATCTCCGACGCGCCCATCTTCGCCTCGCGCACCCTCGCCCAGGCGCTCGTGGAGCTCTCGCGCGCGAAGGGGCTCGCGGCGCGGCTCGAGATCCTCGCCGGCCTCCGCCCGAAGGACCTCGCCCCCGTCCCGCCCGCCCTGAAGGAGCCGACGACCGGCCTCACGATGGGAGAGAGCGCCGAGCTCATGGCCCGCAAGAACGGGATCTCCCGGGAGGCCCAGGACGAGCTCGCTCACCGGAGCCACGCGCGGGCCGCCGCGGCCTGGAGGGCCGGACGGTTCGACGGCGAGGTGATGGCCGTCCCCGTGCCGCCGCGGTACGAGCGGACGAGCGCGCGGGACAACATCGTCCGCGAGGACACGACCGTGGAGGCCCTCGCGCAGCTCAGGCCGGTCTTCGACCGGAAGTACGGGACCATCACCGCCGGGAACGCCTCCCCCCTCACCGACGGCGCGGCCGCGCTCGTCCTCGTGAGCGAGGAGAAGGCGCGGGCCCTCGGCCTCCGGCCGCTCGCCTTCGTCCGCTCCTGGGCCTACGCGGCGCTCGACCCGAAGGACCAGCTCCTCCAGGGGCCGGCCTACGCCGCGCCGATCGCGCTCGACCGGGCGGGCGGGCTCGGGCTCGCCGACGTGGATCTCGTGGACATGCACGAGGCCTTCGCCGCCCAGGTCCTCTCGAACCTCCAGGCCTTCGCCTCGAGGACCTTCGCGGAGAAGGAGCTCGGGCGCAAGGCGCCCCTCGGCGAGGTCGATCCGGCGAAGCTCAACGTGAACGGCGGCTCCATCGCGCTCGGCCACCCCTTCGCCGCGACCGGCGCCCGGATGATCCTGCAGACGATCCGGGAGCTCGACCGCCGGAAGGGCCAGCGGGCGCTCCTCACCGCCTGCGCCGCGGGGGCGCTCGGCGCGGCGATGGTCCTCGAGCGCGAGTGATCCGGAACCCGAGGGAGGACGACATGGCGAACGCAGGGAACGAGCTCCCGAAGCTCGAGAACTTCCGCGTCGAGGCGGCGGACGGCGTCGCGACGCTCCTCCTCGACGAGCCGGGCGAGAAGGTGAACACGATCTTCCCGGAGGCGATGCTCGAGTTCGTGTCGCTCCTCGACCGGCTGGAGAAGGACGGCGCCGTCCGGGCGATCGTCCTCGCGAGCGGGAAGCCCGACGGCTTCGTCGCGGGCGCCCGGATCGAGATGTTGCAGGGCGTGAGGGACGCCGCCTCGGCGGAGAAGCTCGCGCGGGACGGGCAGGCGGTCTTCGACCGGCTGGAGCGGTTCCCGAAGCCCGTCGTCGCCGCGGTCCACGGGACGTGCCTGGGCGGCGGGCTCGAGTGGGCGCTCGCCTGCCACTACCGGATCGCCACCGACGATCCGAGGACCACCCTCGGCCTCCCCGAGGTCCAGCTCGGCCTCCTCCCCGGGGCGGGGGGCACGCAGCGCCTCCCGCGCCTCGTCGGGATCCAGGCGGCCCTGGACATGATCCTCGCGGGGAAGAGCGTGAAGGCGAGGAAGGCGCTCCGGCTCGGCCTCGTGGACGAGGCGGTGCCGAAGGAGCTCCTCCTCTCCGTGGCGCGCGCGCGCGCCGCCGCCCTCGCGAGCGGGAAGCTCCGGCGGGAGCGGCGCAGGAAGCTCGGCGCGGTCGCCGCGGTGACCCGCGCCGCCCTCGAGGAGAACTTCCTCGGGCGGGAGGTGCTCTTCCGGCAGGCGCGCAAGCTCTTGCTCGCGAAGACGAAGGGGCACTACCCCGCGCCGGTCCGCGCGCTCGAGGCGGTGGAGCACGGCTACCAGAAGGGGTTCGCGAAGGGGCTCGAGCGGGAGGCGAGGCTCTTCGGGGAGCTCGCGGTGTCGGACGTCGCCCGCCGGCTCATGGAGATCTTCTTCGCCACGACGGCCCTGAAGAAGGACGGGGGCACGGACGACCCCTCGGTGAAGCCGCGGAAGGTGGAGCGGATCGGGATCCTCGGGGGCGGGCTCATGGGGAGCGGGATCGCCTACGTGAGCGCGAACGCCGGGATCCCGGCGCGGGTGCGGGAGCGGGACGGCGACGCCGCGGCGCGGGCGGTCGGGTCGGTCCGGTCGATCCTGGACGAGCGCGTGAAGCGCCGCTCCATCGACCGGCTGGAGCGGGCGGACCGGATGCGGCTCGTCACGGCCACGACCGACTGGTCCGGGTTCGAGTCCGTGGACCTCCTCGTCGAGGCGGTCTTCGAGGACCTCGCCCTGAAGCACGAGATGGTGAAGGCGTTCGAGGCGGTGAACGACCGGGCCATCTTCGCGTCGAACACGTCCTCGATCCCGATCGCCAAGATCGCCGAGGCCTCCCGGCGCCCCGAGAACGTCCTCGGGATGCACTACTTCTCCCCGGTCCACAGGATGCCGCTCCTCGAGATCGTGGTCACGGAGAAGACCTCGAAGGAGGCGATCGCCACGGCGGTGGCGGTGGGGAAGAAGCAGGGGAAGACGGTGATCGTCGTCCGGGACGGCCCCGGGTTCTACACGAGCCGGATCCTCGCTCCCTACATGAACGAGGCGGCGCGCGTCCTCCTCGAGGGGGCGGCGGTCGAGGAGATCGACCGGGCCCTCGTCGCCTTCGGCTTCCCGGTGGGGCCGATCACGCTCCTCGACGAGGTGGGGATCGACGTGGGCGAGAAGGTGGGGAAGATCCTCCACGCCGCCTTCGGCGACCGGATGGCCCCGCCCGAGGCGCTCCACGCCGTCGTCGCCGCCGGCCGGCTCGGCCGCAAGAACGGGAAGGGCTTCTACCTCTACGGCGCCGGCGGGAAGGGGAAGGAGAAGAAGGTGGACGAGACCGTCTACGACCTCGTCCCGGGCGGCCGCACCCGCAAGCCCTTCCCCGCAGGGGAGATCCGGGATCGGATCGCCCTCCAGATGGTGAACGAGGCGATCCACTGCCTCGGCGAGGGGATCCTCCGGAGCCCGCGCGACGGGGACATCGGCGCGATCTTCGGGCTCGGCTTCCCGCCCTTCCTCGGAGGGCCGTTCCGCTGGGCGGACGAGCTCGGGACGAAGGCCCTCCTCGAGAAGCTGGAGGCGCTCCGGGCGAGGCACGGGGAGCGGTTCGCCCCGGCGCCGCTCCTCGTGGAGCGGGGCAGGGCGCAGCGTCCTTTCCACTCGACGTGATGGACGGATCCGTCGCCGGGGGGGTGATCTCGGCCCCCTGGGTGGCGCCGGACGTCCACTCCCCGTGGGGGGCCTGGGGCAGTTGCCCCAGCCCTGGGGCAGGCAGCGCAGCCCGCCCGAGGTCCCCGCACCCAAAGCGATCGTTCGCTCCGCTGGCGCATGGGTTGCGCGCGAAGCGGCGCACTCTGACGCGGCGCCGGCGCGGCTGAAGCGCGCGGGCATCCTGGGCATTTCAGCGCAGGCCGCGAAAGGGGCGCGCCGGTCGCGCAATTTCGTGGTCCCCGCGCAGGGCTCCCCCGGAGGGAGCCGAGGTTGCACGCCGCATGCAGGCGTTCACGCCACCGTCTCACTCACGCAGCTCGGAGGTGCACATGAATCGTCTTTTCGTGCGTGCAGCAACGGTCGCCCTCGCCGGGGTCTTCGCCCTCGGCGGATGCACCGGCGACACGGGCCCGCAGGGCGCCACGGGTCCGACCGGGCCGACGGGTCCTACCGGGCCGACGGGTCCGACCGGGCCGACGGGTCCGACCGGGCCGACCGGCCCCGGCCTTCCCATCCCGCCGGGCGCGGGCGTCGAGATCCAGATCCTCTCGGCGACGGCTCCCGTGGCCGGTGATCCGACCGTCCGCTTCCGGGTCACCGATGCGCAGGGCAACCCGATCGACCTGCCGGCCGAGATCGCCGCCGGGGCGTTCGGGAGCGGCCCGCGCTGGGTGATCGGCGCGCGCAACGCCACGACCGGCGTCTACACGAGCCTCTACGAGGCGTCCGTGGCGGGGAAGAACTTCATCGACCCGGCGACCGGGACGAGCACGGCCCCGGCCCTGGCGAGCGCGAACCAGGCCATCCGCGCCTCGGTCTCCTACACGACGGTCGCGAAGGGTGAGTACATCGCCACCTACGCGACGCCGGCCGGCTCGACCTACACTCCGGCTTCCCAGAGCGCGGTCCACACCGTCGGCGTCTGGACCACCCGGACGTTCGACGGCGTCGCCTATCCCCGCTCCGCGAGCTTCGATTTCGTCCCGTCCACGGGCGCCGCCGCCGCCGCGCGGGGCGTCGTCCAGGACGCGTCCTGCAACGCCTGCCACCAGAACATGCAGGCGCACGACACGCGCCGGACGGTCGGGCTCTGCCTCACCTGCCACTCCCCGCAGACGACCGATCCGGAGTCGGGCAACACCGTCGACTTCCGCGTGATGGTCCACCGGATCCACTCGGGGATCTCCGGCTACGAGATCGTCGGCTTCGCCCCGGGCAACCCGGCGACGCTGCCGGCCTCCGCGGTCCACGACTACGGCAAGGTGGTCTTCCCGCCCTCGAACTCCGTGAAGGACTGCTCGAACTGCCACTCCGGCTCGGGCGGTGACGCGGACAACTGGAAGACGAAGCCCTCCCGCGCCGCCTGCGGCTCCTGCCACACCGGCGTGCCCGGCCTCGCCGCGGATCTCGACGCGACGACCCACCTCGCCGGCTTCGCCGACGACTCGGGCTGCGCCGTCTGCCACGTCGGGCCGTCCGCCATGCGCCCGATCGAGGTCATGCACTCGGCGCTCCGCACGGCCTCGAACGACCAGCTCTTCGTGGGCCGGTCGCTCCAGATCACCATCGACTCCGTGACGACCGTCGCCCCGTCCACCGCCCCGACGATCACCTTCACGGTGACCGTGGACGGCGCGCCGGTGACCAGCTTCGCCACCGGCGTCGGTGCGGCCGTGTCGGTCGGCTTCATCGTCGCCGGCCCGACGAGCGACTACTCCGGTGCGGGCGGGCCGAACGCGCTCGGCTACTTCACGCCGACCGTGACGCTGCGGGGCGCGACCCCGAACGTGACCGCCACCGCCACCCCCGGCCAGTGGACCTACACGTCCACGGTCGCCCTCCCGGCCGGCGCGGCCGGGTCGATCGGCGTCGTGCCGACCGGCTCCATCAACGAGACGATCGGCGCGAACACCCGGACCGTGACGATGGACGCGGCCTCGGTGTTCTACGCGGCGGTGGGCGGCGGGACGGCGCAGGCGCGCCGGCTCATCGCGGACAACGCGAAGTGCAACGCCTGCCACTCCGACCTGTCCTTCCACGGGACGAGCGGCCGGAAGACGCCGGACGTCTGCTCGATGTGCCACAACGCGAACAACGTGAACGACGAGCGGACGAGCCGGTTCGAGATCGACCCGGCGACGGGCCTGCCGTTCACGAAGACCCCGGAGTCGGTGCAGTTCTCGACGATGGTCCACAAGGTCCACGCCGGGGGCGCGCTCTCGAACACGTACACGCTCGGCACGGATCGCAGCCTCGGCACGGATCCGCTCGCGGATGCGACGACGTTCTCGAACCCGTTCGTGGGTGACCTCGGGAACTGCCAGGTCTGCCACCGGGCGGGCACCTACGGGCTCCCGGGCCCGACCGTGCTCGGGACGCTCTCGCAGACCTTCACCTGCGAGGAGGTCCCCGGCCTCGACGCGGACAACGTCTGCGACAACGGGGATCCGGCCCAGCCGCACCCCGCGGGCTTCGCCGTCGTGAGCACGTTCATCCCGCCGCAGAAGGCGGCCTGCACGAGCTGCCACGACAGCGACGCGGCGAAGGCGCACGCGGATCTCAACACGCTCGGCGTCTATCCGAACGAGACCGAGACCTGCGCGGTCTGCCACGGCCCGGGCAGCACCTGGGACGTCTTCCAGGTCCACCAGCCGCGGCGGTAGCCGAAGCGTCGGCCGATGCGAACGAGGCCCCCGGCGCCCACCGCGGCGCCGGGGGCCGTCGTCTTCCGGCCCGCGGACGGCGCCTCCCTCCCGGGACGTGCGGAACCTTCGGCGGAAGATCGCTTACGCGCCGAAGGCCGCGAGGGGACGGGAGAAAGCCCGCGCGCGACCCCGATCCGCGCCGGACCCGATGGGACGCACGGTCAAGCGCCCGCCGTCACGCCGGTAGCGAACGTTCCTCGCGCGAAGGGTTGACTCCCACAAACGCGCACCTCTTTGATTGCAGTTCTTCGGCGAGCCTTCCTTGCGTGCCGCGGGCGGCCGCGCATCCCTCGCCGGGCGGAGGAGCGCGATGAGGACCGACTTCACGAGGCGCCTGGGCGCAGCGGCGTTCGCATGTGCCCTGGCACTGGCCGGATGCACGGGTGACGACGGATCCCAGGGGCCCGCCGGCTCGACGGGGCCGACCGGGCCGACAGGGCCGACGGGGCCGACGGGGCCGACGGGGCCCACCGGGCCGGGCCTGCCGACGCCCCCCGGCGCCGGCCTCCAGCTCGAGATCCTCTCGGCGACCGCCCCGGCGACCGGCAGCCCCACCGCCCGGTTCCGGGTGAAGGACGCGCAGGGCAACCCGATCGACCTGCCGGCCGAGCTCGCGGCGGGCACCTTCGGGACCGCTGGCCTCCGCTGGACCCTCGCGGCGCGGAACGCGACGAGCGGCGTCTACACGAGCCTGTACGAGCGCAGCGTCGCCGGCGCGAACTACCTCGACTTCACCGGGGCCACGCAGCCCCCGGTCCTCCCGAGCGCGACCCAGGCCGTCCGCGCGGACGTCTCCTACGGGACGATCGCCACGGGCGAGTACACCGCCACCTTCGGGACGCCGGCGGGCGCGACCTACGCCGCGGCCGACCCGGCCCTCGTCCACACGGTGGGGCTCTGGGCGACGCGCACCTTCGGCGGCGTCGGCTACCCGGTGGGCACCTCGTTCCACTTCGTGCCCGCGGGCGGCGCCGCGACCCCGCGCGAGGTCGTGGCCGACGCGGCCTGCAACGTCTGCCACCAGAACATGCAGGCGCACGACAACCGGCGCACGGTCGGGCTCTGCCTCACCTGCCACTCGCCCCAGTCCACCGACCCCGAGACCGGGAACGTGGTCGACTTCCGCGTGATGATCCACCGGATCCACCGCGGCCAGCAGCCGACCGACGGGACCAACCCGACGCCGTACTCGTACCAGGTCGTCGGCTTCCAGCAGCGGCTCTTCGACTTCTCGAACGTCGCCTTCGCACCCCCGGCGAACACCATCCGGAACTGCCAGGTCTGCCACCAGCAGGGGGCCCAGGCCGACAACTGGAAGACGAGGCCCTCGCGCAACGCCTGCGGCTCCTGCCACTACACCGTGGACTGGGTGGCCGGGACGAACCACGCCGGCGGCGCCCAGGCGGACGACACGAACTGCACGATCTGTCACGCGGCGGACGGCGCGACGGGCGCGACCGTCTCGAAGTCCCACTCCTGGGACTACGACACGGTGACGAACGTCCTCTTCACCCCGAAGACCCTCGCCCTCACCCTCGACGGCGCGACGAACGTCGCGCCGGGCGCGGCCCCCGAGGTCACCTTCACGGTCACCGTGGACGGGGTCCCCTACGACGTGAAGAACCAGACGCTCCGGCCCGGCTCCACGACGAACCTCCTCATGAACACCCTCCGCTTCACGATCGCGGGGCCGACGACCGACTACTCCGGGTTCGGCGCGCCGGCGGCGGCCGGGTACGTCCAGTCGACGAACTTCAACACCGTCGCCAACGTGGCGGGGCTCGTCGCGACGGGCACGCCCGGCCAGTTCCGGGCGACCCTGCCGGTCCTGCCGGCGAGCGCGGCCGGGACGATCGCGATCGGCGTCGAGGCCTCGATCATGTCGGTGAACGGCACGGCGGAGAAGGCCTACGACGTGCAGGAGTCCTCGGTGATCTACGCGGCGGTGACCGGCGGCACGGCCGTCCCGCGCCGCGAGATCGTGGACGACGCGAAGTGCAACTCCTGCCACGTGGACCTCGGCTTCCACGGGTCGCAGTCGCGCCAGAACGCGCGCTACTGCGCCTTCTGCCACAACCCGAACAACGTGAACGACGAGCGGGCGGAGCGCTGGGAGCAGTCGAGCCGGGGCGCCGTCCCCGGCAGCGGCCAGCCGTGGACCCTCACCCCGAACTCGGTCCACTTCACGGTGATGATCCACAAGGTCCACGCGGCGGGCGCGCTCGCGAACACCTACGTCCTCGGGGCGAACCCGACCCCGAGCGCGACGAACCCCGCCGGCACGCAGACCACCTTCGCCGGCACGTTCCCCGGCGACCTCGCGAACTGCCAGACCTGCCACCTCGCGCCCGCGGCCGGGCAGACGCCGACCTGGGCGCTGCCGGAGCGGGCGGTCCTGCCGACGAAGTACGAGGTCTGGAACTGCGGAGAGGTTCCGGCGGCCGACGGGAACGACCTCTGCAACGCCTGGGCGGCGGTGCCCGGCTCGCAGACCTTCGTCCAGCCGATGGCGTCCGCCTGCACGAGCTGCCACGACTCGTCGGCGGTGGCGGCGCACGCGGCGCTGAACACGACCGCGGGCGGGGTGGAGTCGTGCGCGGTCTGCCACGGGAGCGGCAAGCTGTTCGACGTCGCCGAGGTCCACCGGCGCCGGCCGTAGGATCGCGGCGGCCCGCAGGAACGCGGCCCCCGGCGTCGTTCGCGGCGCCGGGGGCCGTCGCGCGCCGGGCGGCCGTACTAAGATGATCCCGTGAAGCTCCGCCGCGTCTTCCCCCTCGTCATCGGGTTCGTCTTCGTCCCCGCGGCGCTCATGCTCACCGTGGGGATCCTGATCCTCGTCTACGGGTCCTACCCCCACGACTACGTCTTCGGCGGCCTCATCCTCGCCCTCGTCGCGACGACGATCGGCGGCACGGCCGCCACCCTCGCGGTGCTCTACCGCGAGGCCCGGGTCGCGAAGCTCCAGACCGACTTCGTGAACAAGGTCTCCCACGACCTGCGGACTCCCCTCACCTCGATCCGGATGTTCGTGGAGACCCTGCAGCTCGGGCGGCTCCAGGACCCCGCCCGCCAGTCCGAGGCGCTCGAGATCCTCGCGGAGGAGACGGGGCGGCTCTCCGGCCTCATCAACCGGCTCCTCGACTGGGCCCGGATGGAGTCGGGCCGCCGGACCTACGACCTCCGCCGCCAGCCCCTGGGGCCGATCGTGGACGCCGCGCTCGAGGCCTTCGCGCCGCAGCTCCTCCACGCCCCGGCCGAGCTCACGAGGGACGTCGCGCAGGATCTCCCCGTAGTCTGGGCCGACCGCGAGGCGCTCGTGGAGGCGATCCTGAACCTCCTGAACAACGCCCACAAGTACACCGGGCCGGAGAAGCGGATCGCGGTCGTCGCGAGCCGCCACGGGCCCGCGGTCCACGTCCGGGTGACCGACAACGGCCCCGGGATCGCCCCCCGCGACCAGAAGCGGATCTTCGACAAGTTCTACCGGGTCCAGGGCGCCGAGCGACCGGTGGAGGGGACGGGGCTCGGCCTCTCCATGGTGAAGCACATCGTCGCCGCGCACGGGGGGAAGGTGAGCGTCGCGAGCCAGCCGGGGCAGGGGGCGACCTTCACCATCGTGCTCCCCGTCGCCGAGCCGAAGGCCGAGCCGGAGCTCGCCGCCGCGCGCTGGCGGCAGAGGGCGTAGGGAGGACCCGCGTGGCCGAGAAGATCCTGGTGATCGAGGACGACCCCTCCATCCTCCGCGGCCTCCAGCTCAACCTGGGGATGGAGGGCTACCTCGTCCGCTCCGCGACGGACGGGGAGACGGGGCTCCGCCTCGCCCGCGCCGAGAGGCCGGACCTCGTCGTCGTGGACGTGATGCTCCCCCGGCTCGGCGGGCTCGACATCGTAAGGGAGATCCGCAGGGACGATCCGGAGCTGCCCGTCCTCATCCTCTCCGCGAAGGGGCAGGAGTCGGACAAGGTGGCGGGCCTCCAGCTCGGCGCCGACGACTACATGACGAAGCCGTTCGGCCTGAAGGAGCTGCTCGCCCGGATCGACGCGCTCCTCCGGCGCCGCCGCGCCCGGGGCGAGACCGGCCCGAGCCGGGCGATCCGCAGGGTGGGGGACGTCGAGATCGACCTCGAGGCCCGGCGGGCCCGCGCGAAGGGCCAGACGCTCGACCTCACGAGCCGCGAGTTCGACCTCCTCGCCTGGTTCGTCACCCACCCGGAGCGGGTCTTCTCCCGGGAGCAGCTCATGGAGGCGGTCTGGGGATCCCGCTACTTCGGGACCGCACGGACCGTGGACAACTTCGTCGCGCGGCTGCGGGCCCACATCGGGGACGACGCGGAGGACCCCCGCCACCTCGAGACGGTCCGGGGGGTCGGGTACAGGTTCAATCCTTAGACCACAGGTCTGGATCCGCTCGCCCTTCGACAGGCTCAGGGCGAACGGATCCGGCCAGGACTCCTCCGAGTCACGAACGCCCCGCGGCGATCACCCCGCCCCGAGCGCCGCCCGCACGCCCGCGATCACGGCCTCGTCCTCGCCCGGGAGCACGGTCCGCGGATCGAGGACCACGCGGTCCTCCTCGATGCGGGCGACGATCGGCGGATCGCCCTCCCGGAGCCGGGCGAGGAGCGCGTCCGGCTCCCCGCCGGGGAGGGCGAGCACGGCGGTGGGGAGCGTGACCTCCGGGAGGGAGCCGCCCCCGACCGCGGACGTGCTCCTCCGCACCTCGCAGCCCGCGCCCGGGGGGCCGAGCGCGGAGCGCCAGGCCCGCGCGCGCGCCTCGAGCGCCCCCTCCGGCTGCGCGATCGCTCGCCAGACGGGGATCCTCGACGTCGCCTCGCCCCGCTCGTAGTGCGCGAGCGTCGCCGAGAGCCCGGCGATCGTCGCCTTGTCGAGCCGGAGCGCGCGGAGGAGCGGGTGGCGCTTCACGCGCCGGACCGCCTCCTCGCGTCCCACGAGGAGCCCGGCCTGCGGCCCGCCGAGGAGCTTGTCCCCGGAGAAGCAGATGAGGTCGGCGCCGGTCCGGACGCGCGCCTGGACGGTCGGCTCCTCGCCGAGTCCGAAGGGGAGGGTCTCGAGGAGCGTCCCGGAGCCGAGGTCGTCCACGACCCAGAGCGCCCGCTCGCGCCCGATCCGGACGAGCTCCTCGAGCGTCGTGTCGTGGGTGAAGCCGCTCTGCCGGAAGTTCGAGCGGTGGACGTGGAGGAGGACCCGGGTCCTCGGGCCGATCGCCTCCTCGAAGTCGCGGGCGTAGGTCCGGTTCGTCGTCCCCACCTCGACGAGGGCGGCGCCGGAGCGGCGGAGGACGTCGGGGATCCGGAAGCCGCCCCCGATCTCCACGAGCTGGCCGCGGGAGACGACGACCTCGGGGCGCCCCTCGCCCTCCCGTGCGTCCGCGGGACCCGCTTCCCGGGGGACGGCGCCGGAGGGGCCCGGGGCGTCCCCCCGGGACGGTCTCCCCTCGATCAGCGCGGCGAGCGCGAGCATCACGGCGGCGGCGTTGTTGTTCACCGCCACGGCCGCCCCGGCCCCCGTGAGCCGGCGGAGCGCCCCCTCGGCGTGGCCGTACCGGTCCCCGCGCTCCCCCTTCGCGAGGTCGTACTCGAGGTTCGAGTAGCCGCGGGCGGCGAGGGCCATCGCCTCGATCGACTCCGCGGAGAGGGGGGCCCGGCCGAGGTTCGTGTGGACGACGACGCCGGTCGCGTTCACGACCGCCCGGAGGGATCCCCGGGAGGCCGCCCGGAGCCCGTCGAGGAGGTCCCGCTCGAAGGCCTCCGGGGCGGGGCAGGGGGCGCCCGCGAGGACCTCCTGCCTGATCCGGTCCAGGGCGGCCCGGACCGCCTCCATCACCGGGCCCCGCCCGATCCGGGCGACGAGGCCGGCCCGGTCCGCGGCGTCGAGGAGCCGGTCCGCCCTGGGGATCTTTCGCGCCTCCGCGAGGGCGGCGGCGTCCGAATTTGGAGCGGTCATGTCCGCAAACTCCCCCGGGAAATCGGTCTCGAAGGCACTTGTCTAACCCCTGCCGAGAGGGTAATCCTTCGCCCCACTCCTATGCCCTCCATCGTAGCCTCTCCGCTTGCTACGCAGGCCTCATTGTGGGCCATCATCCTGTTCCCGCTGGCGGGCGCCATCGTGAACGGGCTCGCCGGGCGAAGGCTCGGCAAGAGGAACGTCACCCTCGTCGCCGTCCTGGCGATGGTGGGGTCCCTCGCCGTGGCCTCCCTGGCCTTCTACTGGACCCTCTGGGGCCGCACCCTCCAGTTCCGGGGCGAGCCCTGGATCCAGGTCGCGGGGCCCGACGGCCGGGCCATCGTCTCCATCGGCTGGGGGCTGCTCGTCGACCGGCTCAGCGGGACGATGCTCATGGTCGTCACCGGCGTGGGGACGCTGATCCACGTCTACTCGGCGTCCTACATGTCCCACGAGGACGACGCCGGGTACGCGCGCTTCTTCACATACCTGAACCTCTTCGTCGCGGCGATGCTCACGCTCGTCCTCGGCGACACCCTCGTCCTCACCTTCGTCGGGTGGGAGGGCGTCGGCCTCTGCAGCTACCTCCTCATCGGCTTCTGGTACAAGGACGAGGAGAAGGCCTTCGCCGGCCGCAAGGCGTTCGTGACGAACCGGATCGGCGACTTCGGCTTCCTCATCGGCCTCTTCGCCCTCTTCTCCCTCTTCGGCACGGCGAACTACCAGGAGCTCGCCGCCCTCGCCGGGCGGATCCAGCCGGCCGCCACGATCCAGGGCGGGCTCTTCGCGGGCTGGACGTTCGAGGCGGCGATCACGTTCGCGCTCCTCGGCCTCTTCGTCGGGGCGGCCGGCAAGTCGGCCCAGCTCCCGCTCTACGTCTGGCTCCCCGACGCGATGGCCGGCCCGACCCCGGTCTCCGCCCTCATCCACGCGGCCACGATGGTCACGGCCGGCGTCTACCTCGTCGCGCGGAACGCCTACCTCTTCAGCCTCGCCCCCGCGGCGATGGCGACGGTGACGATCGTCGGCGCGCTCACGGCGGTCTTCGCCGCGGCGATCGCCTTCGTCCAGAACGACATCAAGAAGGTGCTCGCCTACTCCACGGTGAGCCAGCTCGGCTTCATGTTCATCGGCGTCGGCGTCGGGGCCTGGTGGGCCGGGATCCTCCACCTCGTCACCCACGCCTTCTTCAAGGCCTGCCTCTTCCTCGGGGCGGGCTCGGTGATGCACGGGATGGGCGACCAGACCGACATCCAGAAGATGGGCGGACTCTGGAAGAAGATGCCGCTCACCGCCCTCACCTTCGGGATCTCGACCCTCGCGATCACCGGCTTCGTGCCGCTCTCGGGCTTCTGGTCGAAGGACGCGATCCTCGGGAACGCGCTCTTCAGCCACAACGCGGCCTGGCACTCGGTCGGGCAGTGGGCCTACGGGCTCGGCGCCTTGGCCGCGCTCGGCACCGCCTTCTACATGTCCCGCCTGTTCTTCCTCACCTTCTTCGGGAAGCCGAGGACCCACGCGGCGGAGCACGCCCACGAGTCCTCCCCGGTGATGACGATCCCGCTCCTCGTCCTCGCCCTCCTCGCGATCGTGGCGCTCGTCCTCGCCCTGCCCGTCCAGGGGCCCCTCGGCCACGTCTTCGAGCACTTCGTCGCCCGGGTCTTCGAGCCCGGCACCGCGGTCCTCCTGAAGAGCGGCCACTTCCACGCGGGGGCGCACCCCGCCTGGCCGTACTTCGCCGCCTGGGGCATCGCCGCCGCCGGCACCGCCGTCGCCGCCTGGATGTACGGGGGCGCCGGTCGGGACGCGCCGGACCGGCTCATGTACCGGTTCCCTCGGCTCTACCAGCTCGCCTGGGAGAAGTTCCGGGTGGACGAGCTCTACGAGGCGATGGTCCTCCAGCCGGTGCGGGCGGTCGCGCGGGCCCTCTGGAAGATCGTCGACGTGGCCACGATCGACGGGGTCTTCGTGAACGGGGTCCCGCGGCTCGTGGCGCGGCTGGGCGGGGTCGTGCGGCTCGTCCAGGACGGCGACGTGCAGCGGTACGCCGCCATCATGGTCGTCGCGGCCGCGGCGATCCTCTGGGCGGTCCTCGGCGCGGGGGGGAACTGAGTGCCGCGACCCAGGCGTAATGACTACTGCGAGCGCCGATCCTCTCGCTGCGGCGGGCGGCCTCGTCGGTGCGCTGCTCGACGTAGCGCTGCTACGCCTCCGCTGCTCCCTCCTCGGGCGCC
>JBBIPT010000079.1:0-14963 GCA_037442705.1 Anaeromyxobacter sp.
CGCGTGCGCGGGGGGAGGCGGCGGGACGAGGACCGCCGGCGCGGCCGCCCGCGGCGGCGCCGGCCTCACGGCGACGGGCGCCTTCACCGGGAACCTGGGGGCGGCCCGGACCTCCTGCGCCTTCTCGTCGCGCGCCCGCGCGGCGAGGAGTTCGTGGAGGGCGGCGGGTCCCTCGATCCGCAGGACGAAGCCCGCGGGCTTGCCCGGACCCGCCTCCTCCCGCCCGCGCACCTCGACCACGGTGGCCCAGCCCTCCACCGGGCGCGGCAGCCGGTGCTCCCGAACCGCGACCGCGAGCTGGTCGCCTCGCGGCGGGGCGAGCGCGCCCGCGACGAGGAGCGCGCGGCTCTCCGGGCGGTAGTGGATCCCGCGCCCTCCCGGCCCGTCGAGGTCCACGCCGAGGACGAGCCGGGCGACGGGCCGCTGGGGGAGCGGCGAGCCGAGGGCCCGGAGGAACCTCCCGCCGATCTCCTCGATCTGTCCGAGCAGGGTCCCCTCCACCGTCCGCTCGCAGAGCCGGAGCTCCGCCCGGAAGCGCTCCTGCTCCTCGGGGGAGAGATCGCCCACGAGGAACCCGCGCGCCCCGACCCGCGCGGCCCAGAAGCCGATCCGCGCCACGACCTCGGGCCGGAAGACCTCCCGGGCGCCGCGGAGGACCGCGGCGAGGTACCCCGAGGCCGCGCAGTGGTGGAGGTCGCACTCGGCGACCCCGCCGCCGAGGAAGCCGGGCAGCGAGCAGACGAGCCGCTCCGCGGCGACGAGCCGCTCCTTCGGAGCCCGAACGAAGACGATCGCGTACTCGGCCAGCATCGAGGGAACCCTTCGCAGGACTCCTGCAAGGTGCCCACCCGGTGGCGGCCCGGGATTCCGCGCCCTTGGCGGACCCGGCGCAGACCCGGGGTTGCGCCGGACCCCGGGCCTGGGTCGGCCGGACCGGCCGAACGATTTTTTCTGGGCGACCCGGGCCGGGGCCGATCACTTCTGATGCGAGGTCGAGAAGTGGGCCGCGTCCCGGCGGAGGACGCTCGGGATCCCCTCCCGCCAGGCCTTCGCGAGATCGGCGACGGGGACGGAGAGCGCGCCCTGGATCTCGAGCCGATCCCCCCCCACGACCCCGAGCCGGACCACCGGCGCTCCGCACTCCCCGGCGATCTCGAGGAGCCTGCGGGCGTTCGCGTTCGGGAGGGAGACGACGATCCGGCTCGCGTCCTCGCCGAAGAGGACGAAGTCCTTCCGGACCGGGAAGGGGACGCGGACCGCCGCGCCGATCCAGGCCGGAGGGGACCCGTCCGCCGGGGCCTCGGCCAGCATGCAGCACTCCGCGAGCGCGACGGCGAGCCCGCCGTCCGAGCAGTCGTGGGCGGAGGTGAGGAGCCCCTCCCGCACGGCGCGCCGGACGGTCTCCTGCACCGCCTTCTCGCGCGCGAGATCGAGGGCGGGCGGCCGGCCCGCCTCCTTCCCGTGCTCCGCGGCGAGGTACTCGGAGCCGCCCACCTCGCCCGCGGTCGCGCCCACGAGGGCGACGACGTCGCCGGCGTTCCGGAAGGCGCTCTGGCAGGTCCGCTCCACGGGCTCCACGAGCCCCACCATCGCCACGGTCGGGGTGGGGAAGATCCCGCGGCCCTCCGTCTCGTTGTAGAGCGAGACGTTCCCGGAGACGACCGGCGTCCCGAGCTCGCGGCAGGCGTCCCCGATCCCGCGCACGCACTCGGCGAACTGCCACATGATCTCCGGCTTCTCCGGGTTGCCGAAGTTCAGGCAGTCGGTGACCGCGAGGGGCTCGCCGCCGACGCAGGCGATGTTCCGGGCGCACTCCGCCACGGCGTGCATCGCCCCGAGGTGGGGATCGAGGTAGCACCAGCGGCCGTTCGCGGCGAGGGAGAGGGCGATCCCCTTCCTCGCGTGGCGCTCGTCGCCAACGGCGATCCGCACGACCGCCGCGTCGCCGCCCGGCCGGACCGCGCCGACGAGCCGGACCATGTGATCGTACTGGCGGTACACCCACTCCTTCGACGCGATCGTCGGGCGCGCGAGGAGCCGGAGGAGCGAGGCCCCGAGGTCGGCGGGCTCGGGGAGCTTCGAGAGGTCGAACGCGTGGAGCGCGGGGAGCGCAGGGTGTGGCTTCATCGGCCGCTCGTACTTCGGCGCCCCCTCGGTGAGGGGATCCACCGGCAGGTCGGCGACGACCTCGCCGCGCCAGTGCGCGCGCCAGCGGCCGGAGGAGGTCACGCGCCCGATCACCGCGACGTCGAGGTCCCACTTCCGGCAGATCTTCCGGACCGTCTCCTCCTTCCCCTCCGCGGCCACGAGGAGCATCCGCTCCTGGGACTCCGAGAGGAGGATCTCGTAGGGGGTCATCCCCTCCTCGCGGAGCGGGACCTGGTCGAGGAAGAGATCGAGCCCGTTGCCGCCGCGCCCCGCCATCTCCACCGACGAGGAGGTGAGCCCGGCCGCCCCCATGTCCTGGATGCCGACGACGGCGTCGGTCCGGAAGAGCTCGAGGCAGGCCTCGAGGAGGAGCTTCTCCATGAAGGGGTCGCCCACCTGCACGGTCGGGCGCTTCTCCTCGGTGGAGGCGTCGAACTCGGCGGAGGCCATCGTCGCGCCGTGGATGCCGTCCCGCCCCGTCTTCGCGCCGACGTACATCACCGGGTTCCCGACCCCGGCCGCGGTGCCCCGGAAGATCCTGTCCCCCGGCAGGATGCCGAGCGTGAAGGCGTTCACGAGGCAGTTGCCGTCGTAGGACGGGTGGAACATCACCTCGCCGCCCACGGTCGGGACCCCGATGCAGTTCCCGTAGCCGCCGATGCCCGCGACGACGCCCTCGAGGAGGTAGGCGGTCTTCGGGTGGGAGGGATCGCCGAAGCGGAGCGAGTTCATCGAGGCGATGGGGCGCGCCCCCATCGTGAAGACGTCACGGAGGATGCCGCCCACGCCCGTCGCCGCGCCCTGGTAGGGCTCGATGTAGCTCGGGTGGTTGTGGCTCTCCATCTTGAAGGCGGCGGCGAGCCCGTCGCCGAGGTCCACGACCCCCGCGTTCTCGCCCGGCCCCTGGAGGACGCGCGGGCCCGTCGTGGGAAAGGTCTTCAGGTGGACCCGGGAGGACTTGTAGGAGCAGTGCTCGCTCCACATCACCGAGAACACGCCGAGCTCGGTGAGGTTCGGCGCGCGCCCGAGGTGGCGCTGGATCGTCTCGTACTCGTCCGGCTCGAGCCCGTGGCGGGCCACGACCTCGGGGGTGATCTCGTCGCTCATGAGGCCGCGGATTCTAGACGCCCGAGGTCGATTCGGAAACACCCAGACTTCAGGCCTCGGGCTTCAGGCCTCAGGAGATGCATCTCTGCCGCCGTTCCCGAGGCCTGAGGTCCGAGGCCAGGGGCCGATCACACTTCGCGAGCGGCCGTTCAGACGGGCGCGCCCGGATCCGGAACGACCGGTTCCCCGGGGGCCCCCGGGAGGCGAAAACGGGCGAAGCGAGGGGGTCGTCAGCGGCAGAACGCCTTCGCGGCGTCGTGGAGGACGACCGCGCACGTGCCCGCCCCGCCGAGCATGTTGTCCACCTCGCTCGTGCCCCAGGCGTCGCCGGTCACCGAGACGCTCGCGTCGAGCTCGAGCCGCGAGGCGCCGGTGAGGAGGATCTCGGCGGTCTGGGTCGGGTATCCGCCCGCGTCCACGCGCGCGTCGGCGAGGGTGGCGTGGACGGCGGGCCCTCCCGGGCCCCGGACGAGGATCTCGCCCTCGCGCCGCGCCTCGAGCACGAGCTCCGCGGCCGCCGCACCCTGGAGGTCGATCCGGGCCCCGTCGCCTTCCGCGGCGCCGAAGCGGATCTCCGGGGAGCGGACCGTGGCGCGCAGAGGATAGGTCGAGGAGTAGCCACCGGACGGGGCGTCCACCCAGACGCGCAGGACGTCCACCGCCGCCCCCCGCACCGTCTCCTGGCGCACCTCGGTGCGGACGTAGCGGACGACGTTCGCGTCGCCGCTCACCCGGACGCTCCGGTCGGCCGCGCCCGACGCCACGCTCGCGGCGATCCCCTCCTCGACCCGGATCCCGGCGAACGGACCGAGCGCCGCCGTCCGGTCCTCCTCGTGGTAGACGCCGTTCCCCTGGATGTAGGGCTCGCACGCGGCGAGGGCGAGCGCGGCGAGCAGGAGCCCCGCGCCCCGCACGGCTGTCGCGACTCCGCCACACACCCTCGGAACCTCGATGGAGGCGGATGTGCGCGGTGCCTTCACCGCGGCTCCGGAGCTCGCCCCCCCGGATCGCGGAACTTCCCGCCGTTCGTCGGAGAACCTCTTCACCGCGCTTCGCGCCTCGACCAGGGGAGCGCCGGGTGGCTCCCGGCGACCGCTCTCGCCCGAGGATACTTGCAAGTCGGCCGCCAGGCGAAAACCCCGCACGCCGGAGCCCCTCGCGGGCCCGGCCCCCCGTGAGGGAGATCACCTCGGGGAGGGGGCGGCCGCCCCGTCCGCGCCGGGGCGCGCGATCTCGATCGTCTCCCCGATGGCCAGCACGCGGACCCGCTCCTCGGGGAGGCCGCGGCGGACGCGCTCCGCCTCGAGCCGGACGGGCGGCTCGTCGAGCGGCTCGTCGGTGAGCTTGAAGGTGCCCCAGTGCATCGCCAGGAAGGTCCGCGCGCCGAGCTCCTCGAAGGCCCGGAGCGCCTGCTCGGGGTTCATGTGCATCGTCTCCATGAACCAGGCGGGATCGTATGCGCCGATCGGGAGGAGGGCCGCGTCGATCCCCGGGAACCGCTCGCCGATCTCGCGGAAGCCGGCGAACCAGGCGGTGTCCCCGGAGTGGTAGACGGTCGCGGTGGAGCCCTCGATGACGAACCCGCCCCAGAGCGTCCGGTTCGCGTCGAACGGGCCCCGGCGGCTCCAGTGGTGCGCGGGGACGAAGGTCACGCGGACCGGACCCACCCGCGCCGAGGACCACCAGCCGAGCTCCGTCGCGAAGAGCCCCCGGTCGCGGAAGAAGCGTTCGAGCCCGAGCCCCGCGACGACGGGCGCCCCGGCGCGCTGGATCGACGGGAGGTCGAGGTGGTCGTAGTGGGAGTGCGAGACGAGGACCGAGTCGATCTCCGGGAGCCGGGCGGGGGGAATTCCGGGGGGCACGTTCCGCTCGACGCCCCCGAAGATCGAGGGCATGAGGGTGGGGTCGGTGAGGAGGGAGACCCCGTCGAGCTGGACGAGGAAGGTCGCGTGACCGAGCCATGTGATCCGCGCCGGCTCGCCGGGCCCGGGCGGGCGGGCGAGCCGCGCGAGGTCGGGCTCCACGACCGGCACGGGGGCCCGGTCGGGGGAGCGACGGCGCTTCCCCGCCACCCGGTCCCAGACGCTCCACCGGAGGACGGCCCCGAACCCTCGCGGCTCCGAGCCGTCGAGGTTCAGGAAGCGTCCGGAGGCGTCGCGGGGCTGCTCGAAGCCGGCGAGGATCATGGAGAGCCCTGCGAGCGTGGCGGCGGCGAGCCGGGGGGCGTTCCTCCCGGGGTGCATCGCCCCCTCGTAACGGAGCATCTGGACGTGCGCAACGGGCCGCCTCGCTCGCCCTTCGACAGGCTCAGGGCGACCGGCTCCCTTTCTGCCCGCTCGTGGTGACCCCTCGACAGGCGATCGAGGGGCCTCGGGGAAGCCGTCCCAGGTCCGGATCCCGCCGTCCCGGAGCGTTCGCTCGAGGCAGGGCCCGATACCCGGGGCGAGCCGGAACGTGCTCTCGATCATCGGGGGAGCTCACGGAGCCGCCGCCGTCCCGGGCAACCCGCGCTCCGCGGGCAGGACCACCCGGAAGCGGCTCCCCTCGCCGAGCCGGCTCTCCACCTCGACGCGGCCGCCGTGGGCCTGCACGAGGAGCCGCGCGATGTAGAGGCCGAGCCCGAGCCCCTCGGGGCGCCGCGCGCCGCGCGCCCGGAAGTAGCGATCGAAGAGGTGGGGGAGGTCCTCCGGCGCGATGCCGACCCCCCGATCCCGCACGGCGACCGCGCCGCCGCCCTCCGCCGGGCCCACCTCCACGGTCACGGAGGCCTCGGCGGGGGAGTACTTCAGCGCGTTCGAGAGTAGGTTCACGAGCACGCGCTCGATCCGCTCCGGGTCGGCCGAGACGGCGGGGACCGGTCCGAGGTCCACGACCTGCACCCGCTCCACCGGGAGCGCTCCCCGCTGGCGCTCCACGACCTCCCGAACGAAGGCGCGGAGATCCACGCTCCTCGGGACGAGCCGGAGCTGCCCCGCCTCGAGGAGCGTCGCCTCGAGCAGCTCCTGGATCATCCCGTTCATCCGGACGCAGCTCCGCTCGATCGCCCGGGCGCGCTCCTCCACCTTCGCGGGGTCGCCGGGGTGCCGGCGGAGCATGTGCCCCTGGGCCATCACGGCGTTCAGCGGCGTGCGGAGGTCGTGGGAGATCATCCGGACGAGGTCCTCCCGGGCCTCCTCGAGGGCGTGGACGTCCGACTCGTCCGCGAGCGTGCAGATCGCCCCCCAGACCGAGCCCCCCGGGGCGAGGATCGGCGCCGCGTTGGCGAGCACCCAGGAGCCCCCAGTGGGCGTCTCGAACCGAATGTGGGCGCTCCGGACCGTCTCGCCGCGGAGCGCGCGCGCGAGCGGCGACTCCTCGTAGGAGAGCTCCCGCCCCTGGACGTTCCAGACCCTCCTCCTTCCCCACCGGGCCGAGCCGGGCAGGCTCCGCTCCTCGGGCTGCGTGCCGAGCAGCCGCTCCGCCGCCCCGTTCATCCGCAGGATCTCGCCCCGGGGTCCGTGGAGGACGAAGCCCTCGGGGAGGGCGTCCACGACCGCGTCGATCTCCGAGGCCCGCCGGAGCGCGCTCTGGGCGGCCTCCTCCGCGGCGCGCTTCGCCTCCCAGAGAGCCGTCGTCTCCCAGAGCGCGAGGAGGACCCGGCTCCCCCCGCTCATGTCGATCCGCTTCACGTGGGCGGAGAACCGCCGGGTCGCGCCGGCGTGGAGGACGGAGTGCTCCTCGGAGTGCCAGGGCTCGCCGGTGTCGGCCGCGCGCCGGACCGCGACGAGGAGCTCGGGATCGTTCGGCCAGATCTCCTCGAGCCGGAGCCCGGCGGGCTCGGCCTCGGGGCGCGTCGCGAGCACCCGGAAGGCGGGGTTCGCCCGCTCCACGCGGAGGTCCGGACCGGCGAGGATCGCGATCCCCGCGGCCGCGGACTCGAAGACCGCGTCGAGGAGCTCCGGCCCCTCCGCGAGCGGCGCCCTCTCCCCGCCGTGGGCGGGCGGTTCTCTCTTCCCGGTCTCTTCCATTTCCCCCCATCCCCTGCGACCCGGACCCCCATTATGACGAACCAGGGGACGGACCGGTGACCCCCTGCGACGAAAAGCGCACCCCGATGCTCCCCTCACGGGATCCCCGGTCCCCGCTCCCAGGCGCTCCGCCAGGCCCCCGCCTCCTGGGCGTGCCGGAGGAACGCCTCGTAGAAGGGGTGGCGGGCGACCGTGGCGCCGTCGCCCACGACGACGAGCTTCGAGCGGGCCCTCGTGATCGCGACGTTCATCCGCCGGACGTCCGCGAGGAACCCCACCTCCCCCGAGTCGTTCGAGCGGACGAGCGAGACGACGACGGCCTCCTTCTCCCGTCCCTGGAAGCCGTCCACGGTGTCCACCTCGACCCCCCGCTCGACCTCCGCCGCGAGGAGCTCGCGGAGCCGCCGTTCAGAACACGTAGACGAACCCGAACGGCACGGGGACGAACCCGGACGCCGCGGGCGCCTCGTCCTCCCGGCCGTGGAGGAGGCGCGGGAGGAGCACGCCCGCCGCCGTCCCCGTCGCCGCGCCCACGAGGACGTCGGTGAGGTAGTGCTTGTCGCCCGCGATGCGGAGCCAACCGATCGTCGCGGCCGCCGTCATCCCCACGCCCCACACCCAGGGGGTGCTCTCGTAGCCGCGCATGGAGGAGACGGTCCCCGCCGCCGACGCGAGGGCGAAGGCGAGCGTCGTGTGCCCCGAGTAGAAGGAGAGGTTGTCGTCCGGGTCGGGCTCGCGGGAGGGCCCGGCCCAGTTCCCGTACCGGACGAACGGGCGCTGCCGGCCCACCGACAGCTTCACGATCTGGTTCAGGGTCGCGGCGAGCGCCGCGGCCTCGGCGACGATGAGGAGGTCCACGAGCCCCTCCTTCCCGTCGCCCGCGCCCCGCGCGGCGAGGAGCTGATGGCCGGCGAGCGCCGCCGGCAGGATCCCGAAGGCGAGGACGTCCGAGGCCCTCCGCGCGTGGCCGTCGTGGCCCCAGACGAGGGCGTCGCGCGCGGCCGCGTCGAGGGCGTTCGTGCCGCAGAACCGGCAGGCGGACGGCGCGAGGCGCTCCTTCGAGAGCTCGGTCCCCACCCAGAAGGCGAGCGCCGTCCCCGCGATCGCCCCGTCCCGGCGGAGGTCGTAGCGGAGCGGCCGCGGATCCGGTCGCGCGGGGAGGGGGAGAGCGAGGGAGGCGGTGACGGCGGCGACGAGGGCGGCGGCGCGCATCCCCGCACGGTATCATCCCGGGAACGCATGGCGCGCGACCGCGGAGAGCCGCCCGAGGAGGGCGTTCCGTTCGAAGGCCCCGTCGAGCTCCCGATCGACGGCACGCTCGACCTCCACGCCTTCCGGCCCTCGGAGGTGGGGGAGCTCGTGCCGGACTGGATCGAGGCGTGTCACGCCGCCGGCCTGCGCGAGCTCCGGATCGTCCACGGCAAGGGGACGGGCGCGCTCCGCCGGAGCGTCGTCGCGATCCTCTCCCGCCACCCCCTCGTCCTCGATCACCGGCCGGGTGGGGAGGACGCGGGCGGGTGGGGCGCGACGCTCGTCGAGTTGAGGTGAACACCCGGCCCGGAGCTCGCGGATCGACGGAGACCCGGTCGCCCTGAGCTCGTCGAAGGGCGGAGGTGCGGGCAAGCCGGCGTGAACACCGGGGTTCGTGGGCCTTGGGCCGGTCCGTCACCCCCCGGCTCCGCGCGACCGGCGAGCCCCCTCCGTGGGGTCCAGGCGGACCGTTTGACACCCCGGTCGGAATCGTTAAGGTTCGCGCCGCCGGCCCCGCCGCCCCACCTCCGGAGGACCCGTCGATGCTCACGAGGCTCATGCCCAAGTCGGACGACTTCTTCTCGGACTTCGAGGCCCAGGCCGCGACGGTCGTTCTGGGGGCGAGGCTCCTCGCCGCGCTCCTCGAGGACTTCACGGACGTCCAGCGGAAGTGCCAGGAGATCAAGGACGTGGAGCACCGGGCCGACGACATCACCCACCGGGCCTTCTCCCGGCTCCACACCCAGTTCATCACCCCCTTCGACCGCTCGGAGATCCACCGGCTCCTCTCCCGGATCGACGACGTGCTCGACCTCACCGACGCGGCCGCCGAGCGGCTCGGCCTCTACGACGTGGACACGGTCCTCCCCGAGGCGCGGGAGCTCGCCGCGGTGCTCGTCCTCCAGGCGGAGAAGATGGAGGTCGCGGTGAAGGGGCTCCGGGACATGAAGAAGGATCCCGAGAAGATCCTCGACGCCTGCCGGGAGATGAACGTCCTCGAGAACCAGGCCGACAGCCTCCTGCGCCGGACGATGGCGAAGCTCTTCAAACGCGGGAACGATCCCCTCACCGTGATGAAGTGGAAGGAGATCATCGACCTCATCGAGACCGCGACGGACCGGGCGGAGGACGTCGCGAACGTCATCGAGGGCGTCGTCCTCGAGCACGCCTGAAGCCCCCGGGGCCCTCACGCGAACTCCCGGGGATCCATGCTCCTCGCCACGGTCATCTTCCTCATCCTCGTCGCCCTCGCCTTCGACTTCGTCAACGGCTTCCACGACGCCGCGAACTCCATCGCGACGGTCGTCTCGACGCGGGTGCTCACGCCGCTCCAGGCGGTGGCCTGGGCCGCCTTCTTCAACTTCATCTCGGGCGCCCCGGTGCTCTGGGGGGCGGAGCTCAAGGTCGCCGCCACGATGGGGAAGGGAATCATCCACTTCGAGCAGCTGAAGGGACAGGGCACGTCCATCGTGCTCGCCGTCGTCTTCGCGGCGCTCATGGGCGCGATCCTCTGGAACCTCATCACCTGGTGGCAGGGGCTCCCGTCCTCCTCGTCCCACGCGCTCGCCGGCGGGATGATCGGCGCGACGATCCCGTCCCTGGGCGCCGGTGGCCTCATCCCCTCCGGGATCATCAAGATCGCCTCCTTCATCGTCCTCTCCCCGATGATCGGCATGACCCTCGGCTCGTCCCTCATGATCCTCTCCGCCTGGATCGTGCGCCGGAACACGCCGGCAAGGGTGGACGGCTGGTTCCGCCGCCTCCAGCTCGTCTCCGCGGCGATCTTCAGCTACAGCCACGGCACGAACGACGCGCAGAAGGTCATGGGGGTCATCTCGGTGGTCCTCTACGGCACGATCTGGGCGAACCGCGTGACCGACGCAGACATCGCCGCGAAGTTCCCCGTCCCGTTCTGGGTGGTCTTCCTCTGCCACTTCGCCATCGCCCTCGGGACGATGTTCGGCGGCTGGCGGATCGTGAAGACGATGGGCCACTCCTTGACGAAGCTGCAGCCCATCGGGGGGTTCTCCGCCGAGACGGGCGGCGGCGTGACCATCCTCGCCCTCGCCGCCGCCGGGATCCCGGTCTCCACGACCCACACGATCACGGGCGCCATCGTCGGCGTCGGCGCGACCCGGGGGACCCGGGCGGTCCGGTGGGGGGTGGCGGGGCGTATCATCTGGGCGTGGGTATTCACGATTCCGGCCGCGGCCCTCATCGCGGCGGGGTTCTACTACGCGACCGCGGCGGCCCTCGGCCTCGGCGGCTGAGGACTTCCGCAACTTCCCGCCTCCGGGCGTGTCCGGATCGCGGGATGGCGCCGGAACCCGGCGCGACCCCGACGCCCAGCGGAGCGACGAGCGGGCCTCCTCTTCCTTCCCGGCAGATGGAGCTCCTCGAGCACCTCGAGCTCTTCGATCCCGACGAGGACGGAGAGTGATGACCGCTCCGGCACGCTCGGACCGGACGGAGGGGCCAGCCGTTCGCCCTGACCCTGAGCCTGTCGAAGGGTCGAAGGGCGAGCGGTGTTCGGGCGCTCCCGGTTCCCCCGAGCCTGTCGAGGGGTCACCCCGAACGGTCTTGCATGCAACCGTTCCTGTCCGTTCGTGGTGAGCCTGTCGAACCACGAACGTCCGGATCGACACGGGGTCCCGCGGCCACGCGCCCTCACTCCGCCCCGAGGTCCCCGAACATCCGGCGGATCACGGCGGCGTGCTCCGGGGGCGAGTAGACGAAGACGTGATCTCCGGAGCGGAGGACGGCCCGGGCGGTCGCCGAGATCGTCTCCGTCCCGCGCACGACGAGCATCACCGCCGCGCCCTCGGGGATCTCGAGGTCGCCGACCCGCACGCCCGAGGCGTCGCTCTCCCCGTGGACGTGGAGGGAGAGGACCTCGCCGCCGAGCACGCGGGAGGAGTTGAAGTCGATGGAGGCCGGGGCCGGCGGCGCGGCCGAGCCCTCCATGCCGAGCCAGCGCGTGACGAACCGGACGGTCGCCCCGGGCACGATCGCGTTCACGACGACGACGAAGAAGACGACGTGGAAGAGCCGGTGCGCCCCCTCCGCCCCGGCGAGCACGGGGAACATCGCGAGGATGATCGGGACCGCGCCGCGCAGGCCGACCCAGCCGACGTACAGGACCTCCTTCGCGGGGAAGCGGAACGGGAGGAGGCAGAGCCAGACCACGAGGGGGCGGGCCAGGAGGGCGAGGACGAGGGCGACGCCGAGGCCCGTCCAGCGGACCTCGAGGAGCTCGGACGGCGCGACGAGGAGCCCCAGGATGAGGAACATCGACACCTGGCCGAGCCAGGCGATCGAGTTGTGGACCCGGAAGATCCCGGAGCGGAACGGCAGGACCCCGTTGCCGACGATCACCGCCGCCACGTAGACGGCGAGGAAGCCGCTCCCGTGGAAGAGCGTCGGCGCGCCGAAGGCGACGAGGGCGAGGGAGAGCGTGAGGACCGGATAGAGCCCGCCGGCGGCGACGCGGGCCCGGCGCATGAGCAGCCGGCCCCCGTAGCCGATCGCGGCCCCCGCCGCGCCGCCCACGACGATCTGCACGGCCGTGTCGAGGAGGAGGCCGAGGCCGGGGACGGTCCCCTGCACGAGGGCGTTCGAGAGGGCCACCGTGAGGATCACGGCGACCGGATCGTTCAGCCCCGACTCGATCTCGAGGGTCGTCCCGACGCGGCGCTTGAGCTGGAGCCCGGCGCCGCGGAGCACCGAGAGGACCGCGGCGGCGTCCGTGGAGGAGACGACCGCGCCGACGAGGAGCGCCTCCGGCCAGGGGAGGCCGAGGAGCCGGGCGGCGATCCCGACGAGCGCCGCGGTCCCGACGACGCCGGCCGTGGCGAGGACGACGGCCGGCGCGAGCGCGTCCCCGCGGAAGGCCGAGGAGGGGGTCGAGAGGCCGCCGTCCCAGAGGATGAGGACGAGGGCGACGGTCCCGAGCCGGAAGGCGAAGCCGTAGTCCTGGAAGCGGATGCCGAGCCCCTCGACCCCCGCGAGCATCCCGATGACGAGGAAGAGGAGCGCGACGGGGAGCCCGAACTTCCGGGAGGCGCGGCTGAAGAGGGCGCTCGTGCCGACGAGGACGCCGAGCACGACGAGGAGGAAGGCGGTCGCTGCGGGCTCGGTGGTCCCCATCCGGCCCGCAAGCTTGCCACGGCCGCGGGGCGGGTCCCAGGGGACGGCCGCGCGCGGGCCGCCCGTTCCGCCTTTCCGCCCCGTGCTCTGCGGCCGCCGCTCCGCCGTGTGCTCGGCGCCCGTCACGGGGCACGTTCCCTCTCCCCCGCACCGGGGGAGAGGGCCATGGAGAGGGGGCGCGCGCGCCCGGCCGGCTCTCCTCCCGGTCCGTTCGCCCTGAGCCTGTCGAAGGGCGAACGACGCGGGTCATCGCGTCCGTCAGCCCGGCGGCGCCGCTGCCGCCGCCCGCGACGCGAGCATTCCGCAGGCGGCGTGCTCGTCCTGGCCGCCGGAGTAGCGGCGGACGATCGGCTGGCCGGGAAGCTCGCGCGCGAGCGCGTCGCGGAAGGCGTTCCACTCCGGCTCCGTGGGGGGACGGAAGCGGCCGGTGGCGTCGTTCACGGCGATCGGGTTCAGCCGGATCGGCACGCCGCGGAAGAGGGCGCCGAGCGCCGCCGCGTCCTCCGGCCCCACGTTCACGCCGGCGATCATCACGTACTCGACCGTCACCCGCCCGCGCTTCGCGCCGTGCTCCCGGATCGCGTCCACGAGGTCGCCGAGCGGGTGGCCGCGCTCGACCGGCATGAGGGCCGCCCGCTTCTCCGGGATCGCCGCGTTGAGGGAGACGCAGAGCCGGAACTTGTGCCCCTCGGCGGTGTACCGGCGGATCGCCGGCACGATCCCGGCCGTGGAGATCGAGATCCGGCGTGCGTCGATCCGGGCGCCCGCCGGGTCGCAGAGCGCGTAGGCCGCCTCGATCACGGCGTCGTAGTTCTGGAACGGCTCCCCCTGCCCCATGAAGACCGCCCCGGTGATTGGGCGCACCGAGTCCGCGCGCACCGCGAGGAACTGGCTCACCATCTCCCAGGACGCGAGGGAGCGGGCGAGGCCGAGGGTCCCCGTGGCGCAGAAGGCGCAGCCGAGCGCGCAGCCGGCCTGGGAGGAGAGGCAGACGACGTGGTGGGTGTCGAAGAGCGGGATCCGGACCGCCTCCACCCGCTCGCCGTCGGGGAGCTCGAAGAGGTAGCGGCGGAACCCGTCCCGCGCGTCGACCCGGGAGACCTCGCGCAGGCCTCCGGGCGAGGCGAGCGCCTCCACGCGGTCGAGGACCTCGCGCCGGACGTTCCTCGCCTCGCGGAGGGGCCTTCCCCTCCCGACGACGGCGCCCACGATCCGGCGCGCGTCCTCGAGGGCGATCCCCGCCTTTCGGGCGAGCGACCGGGCATCCTGTCCCGCGAGGTGGAGCACCCGGGACGTATAGCGTAAGTTCCGGAGGATGAGAGCCCTCGCCGCCGCCCTCCTCGCCTTCGCCCTCGCGGGCTGCATCGTCGTCCCCGCCCGCCACTACCCGCCGGGCCAGCCGCCTCCGCCCCCGGCCCCCGCGCCCGCGCCGCGCTTCCTCTCGGAGGCGCAGGCGATCGACCTCGCCTTCCGCCACGCGCACGAGCGCGGCCTCCGCGTGGATCGGGTGAAGAAGGCCCACCTCGACTCCGCCGGACGGTGGCACGTCGATCTGAGAGGGAACCGCGACAGGGCGAAGATCCTCCTCGACGGCCGCGACGGCCGCCTGCTCCGGGCGAACCTGAAGGACGACTGAAGGAGATCCGAGGATCTCGCGGATCTCCCGGCCCCGCTCGCCCTTCGACGGGCTCAGGGCGATCGGACCTTGGCGGCGGAGCGTCCGGCTCCGTGGGTGAGCCGGCCCACCCGCGGACCGCTCACCCAGGGATTCCCGAGGAGCGCGTACCGCCACGGCTTCTCCGCCCACGGCCCCGCGTAGTCCACGTTCACGCGCCGTCCGGCGACGACGCGCTCCCGCGGCCGCGGGGCGTCCTCGACGAAGAGGCCGGAGCTCGCGAGGTCGCGCCCGTCGTCGTCGCGCGTGATCCCGAGGGCGCGGCAGAGGTTCCCCGGTCCGCGCGTGGAGTGGAGGCACCCCTCCACCGGCTCTCCCGCCCGGAGGAGGACCGCGGACGGGAACCCGTCCCGGCCCGTCACGACGTTCGCGCAGTGGCTCGTGCCGTAGACGAGGTAGACGTAGGCGAAGCCCGGCGGCCCGAACATGACCGCGGCCCGCGGCGTCCGCCCGAACCGCGCGTGCGAGGCCCGGTCCCCCGGCCCGTGGTAGGCCTCCGTCTCCACGATCCGCGCCGCCCTCCGGACGCCGCCGTCCAGCCGGACGAGCACCTTCCCGAGCAGGGCCCGGGCCACCGTCCGCGCGTCCCGCGCGAAGAACGCGCGGGGCAGGCGGGCGCCCTCGCCCGG
>JBBIPT010000080.1:0-14922 GCA_037442705.1 Anaeromyxobacter sp.
CCAGGCGCCGGAGAGCGCCTCGAGCGCGTCGGCCACGGAGGCGAGCTCCCCGGCGACGGCGGAGGCCCCCGCGCGCGCCCTCGCCACCTGCTCCGCCGCGGCGCGCCGGCCGAGCTCCGCCTGCGCTCTGGAGAGGACCGCGAAGCCGACGCCGACGAGGGGCGCCACCGCGGCCGCGACGAGGAAGAGGGCGAGCTTCCGCTGCAGCGTCACGCGGCGACCCCGCCGGCGCCGTCGTCGACGAGGTGCACGCTCCCCTGGACCGCCTTCGCCTTCGCCTTGAGCTCCGCGGCGTTCCGGGCGAGGTCGGCGTGCTTCGCGAACCGCCCGGCCCCGGCCACCACCGTGGCGATGGAGAGGGAGAGGATGGGGAAGCGGCGGCGGGTCCCGTAGCGATCGGCCGCCTCGATGAAGCCGCGCTCGCGGTCCTCCCGGTCGTAGTAGAGCGGGATCACCCGGTCGAACGCCGCGATGATCTCGCCGCAGACCTCCCGGGTCCGCTCGGGGGAGGTGAGGAGGACGAAGTCGTCCCCGCCGACGTGGCCGAGGAAGGACCCCTCGCCGCCGTGCGCGGCGACGGCCTCGCGCAGGATCCCCGCGGTCTGGAGGACGACGCCGTCCGCCTTCGCGTAGCCGTAGGTGTCGTTGTAGGCCTTCAGGTTGTCGAGATCGACGTAGGAGAGGGCGAAGCCGACCCCGGCGTCGAGGCGCCGCTCCACCTCCCGGTCGATCGCGCGCCCGCCCGGGAGCCTCGTCATCGGCGAGGCGTGGAGGGCCGCCTCCCGGCGCCGGAGGACCGCGTCGATCCGGGCGACGAGCTCGCGGGCGTCGAACGGCTTCGTGAGGTAGTCGTCCGCGCCGATCCGCAGGCCCCGGACCTTGTCCGCGACCTCGCCCCGCGCCGAGAGGAAGACCGCCGCGAAGGGGTCCGCCGCCCGCGCCTCGGCGAGCCCCTCGAGGAGGGAGAAGCCGTCGCCGTCCGGGAGCTGCACGTCCACGAGGACGACCTCGGGGTGCCGCTCCAGGACGAGCCGGCGCGCCTCGGAGCAGCGGTCGGCCTCGTCCACCTCGTAGCCCTGGCCCCGCAGGACCTCCGAGCAGATCGCGCGGATCGCCGGGTCGTCGTCCACGACGACGACCCGGACGCCCGCCGGCCTCCCCCTCCGGGCGAGCCCGAGCGCCTCCTCCGCGAGCGCGGCGGGCGCCGCCCCCTTCTCCACGAAGGCGTCCGCCCCCTCGCGGAAGGCGAGATCGCGCGCCAGGGGGTAGGAGAAGGCGAGCACCGCGGCGGAGCGGGTCTCCGCGTCGAGCCGGAGGATCGCGGCGAGCCGCGCCCCGGCGACCGCCGGGAGGGCCGGGTCGCAGACGACGAGCCTCGGCCGGTGCCTCCGGGCGAGGGCCACGGCGTCCTCGGCGGTGGAGGTCCGCCGGCAGCGCAGGCCGGCGGCGCGGAGCACGCCGGCGACGAGGAGCGAGACGTCCGGCTCGTCCACGACGAGGCCGATCGGCTCCTCCGGCGGGACGGGGACCTCCGGCGGCTGCGGCGGCGGCTCCAGGGGGAGGACGACCGCGAAGAGCGCCCCCTCACCCGGAGGGCTCTCCGCCCAGATGGCCCCGCCGTGCGCCTCCACGATCCCGCGAGAGATGGCGAGCCCGAGGCCGGTCCCCCGCACCCGGCGGGTCCGGTCGTTCCGCGCCTGCTCGAACCTCTCGAAGATCCGCTCGAGGTCCTGCTCGGGGATCCCCTCCCCGCTGTTCGAGACGGAGAGCCCCACGACGCCGGGCAGGGCGGGCGAGTGGAGGACGCGGAGCCGGATCGCGCCGTTGTCCGGCGTGAACTTCACCGCGTTCGTGAGGAGGTTCGAGAGGACCTGGGCGAGCCGGGCGGCGTCGGCGACGACGCGCACCGGCTCCTTCGGCAGGTCGAGGAGGAGCTCCTGCCCCCGCTCCGCCGCCGCCGCCTGGTAGCGCTCCGCCGTGGCGCGGGCGAGCTCGTCGAGGTGCACGACCTCGAGGTCCATCTGGAGCTTGCCCTTCGCGAGGCGGGCCACGTCGAGGAGGTCGTCCACCATCCCGTTCAGCTTCTCGGTGGAGTCCCGCGCCATGCGGAGGTAGCGCGCCTGCTTCGAGGCGATCTCCCCGGCGAGCCCCCCGAGGACGAGGTCGAGCGCGCCGGTGATCGAGGTGAGGGGGGTCCGGAGCTCGTGGCTCACGACCTGGACGAACTCCTCCTTCCGCTCGTCGAGCGCCTTCTGATCCGTCACGTCCCGGAGCGCCACCGCCACGCCCGCGAGCCGCCCGCTCCGCTCGACGACGGGGGACACGATGGAGGAGAGGACCCGGTCGCGGATCCGGACCTCCTCGGTGACGTAGGCGCGCCCGCCGGGGGCGGCCTCGTGCCCGCGCACGAGGTCGAAGGGGTAGAAGCCGAGCGCCTCCTTCAGCCAGGAGACCTGGAGCGCCCCCTCGCGCGGGGCCCCGAGCATCCGGCGGGCGGCGGGGTTCGCGACGACCTCCTCGCTCCCCGTGGCGGCGTAGAGGAGGCCGTCCGCGAGGCACTCCACCACCCGCTCGATCCGCTCCCGCTCGCCGGCGATCCGGTCCGCGAGGGCCCGGAGGGAGTCGGCCACCTCGTTCACGAGGACGTCGAGGACCCGCGCGTCCCCCTCGGTGAAGGCCTCCGGGGCGGCGCTCTCCACGAGGACGATCCCGGCGGCGGCGCCGCCGAGGTGGAGCGGGAGGGTGAGCTTCGACGAGAACGCGGCCACGCTCCGTCCGTCGCCCCGCCCGACGACCCGGACCCCGGGCGCGCCGTCGGGAAGGGAGACGCCGGTCCGCTCCCGGTGGGCCGCGAGCGCGTCCGCCTTCACGCGGAGCAGGGCGGCCTCGGTGAGCTCGACGACCGGCCGGATGATGAGGACCGGGGCCTCGCCGCGAGGGGCGAGGAGGGCGGCCGCGACGTCGCAGGGGACGACCCGCGGGATCCGCTCCACCACCCGCTCGAGGAGCTTCGCGTGCCCCTCCGCGGCCCCGACCTCCCGCGCGATCTCCGAGGCGAGGCCGAGAGCGGCGAGGCGGCGGTCGGCCTCCGCGAGGAGGCGGGCCCGCTCCCGCTTCAGCTGCACCTGCTCGAGCGCCCGGACGACGGTCTGGCGGAGGTCGGCGCTCTCCCAGGGCTTCACGAGGTAGCGGTAGACCTCGCCGCGGTTGATCGCGTCGACGATGTCGCGCGGCTCGGTGTAGGCGGTGAGGAGGATGGCGCAGAGGTCGGGCTGCCGCTCCCGCGCCCGGACGACGAGCTCGATGCCGGTCATGCCCGGCATCCGCTGGTCGGTGACGAGGAGGTCCACCTCGCGCCGCCCGAGGATCTCGAGCGCCTCCGCCCCGCTCGCGGCGGTGAGCGGCTCGTAGCCGTCCCCCTCGTGGAAGGTGCGCCGGAGGATGGACAGCACCTCGGGCTCGTCGTCCACGAAGAGGATGACGTGAGGCATGGCCGGTGACGCCCCTCGAAAAAACCGGAAAATCCGGAAACGTCCGCATCCTAGCACGCGACGCCGGGTGCGCCTCCCTTCCCGCCCCTCCCCTCCCCTTGCGGCCCGATGCCCGAAAGGACTATACGTTCCGGCCCCTTGCGTATCGAAGGACGTCCATGACCCCCCGCGAATCGATCCGGAACGTCGCCATCGTGGCGCACGTCGACCACGGCAAGACGACGCTCGTCGACTTCATGCTCCGCCAGGCGGGCGTCTTCCGCGCGAACGAGCAGGTGGTCGAGCGCGTGATGGACTCGAACGACCTCGAGCGCGAGAAGGGGATCACGATCCTCGCGAAGAACACGGCCGTCACCTACCGCGGCGTGAAGATCAACATCGTGGACACGCCCGGCCACGCCGACTTCGGCGGCGAGGTGGAGCGGGCGCTCCGGCTCGTGGACGGCGTGCTCCTCCTCGTGGACGCGGCGGAGGGGCCGCTCCCGCAGACCCGCTTCGTCCTCTCGAAGGCCCTCTCCCTCGGGCTCCCGTCCGTCCTCGTCGTGAACAAGGTGGACCGGCAGGACGCCCGCGCGAAGGAGGTCCTCGACCTCGTCTACTCGCTCTACATCGACCTCGGCGCGAACGAGCACCAGATCGACTTCCCCGTGCTCTACGCCATCGCCCGCGAGGGGAAGGCGGCCCACACCGTCCAGGGGGCCTTCGAGTCCCGGTCCCTCGAGCCGCTCTTCGACGCGATCCTCTCCCACGTCCCGCCGCCGCCGGCCGAGGAGGGCGAGACGCTCCGGATGCTCGTGGACAACCTCGACTACGACGACTACGTGGGCCGCCTCGCCATCGGGCGCGTGACCTCCGGCGTCCTGCGCGAGGGGGACTCGATCGCCGTCGTCCGCGAGCAGGGGCGCGTCGTCCCGGCGAAGGTGGTCCGGCTCTACGCCTACGACGGTTTGAAGCGGGTGGAGGTGAAGGACGCCGGGCCGGGCGAGATCGTCTGCGTCGCCGGCGCCGAGGAGATCGGCATCGGCGACACGATCGCCGACCCCGCGAACCCCGTCCCCCTCCCCCGCATCAGCGTGGAGGAGCCGACGATGTCGATGGTCTTCCGCGTGAACGAGGGGCCGTTCGCGGGGAAGGAGGGGAAGTACGTGACGAGCCGGAACCTCCGCGAGCGGCTCTTCCGCGAGGCCTACCGGAACGTCTCGATCCGGGTGGAGGAGACCGACGCCCCCGACGCCTTCAAGGTGGTCGGGCGCGGGGAGCTCCAGCTCGCGGTGATCGTGGAGAACATGCGGCGCGAGGGGTACGAGCTCACCGTCTCGAACCCGGAGCCGGTGCTGAAGACCGTGGGGGGCGAGGTGCAGGAGCCGATGGAGCTCCTCGTCTGCGACCTCCCCGACGACGCGGTGGGCGGCGTGACGCAGAGCCAGGGCGGGCGCAAGGGGCGGATGGTCGACATGCAGCCGCTCGGCTCCGGCCGCACGCGGCTCCAGTTCCGCGTCCCCGCCCGCGGCCTCATCGGCTTCCGCTCGGAGTTCCTCACCCTCACCCGCGGCGAGGGGATCATGTCCTCGCAGTTCGACGGCTACGAGCCCTGGCAGGGGACGATCTCGAAGCGCAAGAGCGGCGCGATCGTCTCCGACCGCGAGGGGGACGTGGTCGCCTACGCCTGCTTCTACGGGCAGGAGCGCGGGGCCCTCTTCGTCCGGCCGGGCGAGCGGGTCTACTCGGGGATGATCGTGGGGGAGCACGCCCACGAGAACGACCTCGAGTTCAACATCTGCAAGGAGAAGAAGCTCACGAACATCCGCGCCGCGGGGCGGGACGAGAACATCATCCTCACGCCCCCGCGCGAGATGGGGCTCGAGAAGGCGCTCGAGTGGATCGCCGAGGACGAGCTCGTCGAGGTGACCCCGAAGTCCATCCGGCTCCGGAAGAAGGCGCTCGACCAGAACGCCCGGTACAAGCTGGAGCGGGACCGGAAGAAGGGGGCGGGGGCGCAAGCGTAGCGCGGCCGCGGCCTCCGCGCGCCCGCGGGCGCTTCTGCTAGAGTGTCGCCCTCGTGCGCGTCCTCGCGATCGTCCCTGCCTTCAACGAGGCGGCGAGCCTCCCGGCGGTGGCCGGCGCGATCCGCGCCGCCGCGCCTGACGTGGAGATCTGCGTGGTGGACGACGGCTCCACCGACCGGACGGCCGAGGTCGCCCGCGGCCTCGGGCTCGTCGTCCTGCGCCTCCCCGTGAACCTCGGGATCGGGGGGGCGGTGCAGGCCGGCTACGCCTTCGCGCGGGAGCGGGGCTTCGACGTCGCGGTCCAGATCGACGGCGACGGGCAGCACGACCCCGCCCAGCTCGACGCCCTCCTCGCGCCGATCCGCGAGGGACGGGCCGACCTCGTCGTCGGGTCGCGCTTCCTCTCCGAGGGCGGCTTCCGGTCCACCGCCCTCCGCCGCGCGGGGATCCGCTACCTCTCCTGGCTCCTCCGGCTCCGGTGCGGGGCCCGGGTCACCGACCCCACGAGCGGCTTCCGGGCGGCGAGCCGGGAGGCGATCGCCTTCTTCGCCCGCCGCTACCCGTCCGACTACCCCGAGCCGGAGTCCATCGCCCTCGCCACGCGGCGGGGGCTCCGCGTGGCCGAGGTCCCGGTGCGGATGCGCGAGCGGGCGCACGGCTCGTCCTCCATCACCCTCGCCCGGACGCTCTACTACCTCGTGAAGGTGTCGCTCGCGCTCGTGCTCCTCCCCTCGCGCGAGCCCCCGGGGGCCGGAAGCGGCGCGGAGGCGGCATGAGCGGCGATCACATCCTCCCCGTCGAGCTGCAGGTTCCCTCGCTCGCGGTCCTCGTCCTCTTCCTCGGCTGGGTCCTGCGGCTCATCCGGACCCACCGCCTCGGCGTCCGGGAGAGCCTCGTCTGGCTCCTCTCCACGCTCGCCGCCATCGCGGTCACGGCCTTCCCCTCCCTCCTCGTCCGGGCCGCCCACCTGGTGGGGATCCAGGTCCCCGCGAACGCGATCTTCGGCGCGGGGCTCCTCTACCTCGCCCTGAACGTCCTCGCGGTGACGCTCGGGGTGAGCGCCGCGACCGAGCGGACGCGGCGGCTCGCGCAGGAGTGCGCGCTCCTGCGGGCCGAGCTCGACGCGCTGCGGGCGCGGCTCCCCCCCGAGGCACCGCCCTAATGCCGCGCCCCAGCCACGATGCCTCCTGCGAGCGCCGGTACCCTCGCTGCGGCGGGCGGCCATGAGCAGGCTCCGGATCTCCCTCGTCACGCCGTCGCTGAACCAGGCTCCCTTCCTCGAGCGGACGATCGCGAGCGTCCTCTCCCAGGAGGGGGACTTCGACCTCGAGTACCTCGTCCTCGACGGCGGGAGCACCGACGGGAGCGCCGAGATCCTCCGGCGCCACGAGGGGCGGCTGCGCTACCGGATCGAGCCGGACACGGGGCAGGCGAACGCGGTGAACGAGGGGCTCCGCGAGGCGGCGGGAGAGGTCGTCGGCTGGCTCAACTCCGACGACCTCCTCTACCCCGGCGCGCTCGCGAGGGTCGCGGCAGCGTTCCGGGCGCGGCCGGGCCTCGTCTGGCTCCACGGCCGCTGCGAGATCGTGGACGAGGAGGATCGGCCCATCCGGCGCTGGGTCTCGGCCTACAAGGACTTCCGCTGCCGCCGCTACAGCCGGCGGAGCCTCCTCGTCGAGAACTTCGTCTCGCAGATGACCGTCTTCTGGCGGCGCTCCGCGCACGACCGGATCGGGTGGCTCGACGAGGGGCTCCGGTACGCCTTCGACTACGAGTTCTGGCTCAGGCTCGCGGAGCTCGGGGACCCCGTCTACCTCCCCGAGCGGATCGCCGCGTTCCGCTGGTACGCGACCTCGAAGAGCGGAGGGAACTTCGAGCGCCAGTTCCAGGAGGACGCGGAGGCCTTCCGCCGGCACGCGCCCCCCGGCTTGCTCCTCCGGGCGCACAAGCGGCTGCGGACGGCGCAGATCACGGCGGCCTACCGGATCTTGCGGGCTGGGCGTGCCCTCTTCACGGCCGGCCGAGCTCGCTAAACTAAACGGCCGCTCGCGATTCGTGATCGTCCCCTGGCCTCGGGCCTCGGACCTCAGGCCTCGGGAACGGCGGCAGAGATGCATTTCCTGAGGCCTGAAGCCTTGGGTGTTTCCGTTCTCCCTCGGTCGGCGGCGGTCTCGCGCTACGCCTTGGTCCCCATGAACGTGTAGAGCCGGCCCGGCATCCTCTGCACCATTCGTTTCACGAGCGCCGTCGCCCCCGGCACCAGGGCCGCCGCTTCCCCCAGCGCTCCGAAGCGCTTCCTGAGCAACGTGCGCCCCAGGTCGGCCAGTTCCGCGTCGTCCGCCGCGCCCGGGAAGGCGTTCACCAGGCTGTCGAGCGGCCCCAGCACCTGCACCTCCACGAGCCCGGTGCCGTCGAACGCCGCGAGGTATTCATCGAGGCGGAAGGCGTTCTCGTTCCTCGACAGGCGGTGGATGGGGTGCGCGGCGCGAAAGCGGGCGAGCTGAGCTGCGTCGTCCACCACGTGCTCGCGGCAGGCGGCGAGCACGCCCCCGCGCCGCAGCACCCGAGCGCACTCCCGCACCGCGCCGGCGAGGTCCAGGGCGTGGTGGAGTACCTGGCGGGCGTAGACCACGTCGAAGGCGCCGTCCCGGAATGGCAGCGCCTCTGCGAATGCGCCGGCGAAGGCGATGGGCAGATCGCCTGCCGCGCGCCGTGCGGCTCCGCTCCCCACCACGTCGCTCGGGTCGGGCTCGAGGGCGACCACCGTCCGGGCGCCCGAGCGGGCGAAGGCGTAGCTGGCGATGCCGGTCCCCGCGCCCACGTCGAGGACCCGCGCACGCGGGAGCCACCGCGCCAGCCGCATCCGGATCTCACCGAACTCGGCCGACCGGAGAAAGCGCTCGCTCGCCTCGAGGACGTCGGCACCCAGGTAGCTGTCGCGAATGATCGCCGCCGCGGCCGGGTCTTCCCTCAGCCGCAGCACCGCGTCATGGACCGAGAGCGGGCGGGACACGGAGCGGCAGGCTACGAGGCCGGATCGCCGGGTGTCAATCGAGCCGCCGCTCCACCGCGGCGGGTCCCTTGACCTGGCGCCGGCACCGGAATATCGGTCCAGCGATGACCCGGCGGCAGATGGTGCTCCTCCATCCCGGCTACTTCTCGCTGGGGCTGATCAGCGTGGGGACCTACCTCGAGAAGCACGGCTACGAGGTGAGCCTCGTACGCCAGGACTCCCCGCTCTTCGCCCGCGAGCTGCGCGGGACCGTCGACCCGGCGCGGTGCGTGGCCATCGGAGCGACCGCGATGACCCCGAACGTCCTCTCGGCGATGCGCGCCGCCGCCCAGGCGAAGGAAGCCTTCCCGCGCATCCCCACCATCCTGGGTGGGAACCACGCCACCGCCCTGCCCGAGGAGACCCTCCGGAACAGCGCCTTCGACTTCGCGGTGGTGGGCGAGGGCGAGGAGACCGCCCTGGAGCTGGTCCGCGCCCTCGAGGCGGGCTCCGCCCCGGCCCGGGTTCCAGGTACCTTCGAGAAGCTCTCCGACGGCTCGGTGGTGGGCAACGGCTGCCGCGACCTGATCGCCGATCTCTCGACGCTGCCGCAGCCCCGTTATTCGCTCTTCGAGGTGGAGCCCACGCCCGTGGTGCGCGACGCCGATGCCTCGCCCTCGCGCGGCGTCTACCTGATGGTCAGCCGCGGCTGCCCCTTCAGCTGCGCCTTCTGCGGCTCCGAGCTCATGTGGCGAAGGAAGCTCCGCTTCTTCCCGGTCGGGCAGATCGTGGCCGCCATCGAGGCTCTGGTCGATGAGCACCGCCTCGACTCGATCTCGTTCCTGGACGACGAGCTCCTCTCCTCGAACAGGTACCTCACCGCCTTCTGCGACGAGCTGACCCGGCGGGGTCTACACCGGCGAGTGGTGTGGGAGTGCCAGGCGCGCGTGAACTCGGTCACCCCCGAGAAGCTCCGGATGGTCAGGGAGGCGGGCTGCCGGCTGATCCGCTTCGGGATGGAGTCGGGGAGCCCCAAGGTCCTCGGGTTCCTGAAGAAGGGATCGATCACCGTCGACCAGTGCTACACGGCCGCCCGGCTTTGCCGGGAGGCGGGCCTGCGCGCCTTCGGGTCGTTCATCATCGGCAGCCCCGACGAGACCATCGACGACATCCTCGGAACCATCGACCTCATCGAGACGAGCGGCCTCCGCGGCGCCGGCGTGTTCGCGATGGTCCCCTACCCCGGCACGGACCTGTACGACCTCTGCAAGAGGGAGGGGCTCATGACCGAGGACGCCACCTGGGCTTCCTTCCTCGCCGAGCGGTTCCGGGGCGACAACATCCCCCGCTTCGTGGTTCGAAGCCGCCACCACGACGAGACCCAGCTCCTCCACCTGGCCCGCTACGTCGACAACCACGTCGTCGCCCGGCTCAACTACGGCCTCACGCCGCGGCGCGGAGAGCACCGGGAGAACCTCGAGCGAATCGCAGCCGGCGACTACGGCCGGTCCAACCCCGGCCTCGGCGTCTCGCTCCGGCACCGTTGGGCCTTCGCCCGGCTGGTGGCGACCGCCGTCGCCGCGCAGAAGCACCCGGTGCGGTTCCTCTACTCCAAGATCGTCTCGCAAGTGACGAGAGCCCGCGCGCTCCGCTCATGACGGACGCCCTCGACGCCCATCGGCGGGAGCGCGACCGGAGGCTGCGGCTCAACGTGGGCGCCGGCCTCGCCGGCCGCGGCGCCAATGCCATCATCGCTCTCGCCACGGTGCCGGTGCTGCTCCGCCTGCTCGGCGCGGACCGGTACGGTCTCTACGTCACGATCACCGCCGCCATGGGCTGGCTCCAGCTCGGCATCCTCGGGGCGGGCAAGGGGCTCGTGAACCTCCTCGTCACGTCCCACTCCCGGGGCGACGAGGCCGAAGCGCGGCGCTTCCTGTGGAGCTTCTGGGCCGGCCTGGGCGGCGTGGTGGCGGCGGCCGGAGTCGCCCTGGCGGTCGCCTTCCCGCGCCTGCCCTGGAGCGCGGCCTTCCCGGCCCCGGCAGGAGTCGATACCGGCGAGGTCACCGGAGCGGTGGCCGTCTCCGTCGCCTTCACGCTCCTCGCACTGCTCCTCTCCCCCATCGGCTACGTCCTCTCCGCCTACCAGGACGAACGCAAGGGCGCGGCGTGGACCGTCGTCCGGAATGCCGCCGTCCTCGGCGCCCTGATCCTCGTCCTCGCCCTCGGAGGCGGCGGCTCGATGGCGCTGGTCGCCGCGGTCGTCGGCCTCGCCGCCCTGGCAGCCAACGCGGCGTCGTTCGTGTGGCTGCTCCTTCTCGACAAGCCGTTCCTGCGCCCTCGTGCCGGGGACATCCGCTGGGGCCACCTCCGCCGCGCCCTGGGAGCGAGCGCGGTCTTCTTCGCCATCGACCTCGCCGGGATCCTCGTCTACCAGACCGACAAGCTCCTGGTGCTCCATCTCGATGGCGCGCGCCCGGTCGCCGAGTTCGAGCTCGCCTCCATCGGGTTTCTCCTCGCCCAGTCGGTGTTCGGGGTGGTGCTGCTCCCCATGTGGCCTGCCCTCGGCGAGGCGGTGCGGCGCGGCGACGTCCCATGGGCACGCCGGGCGATGTCGCGGCTCGTCGCCGGTTCGACCCTGTGGATGTCGGCCGTGCTCGTACTGGGCGTGGTGTTGGCCCCCCCTGCCATCCGGCTGTGGATCGGCGACGCCGGAGTGGTCCCGTCCCGACCCCTCCTCGTCTGGGTCGGGCTCTACTTCGTGGTGCGGTCGGTCACCGAGTGTCACACCATCGCGCTCTTCGTCCTCGACCGGCAGCGCGAGCTCTTCCCTGCGGTCCTGGCCAACGGCGTCCTGGTGGTGGCCCTGGGAATCCTGCTCGGGCGACCCTACGGCGTGGTGGGCGTGGCGGCGGCCAACGCCATCGCGTACGCATTGACCCAGGGGATCTGGAACACGGTTCGCGCGCGGCAGCACCTCGACCGGCTGTCACGGGAGCTCTCACGGGGCGCGTGAACCGGCTCGGGAATCGTCCACCACTCCACGCAGGATCTCGAGCGTCCTCGCGGCGCAACCGGCCCAGGTGCCCACCGGCCGGGTCAGCTCGACCGGTCCCGGCCGCTGGAGCGCGGCGAGGAGCTGGTCCGGGTCGTCGAAGTCGATCTGGCACTCCCCGGGCACGCCGATCTCGTCGAACACCTCGAGCCGGGAGGTGACGATCCGCTTCCCGTGCTCGACCGCCTCCAGCACCGGGATCCCGTAGCCCTCGAACTCCGTCGGGAAGACGACGGCCTCGGCCCCGGCGTACACGCGGCGGACCTCGGCGTACGGGACGTGGCCGAGGTGGACGACGTCCTCCCGGATCCCGAGCTTCCGCGCCAGCCGCTCCAGGCTCCGCCAGCGCCCCGTCTGCATGCCCGTGAAGACGAGCCTCGCGTCGAGCGCCCTCCGGCGCCGGAGCTCCGCGTACGCGCGAAGGAGCCTCGCGTGCCCTTTGTGGGCGAAGGTCGCGGCCGGGTAGAAGAGGTAGGGGCGCCGGACGAGCTCCGTCGGCTCCACCGGGGCCCTCGCCTTCGACGCGTGGCCGAACGGGACCGCGATCACCCTGGACGGGGGGACGCCGGCCCTCTCCACGAGGGTCCGCCTCGTGAACTCCGAGATGGCGAGGAGCCGATCGGCCCCGGCCATGGCCCGCGGATATGCCAGGGCACGGAAGGCGCGGTCGAAGAGCCCGAAGTTCCCGGGGAAGAAGAGGTGCTGCACGTCGACGACCGTCACCACGGCCCGTCCGCCCGCACCGCGCGGGAAGATGGACTGCTGAGGGAACAGGATCACGTCGGCGCCCGCGGCGGTCACCGCCCGCTCGACGGCCGCGGCGCGGAAGGGGGTGAACGCCTCGAGGATCCGATCCGCGACGAGCCGCCGGGCGCTCCGATCGACGACCACCCGCTCGAAGCCCGGGGTCTCCAGCGCGCGCGCGAGGTCCCGGTCCAGGAACGCGACGAGGCGGTCGCCGCCCGCGAGCGCCGGCCACTCCTCCAGCATCCGGCGAACGTAGGTCTCGACGCCCCCGACCTTCCCGGGCCGCAGGGCGAGCAGGCTCAGGCCGATCCGCACGACCGCTCCGCGGCGACCATCCGCCGCACCACCTCGTGCATGCGGGCCTCCGCGCGCCACCCGAGCAGGCGCTCCGCCTTCTCCGGGTTCGCCCAGTTCCCCTCGATGTCGGTGGGGCGGAGGAGCGAGGGGTCGACGTCCACGTGCTCCCGCCACCGGAGGCCCGCCTCGCGGAACACCGCCTCGGCGAACTCCTCGAGCGAGCGCGTCTCCCCGGTCGCCACGACGTAGTCGTCCGGCCGCTCCTGCTGCAGCATGCGCCACATCGCTTCCACGTACTCCGGGGCCCAGCCCCAGTCGCGCTTCACGGCGAGGTTCCCGAGCCGGAGCCGTTCGCCGCTCCCCCGCGCGATCCGGCAGGCCGCCGCGACGATCTTGCGGGTGACGAACCGCTCCGGCCTCAGCGGCGAATCGTGGTTGAACAGGATCCCGTTGCAGGCGAAGAGGCCGTAGGCCTCGCGGTAGTTCGCGACCTCGAAGTGGGCCGCCGCCTTCGCCACGGCGTAGGGGCTCCGCGGGCGGAAGGGGGTCTCCTCGTCCGCCCGGCGCCCCCGGGTGTCGCCGAAGCACTCGCCCGAGCCGGCCGCGTAGAAGCGGATCCTCCGGCCGGTGAACCGGATCGCCTCGAGGACGTTCAGCGTGGCGACGCCGATGCTCTCCATCGTCTCGACGGGCTGCTCGAACGAGAGCCCCACCGAGCTCTGGCCGGAGAGGTTGTAGACCTCGTCCGGCTCCGTCCGGGCGAGGGCGGCGAGGACGCTCCGGAAGTCGGCCGGGGCGAGCGAGATCGCCCGCACCCGATCTCGGATCCCGAGCGCGGCGAGGTTCGCGAACGTCGAGAGGTGCGAGTCCCGCGACGAGCCGTAGACCTCGTAGCCCTTCGAGAGCAGGAGCCTGGCGAGGTAGGCGCCGTCCTGCCCGGACGCACCGATGATGAGCGCGCGCATCGGGCGCGCATCCTATCACCGGAGCTACACCTTCGGCTTCGCCCGGGTCCGCTCCGCCTGCTTCTGCTTCGGCTTCGGCTGGCCCTTCACGGCCGTGTTCACGAAGAGGAGCCCGTCCGCGTGGCCGGGGACCGCCCCCTTCACGAGGAGCAGGTTCTTGTCGGCCTCGACGCCGACGACCGTCAGGTTCTGGATGGTCCTGTTGTCGGTGCCGAGGTGGCCGGGGAGGTGCTTGCCCTTCCAGACCTTGCCGGGCGTCTTGCGCTGTCCGATCGCGCCGACGTGCCGGTGGTGCTCGTGGGACGTGGAGCTGTCGCGCGCCGCGCCCTTCATGTGCCAGCGCTTGAAGACGCCCGCGAACCCGCGCCCCTTCGTGACGCCGGAGACGTCGATCCGCTGGTCCTGCTTGAAGACCTGGTCGACCGTGAGGACGTCGCCCGCCTTCAGCTCGCCGAGGAGCTTCGCGTCCTTCACCCGGAGCTCGCGCAGGTGGCGGAAGATCGGGGTGCCGGCCTTCTTGAAGACGCCGACCTCCGGCTTCGTGAGCCGGCGGGCGTGCCTCTCCTCCACCGTGCCGTAGCCGAGGAGCACGGCGTCGTAGCCGTCCTTCTCCGCCGTCTTCCTGCGCACGACCGTGCACGGGCCCACCTCGAGCACCGTCACGGGCACGCAGTCGCCCTCCGGGGTGAAGATCTGCGTCATCCCGAGCTTCTTCGCCAAGAGACCTGTCGCCATGGGAACCTCGCATTGGTCCGCCGCGCGTCGGAGGGCCGCGGAGGACGTGCCTTGGAAAGGGTGCGCTTTCTATCGGCCCCGCGGGCGGCTGTCAAGGGAAGCCCTCGTCCCCCGGGAGCTTTTCGGCGCGCTCCCCCTCACGCGCCCGGCTGCGGGGGCTCCCGCGCCGTCCCGGCGAGGAGGGCGACGAGGGAGAGCATCGCGTCGATGTCGAAGGGCTTCGCGAGGTAGCCGCGCGCCCCGAGGGGCACGGCGCGGGCGGGGTTCCCGTCGGCGGAGATCACGACGATGGGCACGCCGGCCCCGTACGGCCGCGCGCGGAGCACCCGGGCGAAGGCGGGCCCGTCCATCACCGGCATCATGAGGTCGAGCAGGACGAGGGACGGGACCTCCGCGTCGATCGCCTCGAGCGCCTCGGCGCCGTGGCGGGCCCGGGCGACCCGGTAGCCCTCCACCTCGAGGATGTCGCAGATCGCCTCGAGGATGTCGGCGTCGTCGTCCACGACGAGCACGAGCGGCCGGATCACGGCGCCCTCCCCCGCTCCTGCCCGGGATCCCCCGGCAGGTCGAGCGCGAGCCCGCCCCCGGCCGCGCGGAGCGAGCCCCCCAGGGCCGCCGCGAGCCGCCGGGCGAGCGG
>JBBIPT010000081.1:0-14899 GCA_037442705.1 Anaeromyxobacter sp.
CGGACTCCAAAGCGTGAGGGCGGAGTGGTCCTTCGTCTGCGCGACGCACAACCTGCTGAAGCTCTTCCGGGGCGGCTTCCGGCCCCTACTGGCCGCGGCGCAGGAGTAGCCGCGCCCGCAGGCGCAGCCGCAGCCGCAGCCGGAACGGCAACCGCAACCGGGCCCGCAACGGCAGCCGCTACCGCATCCGCGACCGCATCCGAACGGCAGCCGCTGCCGCCCGACCAGGCCCCCGCGTAGCGCGCCAGCGCGAAGCGGGGGCCCAACGCCCTACGGGCTCCTAGCGCCGTCAGGGCAGTCTTTCCCGGGCGAGGTTGTTCCAGTCGGTCCAGGAGACGGGGTGAGCTCGGTGTAGCGTCGGGATCGCGGCGGCAACGGGCCGCACGGCAGGGCAAGGAACGGGCCGGGGCGTCGGGGAGACCGGCAGCGCGCGCTCGGTCACCCCAGGAGCGTCGCGCTGGCCGTGGCGCGGACACGGTCTCGAGGGCCGCGGGCTCGTCACTCGCCCCGCCACGGCCCGAGCGGCCGCTCGACCCACGCGCTCCCCTCGAGCCCGTACCTCCGCGCCTCGGTGACCTTCCCCGCGCGGAGGCCGAGGACGAGGTACTCCGCCCCTGGGACCTGCTCCCGGCCGTCCACGACGGCGTCCGCCCGGTCCTTCGCGGAGAGCCGGGCGCCTGCCTCGACGTGCGAGTGCCAGACCGCCGCGATCCGCGCGCCGGACGCCTCGGCGCCGGAGAGGGTCCGGAGGAGCGCGTCCGGATCCATGAGGAAGCTCTCGCGGGCCGTGCGCGGGAAGCGCGAGGGGTCCTCCGCGTGGAAGCGGTCGGCGGCGTTCGGCACCGGCACGACCTCGCTCGCGCCACCGCGGACGACGACGAAGCCGCAGGCCTCGCGCGCGGGATCCGCCTCGCAGCGCCGGACGATCCCCCGGAGAACCTCCGGGCCGTACGGGTCGTCCGGGGTCGAGCCGGCGCGGGTCATTCAGTAGCGGGGGACGGAGGGGTCCACGTCCTCACCCCACCGGAGGATGCCGCCTGCGAGGTTCCAGGCCCGCGCGAAGCCGGCCGCCTGGAGGATCCGGACGGCGGTCACGCTCCGGACCCCGCTCCGGCAGTAGACGACCGTCTCGCGGGAGGGGTCGAGCGTGCCGACCGCTCCGGGGAGGGAGCCGAGGGGGACGAGCCGCGCGCCCTCGAGCCGGACGAGGTCCCACTCACGAGGCTCGCGGACGTCGAGGAGGACGAGGTCGTCGCCACGCTGGAGCCGCGCGTGGAGCCCCGCCGGCGTGAGGTCCCTCACGGGCGCCTCCTCAGCGGGCGGGACGGCGCAGGTGGCCGGGTGCTCGACGAGCGTCCGGATCTCGCGGGTCCCGCAGGCGGGGCAGCGAGGATCCCGCCGGATCGCGAGCGTCCGGAACTCCATCGCGAGCCCGTCCACCACGAGGAGCCGGCCGGCGAGCGGCTCGCCGATCCCGGTCACGAGCTTCACCGCCTCGGTGGCCTGGACGAGGCCGAGGAGCCCCGGGAGCACCCCGAGGACGCCCCCCTCCGCGCAGGAGGGGACGGACCCGGGCGGCGGGGGCGCGGGGTGGAGGCACCGGTAGCAGGGGCCACCCGGAGTGGAGAAGACGCTCGCCTGCCCCTCGAACCGGAAGACCGAGGCGTGCACGTTCGGCTTCCCGAGGAGCACGCAGGCGTCGTTCACGAGGTAGCGGGTCGCGAAGTTGTCCGTCCCGTCCACGACGACGTCCCACCCCCGGACGAGCTCGAGGCCGTTCGCGGCCCCGAGCCGCGCCTCGATCCCGACGACCTCGACGTGAGGGTTCAGGTCCCGGAGCCGGTCGAGGGCAGAGGCCACCTTCGGCCGGCCCACGTCCTTCGTCCCGTGGAGCACCTGGCGCTGGAGGTTCGTCTCGTCCACCGCGTCGAAGTCCACGACGCCGAGCGTGCCGATGCCGGCCGCGGCGAGGTAGAGGGCGGCGGGGGAGCCGAGCCCTCCCGCTCCGACGAGGAGGACGCGCGCGTCCCTCAGCCGCCGCTGGCCCACCTCGCCGACCTCGGGGAGGGCGAGGTGGCGTGCGTAGCGGCGCCCCTCCTCGGGGGAGAGGGGCGGGAGCTCCTGGAGCGGACGGCCGATCGGCATGACGCGAGAGTTAACGCGGCGCGCCCCTCGCGTCACGTCCCGGGAAGCCGCTCCCCCGGCCGTTGGCGCTGGAGCGGCGCCTCCGCCGATGGTAGAAGCGCGCCCCATGACCCGCACCCTCCGCATGACCCTCGCCGCCCTCGCCGCCCTAGCCCTCGCGGCCCCGGCCGCCGCCCAGCAGCGCCCGGTCCGGAAGACCGCCCCCGGTCCCGGCGGGCAGATGCTCTCGGTCTGGGCCGTCCTCGATGCCGGTCCCGTCGACGGGATCGGGATCGGCGGGCGGGTGATGTTCCCGCTCGTGCCGGAGGGGCTCCTCCACCACCCGAGGATCCGGGACGAGCTCACGCTCGAGGTCGGCGCCGACTTCGTCCACTACGAGGACCGCGTCGGCTTCTACCCGACCTACGTGGACTACTCCTGGAACGGCTTCCTCGCGGTGGCGGGCGGGACCTGGAACTTCTGGCTCACGCCGGACCTCGCCGTCTACCCGAAGATCGACCTCGGCTGGTGGTTCGGCTGGTACTCGGGCTGGGACGATCGGTACGGCTACGGCCGGGGGAGCTTCGACGGCCTCTTCCTCCAGGGGGCGGTCGGCGTCGTCTACCGGCTGCGGACGGTGTCGCTCCGCGCGGAGGCAGGCTCCGGGCTCCTCCGGCTCGGCGTGGGGTTCGCGTACTAGACGCCCGCGCGGCCTCTCGAAACCCGAGGTCCCGCCGCGGGGACCCGTGCTATACCCCTGCCGCGACGAGTCCTGGGCCCCGTAGCTCAGCCGGATAGAGCGGCGGTTTCCTAAACCGTAGGTCGGGTGTTCGAGTCACCCCGGGGTCACCAACCTTTTCGAGCGGGCGGGGGGAGGGAAGGGCGATGGAGAAGGACAGGGAGAAGCTCGAGACCCTCGCCCCGGGCCGCCTCTCCGGCCTCCTCGCGCAGGGGCTCCGCGGACACCACCCGCTCTTCGATCGCGAGGCGATCCTCGCCGCCCTGGAGGAGCCCGACCTCCCGGTCACCCGCGAGGACGCGAACGCCGTCGGCCAGGCCCTCGTCGCGATCTGCCGGGAGGCGCCCGAGACCGCGCGCGGCGCGGTGGCGACGCTGCCGGACTCGGCCCGCCTCGCCCTCATCCGTCTCTACTTCCGCCTCCTCGACCGCGCGCAGGAGGAGCAGCCGCTCCGCCACTAGGGGCCGCCCCGCGGCCCGCCGCCGCCATGCCCCTCCCCGCCGCCCTCCGCCGCGCGAAGATCCCCGCCGCCGTCCGGGAGGTGCTCGTGCGCCTCGGGTCGGCCGGCCACCGCTCCTGGGTCGTCGGCGGCGCGGTGCGCGATCTCCTCCTCCGACGTCCCCGCGAGGCGAACGACTTCGACGTCGCGACGCCGGCGACGCCGAAGGAGGTCGGGGCGCTCTTCCGCAAGGTCGTCCCGACCGGCATCGACCACGGGACGGTCACCGTCGTCCTCCACGGAGAGGGGATCGAGGTCACGACCTTCCGGGGGGAGGGGGCCTACGCCGACGGGCGGCGCCCCGACTCGGTGACGTTCCACACGGACCTCGAGGCGGACCTCGCCCGGCGCGACTTCACGATGAACGCGATCGCCTGGGACCCGCTCGCGGGCGAGCTGCGGGACCCCTTCGGCGGCCGGGACGACATGATGGCCGAGATCGTCCGCGCGGTCGGCGATCCCTCGGAGCGGTTCGGGGAGGACGGCCTGCGGCCGCTCCGCGCCCTCCGGTTCGCGGCCCAGCTCGGCTACGCGCTCCACCCCCGGACGCGCGCGGCCATCCGGGGCGCGCTCGATGTCGTGCGGAAGGTCTCCGTCGAGCGGATCGCCGACGAGCTCTCCCGGCTCGTCGTCGCCCCCCACGCCCCCGAGGCCCTCGCGATCGCCCGGTCCACCGGGCTCCTCGAGGTCGTGCTGTCCGCGATGGCCGCGCTCCCCCCCGCGACGCTCGCCCACGCCGCCGAGGTGCTCCGCCGGGCGCCGCCCATCGCGGAGGCCCGCTTCGCCGCGCTCCTCCACCCGGTGGGGCCCGAGGAGGCCGAGCGCATCCTCGTGGGGCTGCGCCTTCCCCGGCGGCTCTGCGGGGAGGTGGCGGCGCTCCTCCGCGGGCACGCCTGCAGGCGAGGGGGCGCGGCGGGGCTCCCGGGCGATCCCGCCGCGGTCCGCCGCTGGCTCTCCCGCGTGGGGCCCGAGCGGGCGCCGGTGCTCCTCGGCCTCGCCGAGGCCGAGGCGGCCACGCTGCCCGCGGCTCGCCGGAAGCCGGCCCTCGCGGAGGTCCGCCGCCTCGCGAGCGCCGTCCGTGACGTGCTCCAGGGGGGCTCGCCGCTCCGCACCGACGACCTGCCCCTCGACGGGCGCGCGGTGATGCGGGTCCTCGGCGCAGGTCCCGGGCCGCACGTGGGGGAGGCGCTCCGTCACCTGCTCGATCGGGCCCTCGAGGATCCCTCCATGGACGCGGCGGCGCTCGAGCGGGAGCTCGGCGCCTGGTGGGCCCGGCGCGGTTGATCCCTCCGCTTCCCCGGGGGTATGACGCGCATGGAACGGGGTCGATCGTGCGCGTGCTCGTCGCCATGTCGGGAGGGGTGGACTCCTCCGCTGCCGCCGCGCTCCTCGCGCGGGAAGGGCACGACGTCCTCGGGGTCTCGCTGCGCGTCGCCGGGAAGGCGGGCGGCCCCCGGGGCCGGAGCTGCTGCTCGCCGGACGACCTCGAGGACGCGCGCTCGGCGGCGCGCCGGATCGGGATCCCGTTCTACGTCGCGAACGTGGAGGAGCGCTTCGCGGAGCGGGTCGTCGCCCCCTTCGTCGAGGACTACCTCTCCGGCCGGACGCCCAACCCCTGCGTGGACTGCAACGTCTCCCTGAAGTTCGGCTGGCTCCTCGCCCGGGCGCGCGCCCTCGGCGCGAAGCTCGCGACGGGCCACTACGCGAGGGTCGAGCCGGGCGGCGGACGGCTCGCCCTCCGGACGGCCGCCGACCCCGGGAAGGACCAGACCTACTTCCTCTACGCGCTCGGCCAGGAGGAGCTCCGGGACGTCCTCTTCCCGGTGGGCGGCCTCTCGAAGCGCGAGGTCCGCGAGGTCGCCGCGGAGGCCGGCCTTCCGAACGCCGGCAAGGCCGAGTCGCAGGAGATCTGCTTCGTCGAGGACGGCGACGCCGCGGGCTTCGTGGCCCTCCGCGCCCCGGGCCGGCTCCGGCCCGGCGAGGTCGTCTCCGCCGGCGGGGAGGTGCTCGGCCGGCACGAGGGCATCCACCGGTTCACCGTCGGGCAGCGGCGGGGGCTCGGCGTCGCCGGCCCGGCGCCGCGCTACGTCGTCCGCATCGAGGCGGAGCGGGGGAGGATCGTCGTCGGGTCGGCGGAGGAGGCCTCCTGCGACGGCTTCGCGGTCGCCGGCGCGCGGTGGGTGTCCGGCGAGCCGCCGCGGGGAGCGGCGGAGGTGCGGGTGAAGGTTCGCCACCGGCACGAGGGCGAGGAGGGGACCGTGCGGGCAGAGGGGGGAGGCGCCACGGTCCGTCTCCGGCGGCCGGTGCGGGGCGTCGCGCCGGGGCAGGCGGCCGTCTTCTACGCGGGGGACGAGGTGATCGGCGGTGGGAGGATCGTCTGATGACGAAGGCCGCTCGGGACGACGCACGACGTCCGCCCTTCGACAGGCTCAGGGCGAACGGACCCCTCGCGACCCGTCCTTCGTGAACCCGCGAAAGGCCGAGGGCGAACGGACCCCTCGCGACCCGTCCTTCGTGAACCCGCGAAAGGCTCGGGGCGAAAGGTCCGGGTCGTCTCGGCCGGTCGCGGCGAAGGTCGCCCTCGTGGCGCTCGGCTGCCGGGTGAACCGCGCCGACTCGGACGCGCTCGCCGCCGGTCTCGGGGACGCCTTCGAGATCGCGCGGGAGGGCGAGCGGGCCGACTTCGTCGTCGTGAACACCTGCGCCATCACCGGAGACGCGGAGTCCGCCGCGCGCCAGGCGCTCCGGCGCGCCGTCCGGGACCACCCCGGCGCGAAGGTCGTCGCCGCGGGCTGCCACGCCGAGCTCCGGCCGGACGAGCTCCGGGAGATCCCGGGGGTCGCGGCGGTCGTCGGGGCGAAGGCGCAGGCGTCCCTCCCCGGCCTCCTCTCCCTGCTGCTCGGCGGCGCCTCGCCGGAGGAGGCGGCGCGCGAGGCCGTGCGCGACGCGCCCGCCTGGACCGCGCCCCCGGTGACGCCGGCCCGGCACACGCGCCCCTTCCTCAAGGTCCAGGACGGCTGCGACCAGCGGTGCGCGTTCTGCGTCGTTCCGCTCGCGCGGGGACCCTCGCGCTCGCTCCCGCTCGACGAGGCGCTGCGGGCGCTCGCGCTCCTCGGCGAGCGCCACCGGGAGGTCGTGCTCACCGGCGTCCACGTCGGGGCGTGGGGACGCGACCTCGCCCCGCCGCGAGGGCTCGCGGAGCTCGTCCGGGAGGCGGCGGGGCGGCGGCTCGTGCACCGGCTCCGGATCTCCTCCGTCGAGCCGGACGAGTTCCCGGCCTGGATCCTTCGGGAGCCCGGGACGGCGGGAGGGCTCTGCGATCACTTCCACCTCCCGCTGCAGAGCGGCTCCGATCGGATCCTCGCGGCGATGCGCCGGCCCCACCGGGCGGACGTGTTCGCGCGGCGCGTCGAGGAGATCGCGGGGCTCCTCCCGGGCGCGTGCCTGGGGACGGACGTGATCTCCGGCTTTCCGGGGGAGACGGAGGAGGATCACCGGGCGACCGTGGCGCTCGTCGAGGCCCTCCCGCTCGCCTACCTCCACGTCTTCCCCTTCTCGCCGCGCCGCGGGACTCCCGCGGCCGGGATGGAAGGAGCGGTGCCCATCTCCGTGGTGCGAGAGCGCGTGCGGGAGCTGCTCTCCGTCTCGGACCGGAAGTGGCGGGCCTTCCTCGCCGCGCAGGCCGGGCGGGAGCTCGAGGTCGTCGTCGAGCGGGTGGAGGGCGGGGTCGCCCGCGGAACGTCCCGCCGCTGGGCGGCCGTCCGGTGGCCCTCGGCGGGGGAGCCGAGAGGGTCGCTCGCCGCCGTGCGCGTGGAGGGGAGCGACGGCGCGGAGCTCTTCGGCGTGCGCGCCGGGACCTCCTCCGCGCGGCTGCCTCCTTGAAACGTGCGCAGGCTGCGCACCCTCGGTGAGAGGAAGCGGCGATAGGCCCGCAAGGAACCTTGCCGGAACGGACGTTCCGGCGTATCGGAGTGCACCATGAAGCTCTCGGACGGGAGGAGCGTTCCCGATCTCGCGCTCGATCCGGACAAGGTGGAGCGCTGCCGCGCCCTCGCCGCGGAGATCACGGGCAAGGTCGTGGAGCTCGTCGAGCGGCACACGACCGTCTCCATCGAGCGGACCGTGCTGCGGCTCTTCGGCCTGCACGACGTGGGCCCGCGCGGCGTCCCGCTCGTGAACCTCGCCGTGGACGCGCTCCAGGAGCGGGGGCTCCTCGGGCGCGGGGCGGCGTACTGGCTCGGCTGGGCGGCGCGCCGCGGGGCCGCCGATCCGGCCGCCGTCGTGGAGCGGCTCGCCTCCCTGCCGGCTCGGCCCGAGCCGCTGCCGCCCGCCGAGGAGCGGGCGATGCGGGAGGAGCTGCGCCGGGACGCCCGGGCCGCGGTGGAGGAGCTGCACCGCAGGGTGAAGGCGCGCAACGCGCTCCGGGCGGAGCTCGGGACGGGGCCGCGGCCGCTGAAGTACCTCATCGTCGCGACGGGGAACATCTACGACGACGTGGAGCAGGCCCGCGCCGCGGCGCAGGCGGGCGCCGACGTGATCGCGGTGATCCGGTCCACCGCGCAGTCCCTCCTCGACTACGTGCCCCACGGCGCGACGACGGAGGGGTACGGCGGGACCTACGCCACCCAGGAGAACTTCCGGATCATGCGGACGGCGCTCGACGAGGAGTCGCGGCGCCTGGGTCGCTACCTCCACCTCACGAACTACTCCTCGGGGCTCTGCATGCCCGAGATCGCCTTCGTGGGCGCGTGGGAGCGGCTCGACATGCTCCTGAACGACGCGATGTACGGCATCCTCTTCCGCGACATCAACATGAAGCGGACGCTCTGCGATCAGCACTTCTCGCGGGGCATCTGCGCCCTCGCGGAGATCGTGATCAACACCGGCGAGGACAACTACATCACCACGGCGGACGCGGACGACGCGGCCCACACGGTGATCGCCTCGCAGTTCGTGAACCAGAGCTTCGCGCGGCGGGCGGGGCTCCCCGACCGGCTCATCGGGCTCGGGCACAGCTTCGAGATCGATCCGGCCCGCGAGGACACGGTGGCGCGGGAGCTCGCGCAGGCCCTCCTCGTGCGGACCCTCTTCCCCTCCTCGCCGATCAAGTACATGCCGCCGACGAAGCACAAGCAGGGGGACATCTTCTTCAGCCACGCCTACGACGTCGTCGCCGACGTCGTCGCCTGGCTCACCGGCCAGGAGATCCACCTCCTCGGGATGATGACGGAGGCGATGCACAACCCCTTCCTCATGGACCGCTACACGGCCCTGAAGAGCGCCGACTACGTCTACCGCGCCTTCCGCTCCATGGGCTCCGAGCTCCAGCTCCGCCCCGGCGGGATGGTGGAGCGGCGGGCGAACGAGACGCTGGGGAAGGCGCTCGCCCTGCTCGAGGAGGTCGCCCGCGACGGGCTCATGACGGCGATCTCCAAGGCACGGTTCGGGGACGTCGCCCGCTCCGAGGACGGCGGGAAGGGGCTCTCCGGCGTCGTCCCTCGGGAGGAGGGGTACTTCAACCCGTTCCTCGAGATCATGGAGGCGGGGCGATGACCCGGCGGCTCGCGCGGCTGGCGCTCCTCCCGGCCCTCCTCGCGATCGGAGGATGCCTCACCCTCCGGGACGCCTTCGTCCCGGCGCCCGTGGGGGTGGAGTCGGGCCGCGAGGGATGGCTCCGCTACGGGCTCGGGGAGCTCCGGTTCGAGGCGCCCGCGGCGTGGCGGGCCTCCGGAGGCGTCCGCCGGATCGCGCTCGACTCGCCCGACGGGCTCGCCCGGCTGGAGATCTCCCATCCCGAGGCCCCGTTCGACGGCGAGCGGGCATGCCTCGCCTCGGCCGAGGAGAAGCTCCGCCAGCAGGAGGGAGCGCTCCAGCGCGCGAGGCGGCACCCGACGCGGTTCGCGGGGCGCCCGGCGCACGCGCTGGAGGCCGATCGGGGCGCGTGGCACGTCTGGGCGTTCGCCGCCTGCGACGGCGGCACGCAGTACCGGATCTTCTTCACGGCGGCGACGCCTGCGACCGCAGAGGCCCTCGAGGCCTGGCGCGCCCTCGTCCAGTCCGCGCGGATCGGAGGCGAGGCATGAGCCCCCCTCGCGAATGGAGCCCCGGCCAGGTCGTCCGCCCGTACGGCGACCGGCGCGACGACGGCATCGTGCAGCTCTCCTTCGTGCTCCCGGTGCCCGCCGGCGAGCGCGCCCGCCAGGCCGCCCACGAGCTCGCGAACAAGATGGGCATGGAGCAGGTGCACATCGCCTACATGGAGTCGGCCGCGGAGCGGTACACCTTCTTCGTCATCTACGGGCGGATCTCCGTGGGCGTGGACTGGTCGAAGATCCAGGTCCCCGACGTCCCCGCCCGCAAGCGCACCTTCGACGAGCTGAACGCCCATGCCCTCGCGGCGATGGGCCGCCGGATCGTGGTCGTCGGCGCGTGCACCGGCCACGACGCGCACGCCGTGGGCATCGACGCGATCATGAACCCGAAGGGCTTCGCGGGGGACTACGGGCTCGAGCGCTACCAGTGCTTCGAGGTCGCGAACCTCGGCGCCCAGGTGGAGAACGCGAGGCTCGCCGGGATCGTGAAGGAGCGCCGCGCCGACGCCGTGCTCGTCTCCCAGATCGTGACCCAGCGGGACGTGCACCGGGAGAACTCCCGCGCGCTCGTCGAGGAGCTCGCGAGGCTCGGCGTGCGCGAGGGCGTGGTCGCCATCCTCGGCGGCCCCCGGATCGACCACAAGCTCGCGCTGGAGCTCGGCTTCGACGCGGGGTTCGGCGCCGGGACGAAGCCCTCCGACGTGGCGAACTTCATCGTGGGGGCGGTCCTCCAGCGGCACGGCAAGGAACCCGCGCCGGCGGAGCCGGCCCATCCGGCCCCGGCGGCGGGCGGCGGCGAGCCCGGGCAGGGCTGAGATCCACCGGGGAGAGGAGAGAGGGATGAAGGCGATCCTCCGCGTGCGGATGTCCCAGCTCGACGCCCACTACGGCGGGAACCTCGTGGACGGGGCCCGCGTCCTCGCCCTCTTCGGCGACGCCGCGACGGAGCTCTGCATCCGGCACGACGGGGACGAGGGGCTCTTCCGCGCCTACGACGCGATCGAGTTCCTCGCCCCGACCTACGCGGGCGACTACCTCGAGGTCGAGGGGGAGCTCCTCTCGGCGGGGAACACCTCCCGCAAGATGCGCTTCGAGGCCCGCAAGGTGATCCGGCCGCGCCCCGACGTCTCGGAGAGCGCCGCGGACGTGCTCGCCGAGCCGGTCGTGGTCTGCCGCGCGAGCGGCACGTGCGTCGTCCCGAAGGAGAAGCAGCGGCCGCCTCGCGGCCGGTGAGAGGACGCCATCATGGGCGAGAAGGTGATCATCGCCGCCGCGGTCGTCGGCGCCGAGGTGACGAGGGCCCAGAGCCCCCACGTCCCGTACACTCCCGAGGAGATCGCGGCCGCGGCGGTGGCCGCGGGGCGGGCGGGGGCGGCGGTCGTCCACCTCCACGCGCGCTGGCCCGACGGGAGGCCTTCGCAGGAGGCCGCGCACTTTCGCGAGATCGTGGACCGGATCCGCTCCGCCGGGAGCGACGTCGTGATCCAGTGCTCGACCGGCGGCGCGGTGGGGATGCCGATCGAGGAGCGGCTCGGCTCGCTCGTCGCCGGGGCGGAGATGGGCACCGTGAACATGGGGACGATGAACTTCGGGGACGACGTGTTCGTGAACGCGCGCCCCGACATCGTGAAGGTCGCGGGCCGGCTCCGGGAGAAGGGGCTCGTGCCGGAGTGCGAGGTCTACGACGCGGGGATGCTCGACACCCTCCGGTGGCTGCTCGAGAAGGGGCACCTCGCCGCCCCGTACCACGTCCAGTTCGTGCTCGGCGTGCCGGGCGGCATGACCGGCTCGGAGCGGAACCTCCGCTTCCTCGTGGAGGGGCTGCCCGAGCCCGCCCACTGGTCGGTCGCGGGGATCGGCCGCCACGAGATGCCCATGGCGGAGGCGGCGCTCCGGCTCGGAGGGCACGTGCGGGTCGGGCTCGAGGACAACCTGTTCGTCTCGAAGGGCGTCCTCGCGAAGGGCTCGGACGAGCTCGTCGCGATCGCCGTGGAGCTCGCCGCGAAGGCGGGGCGGGCGCCCGCCGGCCCCGCCGAGGCGCGGGAGATCCTCGGGATTCCGGCTCTCCTTCCGCGCGCCTGATGGCCGCGATCGCTCGGATGGATCCGTGACGCTCGTCCTTCGACGGGCTCGGGGCGAACGGCTCCGTTTCCCGTCCGTCCGGTGTGAGCCTGTCGAACCCCGTCGAACCACGAACGGTCCGCGCGCGCCTTGACGCACGCGAGCGGGGGGAGCTACGTTGCCGCGACATCCCGAGGGGGCATGGGGAAGATGACCAAGGCGGATCTGATCGAACGGGTACAGGCGGCGTACGGCGATCTCTCGAAGCGGCAGGTCGCGGTGGTCGTGGACGCCGTGTTCGACAACCTGGCCCGGGGGATCCGCAAGGACAAGCGCTTCTCCATGCCGGGCTTCGGCACCTTCGTCGTGAAGAAGCGCGCGGGGAGGGTCGGCCGCAACCCCAAGACCGGCGCGGAGATCCGGATCGCCCCGACGAAGACGGTGGGGTTCAAGCCGTCTCCGGAGCTGAAGAGGGCCCTCTAGTGTCGCGCCCCACCCGAGAAGACCCGACCCGCCGGTCCCCGACACTGCTCGTGGTTTCCCCGAGCCTGTCTAGGGGACACCACGAGCGGATGGTGGAGTACGCTCGCCCTGAGCCTGTCGAAGGGCGAGCGGGGACACGGCGCACCATGCCTGGGCCCCGGCACTAGGCGACGGGACGCGCGCGATGGGCAGCCTGCACGACTGGCTCCTCTCCTTCCGCGCGCTCCACGAGAAGGCGCGGGCGGGCCTCCTCTCGGAGAAGGACCGCTCCACCTACCGCGCCGGCCGCGACGAGCTCGCCCGCGCGCTCCTCGCCGCGCAGCGGCTCACCATCCGGCCGGGAGAGGTCCCGCGGCGGACCCTCCGCGTCGCCCGTGCCCTCCAGGTCGATCTCGACCTCGCCACGTCGAGGGAGCGGGCGGTGACCGTCGATCTCTCCACGGGCGGGTTCTCCTGCCTCCTCCCCAAGGCGCCTCCCGTCGGGGACGAGCTCGGCTTCACACTTCGCATCCCGGCATCCGATCCGCTCGTCGGCCGGGTGCGAGTACAGGACGTGAAGGTCCTGCCCGGTAACGTGCGGGTCGCCTTCACCTTCCTCGGCGTCTCCGAGGAGGACCGGGAGCGGCTGGAGACCTTCGTGTTCGACACGGTCCTCGCGCAGCTCCATTGAGCGCGGACGGTAGGACGCGATCAGGCGGTCGTGCGGCCGGGCTCGGCGTGGGCGATCGCTCCGTGGCCGGGGGAGGGCGAGGCGGCGCCGAAGGCGGGCTCGTCCGCCATGATGTACGCGCGCTCGCCCGCCTCGGCCTGATCGAGCCCCGTCCACTCGTCCTGCTCGTCGGTCCGCAGCGGCGTGACGAGGGACACGAGCTTCAGGATCGCGAAGGAGAGCGCACCCGACCAGACGAGCGTGATCGTCACGCCGAGCGCCTGCTTGGCGACGAGGAGCAGGCTCGCGTCGGCGCCGCCGGCGTTCACGGCGGTCGAGGCGAGGGCGCCGGTGAGGACGGCGCCGACGGTCGCGGCCACGCCGTGCACCGCGAACACGTCGAGGGAGTCGTCGAGCCCGAGCCGGGGGCGCAGGCGCACCGCGGCGAAAGAGGCGAGCGAGGCGAGGGCGCCGAGGAGGAGCGCCGGCAGCGGGCCGACGAAGCCGGCGGCGGGGGTGATCGCGACCATGCCGGCGACGGCGCCGGAGGCGAGGCCGACGCCGGACATCTTCCCGTGGAGGAAGATCTCGGCGAGCCCCCAGGCGAGGGCGGCGGCGGCCGGCGCGAAGAACGTGTTGAGGAAGGCGGTCGAGGCGAGGCCGTTGGCGCCGAGGGCGGAGCCGCCGTTGAAGCCGAGCCAGCCGAACCAGAGGAGCCCCATGCCGAGGATGGCGAACGGGACGTTGTGCGGCAGGACGGTGGGCAGGCGGAGCCCGCGGCGCTTGCCGACGAGGAGCGCGGCGACGAGGGCGGCCGCCGCGGCGTTCACGTGGACGACGGTGCCGCCCGCGAAGTCGAGGACCCCGAGGTTGCGGAGCCAGCCGCCCGGCGCCCAGACCCAGTGGGCCACCGGCGCGTACACCGCGAGGCTCCAGATCCCCACGAAGAGGACGAACGCCTTGACCCGGATCCGCTCCACGACCGCGCCGGAGACGAGGGCGGGCGTGATCACGGCGAACATCGCCTGGAAGAGCATGAAGGTGGAGTGCGGGATCGTCGCCGAGAGCGACGGCTCGGGCGCGTCGCCGACGCCGGCGAGGCCGGCGTAGGCGAGCCCTCCCACGAGGCGATCGAGCCCGCCCGGTCCGGGCGCGAAGGCGAGGCTGTAGCCGGCGAGGGCCCAGAGGACGCCGACGAGCCCCATGCAGACGATGGAGAGGTTCATCGTGTGGACGACGTTCTTCGCCCGGACGAGCCCTCCGTAGAAGAAGGCGAGGCCGGGGGTCATGAGGAGGACGAGCCCGGCGCTCACGAGGACGAGGGCGGTGTCGCCCGTGTCCGCCCCTTCGCTGGCGGTGGCCAGGGTCGGGAGCGCGAGTGCGAGGGCGGCGAAGAGCTTCACGGGGACCTCCTGGGTCGCGGGGTGGGCGGTGGCGATGGGCACGCTTGCAGCGGACGTGCCCGCTCGCAGGGCCCGGAATCGAGCAGGATTCCGGGATCCGGCGCGCGCCTGCCCGGGCCCCGGGCACCCGCCTGCCGATCGACCGGGCAGGGCGCGAGGAGCGGCCGGGCGGAGGGGTGACGCCCGGATCAGCGCCGCGTGCGACGCGCGGGCTTCTTCGCGGTCGAACGCTTCGCGGGGGCCTTCGCCGGGGCCTTCTTCACCGCCGCCTTCTTCGGGGCGATCTTCGGCGGAGGCGGAGGGGGGGGCGGCTCGGGCGAGAGCTCTCCGGGGTCGTCGTCGCTCGCGCTCTGCAGGGCGGGCGGAGCCCCCGAGACCGCCCGGTACCAGCCGCGGTGGTCGGCCGCGGCGGCGGCGGCCTTCCCGGCCCATGCGCGGGAGGCGGCGTCGAGCCCGGCGGCGTCGAGGGCCCTCTCCGCACCCTCCCGGTCTCCTTCCCGGAGGCGAAGGGACGCGAGGTGGAGCGCCGCCCGCGCCCGCTCCGGGCCCGGCGTGCCGAGCGGGTCCTGGGCGCCGTCGCCCGTGTCGCTCGCGAGCCGCTCCAGCGCGTCGGTCGCCTTCTCGGCCGGGGCCTTCCCCGAGAGCGCGAGCTTCGCGAGGCCGAAGACGGCGCGAGGGTGGCGGGGAGAGACGTCGAGGGCGGCCTCGTAGGCGGCGCGCGCGGCGGACGGGTCCTTGCGGGTCCGGCGGAGCACGTCCCCGTGGAGGGCGAGCCCCGGCGGGAACGGGCCGGTCGCGGCGGAGGCGGCCGCGGACTCGAGCGCCGCCGGGAGGTTCCCCGCCTGCAAG
>JBBIPT010000082.1:0-14872 GCA_037442705.1 Anaeromyxobacter sp.
TCGCCGCGGCGGGGGCCTTCGCGGACCCGCCCGCCTCCACGCGCCCCGCGACGATCCCGACCGCGGCCGCCGCCCCGATCCGGAGGACGTCCCGCCGCCGCATCCCGCCCTGCTCGCTCCCCTTCTTCCTCGTCGTCATCGCTCGCCTCCAGGCGGCCTTCATAGGGCCCGGCGACCCGCCCCGCAGGGGAAAGACTGCACGCGCCGGAGGGCCCTGTCGAGGACCCCTCGCCGGCCCTCGTCGGGCCCGGGTCGTCCAGGCAGCTTCTCGCGAGTTCCTCCACGCTCCGCTCGCCCTTCGACCCTTCGACGGGCTCAGGGCTCAGGGCGAGCGGAATCTCGCGACTGCTCTACCGTTTCCGAATCGAGACCATCCGTCCATGCGGCCGCTCCATGCGCCGATCCACGAACCGCTCGTGATTCGTGATCGGCCCCTGGCCTCGGGCCTCGAACCTCGGGAACGGCGGCAGAGGAGCATCTCCTGAGGCCTGAAGCCTTGGGTGTTTCCGAATCGCGCTCGGGCGCCTAGAGTCCTCGCATGCTCGCCGACCAGCGCCTCCAGGACGTGACCCACCTCATCCAGCTCTCCGTCGCCCCGGTCTTCCTCCTCACCGCCGCCGGCACCACCCTCGCGGTCCTCTCCACCCGGCTCGCGCGGATCGTGGACCGGGGCCGGGTCCTGGAGGAGCGGCTCGCCCGCGCGGGCCCGGCCGACGCCGCGCCGATGCGCGACGAGCTCGGGACGCTCGTCCGCCGCGCCCGCCTCGTCCACTTCGCCCTCACCTTCTGCGCGGCCTCCGCCCTCTGCGTCTGCCTCCTCATCACCACCGCCTTCGTGGGCTTCACCCTCGACGCGAGGTTCGCGCCGGGCATCGCGGCGCTCTTCGTGGCCGCCACGGTCGCCTTCGCCGGCGCGCTCGTCCTCTTCCTCCGGGAGGTCTTCCTCGCCATCCGCCACTTCCGGCTCGGGGCCGCGCGGCTGCCCCCTGCGGCGTGATGACCGTGGCCGCACGTACCGATCCCGACCGCTCGTGCTTCGACGGGCTGACCAGGGATCCGTGGCTCCGCTCGCCCTGAGCCTGTCGAAGGGCGAGCGCCGCGCCCCGCCGTCAGGCGTGCAGCTCCACCACGTCCGGAGGCCTGGCGGTACCGCTCCTCCGCCGCCTCGTACTGGGCCGTGAGGTTCGCCGGCATGACGGGCCCCCGTGCCGCCGCGCGCTCCCGCGCGGGTTGCGCCGTGTCCGCCCCCGAGCGTATCACCGGGGGACGGAGGCGAGACCATGGACCGCGAACAGCTCTACCGCCGGGCCGCGTCCGAGGTGCGGAGGGCGGGCGCCCTCGTCGTCGCGGCCGGCGCCGGGATGGGCGTGGACTCGGGGCTCCCCGACTTCCGGGGCGACACCGGCTTCTGGAAGGCCTACCCGCCCTACGAGAAGCTCGGCCTCTCCTTCGTCGAGGCGGCGAACCCCGCACACTTCGACGACGACCCGCCCTTCGGGTGGGGCTTCTACGGCCACCGGACGAACCTCTACCGGGCGACGGTCCCGCACGACGGCTTCCGGATCCTCCAGTCGTGGGGGGAGCGGTTCGACCTGCCCACCTTCGTCGTGACCTCCAACGTGGACGGCCAGTTCCAGAAGGCGGGGTTCCCGGAGGACCGGGTCCTCGAGGTCCACGGCTCCATCCACCACCTCCAGTGCACGACCCCCTGCTCGGACGCGATCTGGACGAACGGCGAGCGGTTCGACGTGGACGAGGCGACGATGCGCTCCCGCCAGGTGCCGCGCTGCCCGAACTGCAACGCCGTCGCCCGCCCGAACATCCTCATGTTCGGCGACTGGTCCTGGCTCGACCGAAGGACCGCGACGCAGCGCGGGCGGTTCGACGAGTTCCTCGCCGAGGTGCGCGACGAACGGCTCCTCGTCGTGGAGATGGGGGCCGGGACCGGGGTGCCCACGATCCGGATGACCTCGGAGCGGCTCGGCCGGCGCGGGAACTCCGCCGTGATCCGGCTGAACCCCCGCGAGGCCGACGTCCCGGCGCCCCACTTCTCCATCGCCGCCGGCGCCCTCGAGGGGCTCCTCGGCGTGGACCGCCTCCTCGCGGAGTGACGGATGACGGCCCGGTCGCGGGATCGCGTAGACTGCGCGGCCATCATGAGCCCGCTCGAGAGACAGCCCAGCTCGCGCACCTGCTTCGTGTGCGGCCGCGACAACCACGAAGGCCTCCGCGTCCGGTGGTTCAGCGACCGGTCCACCGGCGAGGTCCGCGCCGACGCCTGCGTGGGGGAGCGGTTCAACGGCTTTCCCGGGATCGTCCACGGAGGGATCGTCGCCTCGCTCCTCGACGAGGCGATGGGGCGCGCCCTGCTCGTCACGGGCGGCTTCGACGACCTCCTCGTCACCGCGCGGCTCGAGGTGCTCTACCGGCGCCCCGTCCCGACCGGCGTCCCGCTCGCCGTCTCGGCGCGGCTCCTCCACCGATCGGGGAGGCGGGCGCAGACCTCCGCGGAGCTCCGCCTCCCGGACGGCGCCGTCGCAGCCCAGGCCGAGGCGCTCATGGCGCGCCCGCCCCCGGAGGTCTCCTCCGCCTGGGAGGCGGAGCGGCCCCACTGGCGGGTGGACGAGGAGTGATGTGATCACACGGGGGTCGATCATCGCCGGGGCGGCCCGGACGGACCCGGGGGCTGGAATGACCTGCGCGTCTTCGCGGTCCCCCGCGCCCGGGACGCGGGGCGGGCGCGCCCGCCACCGGCGAACGACACGCAGCCCCGTACCGCCGGCAGGAACCGGCGGGCGGGGCCGCGCTCCGCGCTGCGAAGGGCGGATCAGTTCGTGGCGGGCTTGGCCTCGGAGGCCGGGGCCTTCGTCGCGGGGCTCTTCTTCGCCGAGGCCTTGGCGACGGTCTCCTGGGAGGCCTTCTCTGCCGAGGCGGTCGTGGTCTTCATCGCCTTGTCGCCGCACGGGAGCGCGGGCGTGGCGAAGGCGAGGACCGCGAGGGCGGTCACGAAGCGGGCGGCGGTCTTCATCTTCATGGTTCTTGCTCCTTGCGAGGTTCGGGACTGCGACGAGGCTCATGCCGGGCGGGCGAGGGTCCCGCAACCGATCATCGCCCAAACCTTCGCTTGCGCCCCACCCGCGACGCCGCTCCCCCCGATCGAGGTGGACGGGGCCGGTAGACGCAGAGCATCGGGGCGGGGCGCGGGCGGCGGCTGGCCACGGGCGTCACCGCCCCGACACGAGCGCGGAGAGCTCGCGGTGCAGGATGTCGTCGTCGCCCACGTTGAGCTCGACGAGCCTCCGGAGGTGCGAGATCGACTCGAGGTCGATCTCCGTGCAGCGGACCCCGGCCGTGTTCCCCTCCCGGTGCACGATCTCCCCCTCCATCCGGATCACCGCGTCGCCGGCGTCGAGGTGGATCGCGAGCGTGCACTTCCCCCCGGGGTTCGCCGGGAAGCCGGCCGGCACCTCGACGAGCGCTCCCTTGAATGACACGTCGAGGAGCTCGCAGGACGCCCGCGCGGTCGGGAGGTCGAGCTCCACCGGCCGGTGGAAGGTGATCCGGGAGAAGCGCCGCCGCTCACCGCCCGTGGTCTCGGCCATGCGTCCATTGTCCTGGCCCGGATCCCGGGGGGCAAGGGCCACGACGGAGATCCGGCGAGGCCCCGGCGGGATGCCCCTTGCGCCGCGCCCCCGCACGGGGTGGGATCTCCGCGCCCGCGCGCGGCCGTCCGCCGCGGCGCGAGAAGGGAGACGACGGGTGCCGGACCTCGAGGAGACGATCGCCTTCATCCGGGAGCGGACCGCACCCGCGCCGGTGCCCCTCGTCCCGGAGATCGTCCTCCACCAGGCCACGGAGCTCACGCCGCTCTGGCGCGCCACCGCGGCCGAGCTCCACGCCTGGGACGACTCGCCCTTCTGGGCCTTCCCGTGGGCGGGCGGCCAGGCCCTCGCGCGCCTCCTCCTCGATCGCCCGGAGCTCGTCCGGGGCCGCGCGGTCCTCGACTTCGCCACGGGGAGCGGCCTCGTCGCCATCGCCGCCCTGAAGGCGGGGGCGCGCTCCGTCGTCGCCTACGACGTCGACCCGTTCTGCGAGGGGGCGGTCCTCCTCAACGCGGAGCGGAACGGCGTCACCGTCCCCTTCCGGGCGCGGAGCCCGCTCGGAGAGCCCGCGGAGGGGATCGACGTCGTCCTCGCGGGCGACGTGTTCTACGAGCGCGCGCTCGCGGAGGGCTCCCTGCGCTGGTTCCGGGACCTCGCCGCGCGCGGCGTGCGCGTCCTCGCCGGCGACGCGTGGCGCACCTACGCGCCGGAGGACGGCTTCGAGGAGCTCTGCATCCACGACGTCCCGACGAGCCTCGAGATCGAGGGCGGCCCCTTCCGGACCGGGCGGGTGATCGAGCTCCGCCCGCCGAGCTGACCGGCCCCCCGGCGCCAGCGGCCGCGCAGGAGGGCGGCGATCGCGTCCGGAGCGCCCGCCCAGCCGTCCACCACCGTCATCGCGCGGCAATCCGCGCCGGAGGGCCCAGGCGAGCGCGGCCCCCGATCCGGGCCGTCCCGATCGGACGCCCCAGTGCCCGCTCGCTCTGCTACGGTCGATCGCGTCCCCCGGCGGGCGCCTCCGAACGCGGCCGCCGCTGCCCGGGCCGCTCGCCGGCCGATCCGCACCCGTAGGTGGTTCGTCCTCCGCGGGTGCCGGGGTGGTCCTGCCGCGGTGCGCTTGTCGTCCGTCAAGGCGGGATCGAGCGTTCCTTCCGTAGATTGCGCGCTCCCTCACACCGGCCCACACACCGGATCAAGGAGCCCGCATGCCGCTCTTCCGCGCTCTCGCCCTCGCCGCCGCCGCCTCCCTCCCGCTCTCCGCGCTCGCCGCGGGCGGGCACGACGCGATCGGCTGCACGGGCTGCCACTCGATCCACACGGCGAAGGACCAGATCATCTTCGCCGTCCAGGCGAACAAGCAGGCCGTGAACCCGAAGACGAAGCAGCCCTACACCGGCACGACCGCGCTCTGCCTCGGCTGCCACGAGGAGAGCTCGAAGGGCGGCCAGGGCTACGCGCCGGTCGCCGGCCACATGAGCCACCCGTTCGGCATCGCCCAGGTGAACGAGAAGGTGGCGAGGGTCCCGCCCGAGCTCCTCCGCGAGGGCGGCCGCTTCGAGTGCCTCGGCTGCCACGATCCCCACCCGTCCAACCCGTTCCACAAGTACCTCCGGATCGACACGGCGAAGGGATCGAACATGGACGTCTTCTGCGCCGTCTGTCACCCGATCAAGGCCGACTCCGCCACGGTCGCGGAGAAGGCGGTCCTCTTCACCTCGATGGACGAGACCGGGAACCGCGTCCTCGCGCCGGCCACCTCCTCCGCCCCGAAGGCGGCCCCGGCGGCGAAGCCCGCGGCCGCGCCCGCGAAGAAGAAGCAGTAGCCTTCCGACTGGCCGTTCCCGGGCCCTCCGGCGCACGCGCCGGGGGGCCCGGTTCGTTTCCAGGGCCCACGACCGGTCTTCCACGAAGCCGTTCGCCGACCCGGCGACGGGAGGGGATTCCCTCACGGCCTCTCAGGCCGCGGCGACCTCGCAGAGGGAGAGGACGAGACGCCGGACGTCCTCGATGTCGAACGGCTTGTGGAGGTGGGCGAGCACCTCCCGGTCGTCGGGGGCGTCCTCCCCCGCGGTCATCGTGATCACCGGGACGTGCTCGAAGCGGGGATCGGCGCGGAGCTCGCGGAGGAAGGCCTCTCCGCCGAGCCGCGGCAGCCGGAGGTCCAGCAGGATCGCCACCGGCCGGGCCCCTTCGCGCAGCCGCTCGAGCCCGTCCACCCCGTCGAGGGCGACGGCCACGTCGAGCCCCGACGCGGAGAGCGCCTCCGTGAGGGCTTCCCGGACGTCCGGATCGTCCTCGATGACGAGGATGCGCTTCGTGGCCATCTGCGCGCAGTGTACCGGGAGTGAGGGAATCCCTCCCGTCCCGGGATCGAGGGACGCGGATCGCCAACCCTCCGGGCCGGCCCGGGAATCGGGACCGCGCGACGCTCGCCCCGCGCCGGTCACCCTCGCCGCCGGGGCCGTCATGGCGGCGCCCGCTTCGATCGATCCACGCTCGTTCGTGGTTCGGCAGGCTCACCAGGAACGGCCTTGCTTGCACGCGAGCCGCCCTGCACGCAGCCGTTCGCCCTGAGCCTGTCGAAGGGCGAACGCCGTGGCGCGACGCGAGTGATCACGGCCCTCAGTTCATGAGCGCGCGCGGCGTCCGCTCGCCGGGGAGCCCCTCCCGCTCGAGCCCATGCCGCGTGAGGAGGTATCGCACCATCCCGCTCCCCCGCGCCGTCTCGAGCTTCGCCTCGAAGGCGGGCCCGGTGATCGCCCCGAGCTGCATCGTCTTCTTGAGGTTCACGACCCGCCCGTTCACGAGGTCGCCCGCGACCTCCTGGGCGCCGTCGTCCCGCCGGTAGAGCTCGAGCGCCGCCTGGTGGAGCGTCGCGGCGAGCGAGGAGCTCAGGGGGATCGTGCTCAGGAGGACCGAGATGAGGGTCCAGCTCTGGGGCTCCGTGGCCATCGCGGGCCATGTTACCGGAGCCTCCGCCCGATTGCCCTCCCTCCCCCGGTTGACAGCCCGCGGTCCCCGCTCCACGCTCCGCCGCCGTGAACCTCCTCCTCCTCGAGCCCGGAGAGGTCCGCTCCGACGGGACGGCCCGGATCGAGGGACGGCGGGCCGCCCACGTCCGGGAGGTGCTCCGGAAGGCCCCCGGCGGGCGGATCCGCGCCGGGATCGTGGGAGGGCGCATGGGCGACGCCGAGGTGCTCGGCGACGACGGCGCCGCGCTCGTCCTCCGCCCCGCCCTGGATCGGGATCCGCCTCCGCCGTCCCCGGTGTCGCTCCTCCTCGCCCTCCCCCGCCCGAAGATCCTCCGCAAGGTCCTGCAGGCGGCGGCGTCCATGGGGGTGAAGCGGATCGTCCTCGTGGGGAGCTGGCGCGTGGAGAGGAGCTACTTCGGCTCGCCGCTCCTCGCGCCGGAGGCGATCCGCGAGGAGCTCCTCCTCGGGCTCGAGCAGGGACGGGACACGATCCTCCCCGGCGTGGCGCTCCGCCGGCTCTTCAAGCCGTTCGTGGAGGACGAGCTCGGCGCCCTCCTCCCGGAGCGGACGCGCCTGCTCGCCCACGGCGCGGAGGCGGCGCCCGTGGAGGCCGCCCCGCCGCCCGCGGAGGGCGGCGCCGCCCTCGCGATCGGACCGGAGGGCGGCTGGACCGCCTACGAGGCGGAGCGGCTCCGGGACGCAGGGTTCCGTCCCTTCTCGCTCGGGCCGCGCGTCCTGCGGGTGGACGTCGCGGTCCCGTTCGCGGTCGGCCAGGCTCTGCTCTGGCTCCGGTCGCGGGGGGACGAAGTGGCTCCTCGCGATTCGTGATCGGCCTCGGGCCTCGGACCTCAGGCATCGGGAACGGCTCGGAGGCACGTTCCCGAGGCCGGATGCCTGAAGGACCGTGAGGAGATCCCCCCACGGTCCCTGGGGACTGAAGCCTCGGCTCGTCCCGAAGGCGCCGTTCACCAGCCCGGGCGGGCCGGCGGCGGGGGGGGGCCGGGGGGGCCCGGCGGAGGGCCCTGCGGCGGGAACGGGGCCGGCCCCGCGTCCAGCTCCCTCGCGAGGTCGTTCCAGAGCGACTCGGAGAGCGCGACGAGCGCCGAGCGCTTCCGGTCGAGGCTCATCGCGTCCTGGGCGCCCCGGCTCCGCTCGAACTCGCGGGCGGTGTAGCGAAGGAGCTCCACGGTCTCGCGATCTCCGCGGGCGTCGCGCGCCGCCTCGGAGAGCTCCCGGACGATCCGCTCCTCGGCCTTCGCGATGCGGCGCGGATCCCGGCGGACGAGCGCCGCGTCGTAGCGGACGACGAGCTTCCCCGCCTGCACGAGGAGCGCGTCGGAGGCGTCGTCCTCGTCGTCGTCGCGCCGCGGGGGCGGTCCGGGAGGGGCCGGTGGCTGGTAGGGCAGCCCGCGGGCCACCGCCGCGACCTCCTCGGCCGAGAGGGCGCCGCGGTAGATCCGCAGGTCGTCCATCCGGCCGTCGAACGGCGTGCCGCGCCCCGGCCGGCCGGGCGCGTCGGGCCGGGCGCCGAGCATCACCGGGCCCGGCGAGGCATCGAAGGGCTCGACCTTCGCCTGGCCCGCGGGCGCACCGTCGAGGTAGAGCGTCGCGGTGTCGCCGTCGTAGGTCGCCGCGAGGTGGACCCACCGGCCCGAGGGGAGGCGCGGGGTCGAGGTGACCTGGTAGCGGAACGGGCTCGCGTTCGGGACGGAGAGGACGACGCGGCCGAACGGATCCGTCTCGAGCTCGAGCCACTTCTGCCGGGCGCTCCGAGCCGAGGTGGCCTTCGAGAAGATCACCTGCCGGCGGTCGCCGCGCGCGGCGCGGAGCCAGACCGCGAGGGTGAAGCGCTCGGGCTCCGTCCGGACCCCGAGGTCCACGCGCCCGCGCCCGTCGAAGGAGAGGGCGCCGCGCGGATCGCCCTGCCGGTCCTCCGCGGGACGCAGCCCGCCGGCGATCGCGCCGTCCGCGCCGCCCATCGCCTCCCGCGCGTCCCCGTCCAGCGGATAGGCCGCGATGGGGAGCGGGAACGGCATCGGGAACCCGGGGCGGGGGGGGCCGGCCTGCGGCGGCTCGGGGGCGGGCGCGGCCCGGCCCGCGACGACCGCGAGCTCCTCGCCGGAGAGCGCGCGGTCCCAGATCCGGACGTCGTCGAGGCCGCCGTGGAAGTAGAACGTGGGTCCGGCGGTCCTCCCGCCCTGCCCGCCCCCCTCCGGCCGGGCGCCGAGGAAGGTGTCGGTCGGGCTCTGGGCATAGGCCACCGCGAGGGGCGCGCCGTCGGGGGCGCCGTCCACGTAGAGCTGCGCGCGGGCGCCGTCGTACACCGCCGCGACGTGGGTCCAGCGCATCGCGGGGATCGGCCGGAGGCCGGTGGCGGATTCCCAGCCCGCGCCGCTCGGGACGTGGAGGAAGAGCCGCCCGCCCGCCTCGATCCGGAGCTCGAGGTTCTTCTGGTAGTGGCCGGGGAGGTTCCGGACCTTGGACACGACGACCTGGACGCGGTCGAGCGACTCCGGCCGGACCCAGGCGGAGAGGGTGAAGCGCTCCGGCTGGAGCGATGCGCCGAGGTTCACGTGGGACCGCGCCCCGTCGAACCAGAGCGCCCCGTTCCGTCCTCCGCTCCGGTCCTCCAGGGGACGCGTCCCGAAGGCGCCGGCCCGGGCGCGCCCGACCTCGTCCACGGCGTCGCCGTCCAGCGGGTAGGACGCGACGAGGCCGCGCTCGAGATCGGAGAGGCGGACCTGCCCGGTGGCGAGGAGCGGGAGGAGGATCGAGAGGGTGGCGAGCGCGCGTCGTGCCATCGGCATCTCCTGGATGAGGGCGAGGGAAGGCTCTCAGGCGCTTCCTTCCGGGTCAATCCCCACGTTCGTCCGACGCGGCCGGCGCGCCCGTATTCAAGGCGCCCGAGCTCGCCGCGGCCGCGTCGGCGGGGACGCGGCGTGCGGCGCCTTCGACGGACGGACCGTCCGTGGTATCCGTGGAGGCCCGGCGGGGCCCATCCCCCCCTCCGGGAGCACGCGGCGCGCCCCGGACCGCGCGAGAATCCGGCGTCCCGGAACGAAACGAACCGAGCCGGCCGCGGCCGGCCCACCTTGAGGTCGCACATGACCGTCCCGACGATCCCCGAGCTCGCTCCCCCCTCCCGGCTCCTCCTCGGCCCCGGGCCGAGCATGGTCCACCCCCGCGTCCTCCGCGCGATGTCCACGCCGCTCCTCGGCCACCTCGACCCGAAGTTCCTCGAGATCATGAACGAGGTCCAGGCGCAGCTCCGCGCGGTCTTCCGCACCGAGAACCCGTTCACCATCGCCGTCTCCGGCACCGGCTCCGCCGGCATGGAGGCCGCCCTCGTGAACGTGATCGAGCCGGGCGACGCGGTGATCGTCGTCGCCGCCGGCGTCTTCGGGAACCGGATGGCCGACATCGTCGGGCGCTGCGGCGGCCGGCTCGTGAAGATCGAGATCCCCTGGGGCGAGACGGTCGAGCACGGGAAGGTCGAGGAGGCGCTGAAGAAGGAGGGAAAGGTGAAGGCGGTGGCGCTCGTCCACGCCGAGACCTCCACCGGGGCGCACCAGCCGCTCGACGGGCTCGGCAAGCTCTGCCACGCGCACGGCGCGCTCCTCGTCGTGGACACCGTGACCTCCCTCGGCGGCGTCCCGGTGGACGTGGACGCCTGGGAGGCCGACGCCGTCTACTCCGGCACGCAGAAGTGCCTCTCCTGCCCGCCCGGGCTCGCGCCCCTCACCCTCTCCGCCCGCGCCCTCGACGCGGTGAAGGCCCGCAAGACCAAGGTGCAGAGCTGGTACCTCGACGCGGGCATGGTCGCGGACTACTGGGCCGAGGGGAAGCGCGTCTACCACCACACCGCCCCCATCTCGATGGTCTACGCGCTGCGCGAGTCGCTCCGGCTCGTCCTGGAGGAGGGGCTCGAGGCGCGCTTCGCCCGCCACCGCCGCCACTCCGCGGCGCTCCTCGCTGGGCTCGGCGCCCTCGGCTGCGAGCCCCAGGCGCAGGAGGGCCGCCGGCTCACCTCGCTGAACTGCGTGAAGGTGCCGGCGGGCGTGGACGAGGGCGCGGTCCGCAAGTTCCTCCTCGCCGAGCACTCCATCGAGATCGGCGGCGGCCTCGGGCCCCTCGCCGGGAAGGTCTGGCGCATCGGCCTCATGGGCGAGTCCTGCCGGCAGGAGAACGTGCTCGCGGTCCTCGCCGCGCTCGAGCAGGGGCTCGCGAAGCAGGGCAAGGGGCCGAGGACCGGGGCGTCCCTCGCGGCCGCGATGGAGAGCTACGCGAAGGGGTAGCCCCCGCGGTCCCTCAGCGCCGCCTCCCGCCGCAGCCCAGCGTCCCGAGGTCCACGACCCCGGGGCCGCTCTCGGGCACGGACAGCGCGAACTCGCAGACCTCCCCCCGGAAGTACACGCGCGCCGCGTGCGTGCCCGGGGGGACGTCCTCGAGCCAGAACTCCCCCCCCTCCGCGATCGGCGACCGGCGCGCCCCGCGAGGCGTGTCCACCTCCAGCGTCCCCCATGCCGGGATCGTCCCTCCGGCGGGCCCGGCGAGGCGCACCCGCCCCTCGACGGCCCGGAGCCGATCCACGTCGAAGCGGACGAGCGCCGCCCCCCGCGGCGGAGGCGCGACCGTCCGGAAGACCTTGCCGACGCGGAAGTCGGCGGGGACGTCCGCGTCCGCGATCGAGAGCCGGTTCCCGTAGTAGGGGAGGAGCCCGGGGACGAGGAGGTCCCCGCCCGCGTCGGTCCGCCCCATCTCCTGCTGCTCGAGCCGCACCCGGACCCCCGGGACGCCGGGCACGCGGACGAGCGCGAAGCTCTGCTCCACCGGGCGGGTGGCGAAGAGCCGCTCCCCCACGAGGACGATCCCGCCGGCGGCGGAGGCCCACCCTGCGCCCGAGCCGTAGGACTCGTCCCATCCCATCTCGTACCTGCCGAAGCCCGACTGGACCTGGGCGAGGGCGGAGACCGTCCCCTCCCCCGCGCTTTCGCCCCGCACCCTCCAGCCCGCCCCGGCTCCGGCGGGGAGCGAGCGCTGCGCGCCCACGCTCCCCCCGCCCTCCCCCGATCGCCCCGCGCGGACCCCGGCGTCCGCGGTGGTCCGGTCCGCGCCCGCCACCACGACGGTGGCGAGGAACGTACCGTGGGGACGGGCCGCACCCTCCCTGTCGGCCGCCGCGGAGAGGACGAGCCACGCCCTCGGGCCCACGGAGACGCTCGTGCGGGCCTCGACCCGCTGCGTCGTTCCCGCGTCGCGCTGCCGGGCGCCGGACCACTGGAGGGTGAGCGACGCCCACCTCACCGGCACGGTGACGCGGCCGCTCGCGCGCCAGAGCGCGCGATCGTCCGCGGCGCGCAGCGTCGAGGTCGCGTAGCCCCTGGTGCGGAAGGTCGCGTCCGCGCCGAGCGTGAGCCGCCGCGAGCCGTAGGTCCAGGCCGCGAGCGCGGCCGCCCCCCGCTCCGTCCCGTCCTCGCTCGCCGCGACCGCCGCGTCCACCTGGCCCACCGGGAGCGCCATCGTGGCGGAGATGGAGCCCTGCCGGATCCGCGGCCCGAGGTCGAGCCGGAGACCGCCCGTGAGCCGCTCCCCGAGGCCGCTGCGCAGCCGGAGGAGGAGGAGCGGGTCGCCGTAGTCGAAGCTCTCCCTCCCGAAGGACCGGCGCACCGCGCCGACGTGGACGCCGAAGTCGGTGAGGCCCCGCGCGAGGAGCCCCTGCGCCTGGTAGTGGCCGGCCTCCACCGCCTGGGTCCGGCCGAAGGCGTCGCGCACCAGGATCCGGACGTCGCTCGCGCCGGTCGTCACCGGGAGCCGCGAGAGATCGTAGGTCCCCGGTGAGACCTCCTCGGTCCGCGCGAGCGCACCGTTCACCCAGACCTCGAGCGTCGAGGGCGTCGAGGCGAAGGCGGTCGCGCCGGGGAGCGGAGCGCGGACGAGGTACGGATCGAGGGAGAGCTCGCGCACGAGCGAGAGCCCGCCGACGAGGGGCGCCCCCCCGAGGGCGTCGGGGAGCGCCGGCGTGTCGCCCGCGACGAAGCGGACGAGCCGGCGGGGGTCGTCCACCCAGAGCGAAGTGAGGTTCCGGACCGGGCCGGCGGCGCGGTCCACGGTGATCGACCCCTGGAGCAGCGCGGGCCCGGCGGAGACCCCGGCCTCGAGCGTCCCCGAGGCGTCCTCGTCCGTCGTCCCTCTCCCCGCGTAGTTCAGGAACGCGCTCGGCGCGGTCCGCGTCTCGATGGCGGGCGGGCGCCGGGTGGCGGAGAGGTCGATCTCCCGCCGGCCGAGGAGCGCGGGGCCCGCCTCGATCCTCAGGACGAGCCCGGCCTCGTCCACCTCGAAGCGGAGGTCGGGGGCGAGGGAGAGGAGGGAGACCGCCGGCCGGTCCCCGGCGCTCCTCCGCTCCCCGGCGAAGGAGAGGCCGGCCGCGGAGAGGTCGTGGACGCCGACCCATACGTCCCTCCCGGCGAGGTGCACGAGGGCGGTCTCGCCGCGGACCCCGTTCACCCGGAGCTCGAGGAAGGCCGGCAGGGGGGCGTCGCCGGGCCCGGCGGGAGCCGCCCGCGCGGCGAGGAGGAGCGCGAGGAGGGCCGGCGGGAGGCGAGCCATGGACTACCGCTGCGCGGGGCCTCCGCACGAGCCGGTCGTGCGCGCCTCGAGGGTCCCCGCCTCCAGGATCGCGACGGCCGCGATCTCCTCGCCGCGCGCGCAGGCCTCCGGCGGCACCTCCACGTCGTAGACGCGCTCCCCGCCGGCGAGCACGTACCACGCGTCGAGGACCTTCTCGAAGGCGACCTTGCCGTCGGGCGCCTTGAGGACGAGGCGGACCTCCTGCGGCCGCAGCCTCACCGTGCCCAGGTTGCGGACCGCGAACCGCACGTTCCGCCCGTCCCTCGCGAGGAACGCGACCTCTCCCCGGGAGGCGCGAGCCTGGGGCTCGAGGAAGACGGGGATCCCGACGCGGGTGAGCACCTGGACGCGGCTCGCGCCGGCCTCCTCGGCGCGCGGCATCTCCTCCACGAACACCCGCCAGCTCCGCTCCCGCTGCCCGGGGGCGGCGCTCGTGCCGACGCGCACGTTCCGCGACTCCCCGGGCTGGAGCTCGACGAGCGGCGGGAAGAGGACGAGCTCCCCGGCGGGGGAGAGCGCCATCTGGCCGTCGGGCGACTGGCCCCACTCGAACCCCTTCACCTGGTAGCGGGCCGTGGCCGCGCCCGCGTTCCTCACGGTCACGAGCGCGGTGCGGGCCGTGGGGCCGAGCTCCACGAGGACGGGAGCGATCTCGAGCTCCCCGGCGCTCGCCGCGCCCGCGGCGGCGAGGGCGAGCAAGGGGGCGAGGCGCCGGGCGGGGCGAGGTAGGGTGAGCATGCGACTGGCGAGATGGGCTCGCTCGCGCTCTAGTATGGCGGGAACCGGACGATGATGCGACCCCTCTTCCTCCTCGCCGTCCTCGCCGTCCTCGCCGCCGCGGCCGCCCCCGGCGCCGTCCTCGCCGCGCCGAAGTGCACCTTCGGGACGGCCTCCAACCTCGGCTTCGGGCCCTACGATCCGATCTCCGCGCCGGCGGCGGACGGCACGTCCACCCTCACCTACCAGTGTCCACCCGGGCAGGGCGTCCGGATCACGCTCGACGCCGGCTCCTCGGGGAGCTTCGCGGCGAGGACGATGCGGCTGGGCGTGGAGGTCCTTCGCTACAACCTGTACCTCGACGCCGCGCGGACGACCATCTGGGGCGACGGATCGGGTGGCTCCTCGCCCGGACCGGGCGTCACGACCCGGGCCGGATCCACGACGACCGCCTGGGTCTTCGGCCGCATCGACGCGGGCCAGGACGCCGTGGCGGGGGCGTACTCCGACACGATCCGTGTGACGTTCGAGCTCTGAACGGCCGCTCGCGACTCGTGATCGGCCCCTGGCCTCGGGCCTCGGACCTCAGGCCTCGGGAACGGCGGCAGAGATGCATTCCCTGAGGCCTGAAGCCTGAGGCCTGAAGCCGCCGGCCGCTTCCGGCCGCCCCTTGCCGGTGGGCGGGTTTCCCCCGGGGACCCTGGGTGGCGCCCCGGCTCGCGCGCGGGCGCGCGGGAAGCGAGCGATCCCGGCCAGTTGCGCGGCTCGGCCCCCCTGCCCCCGGCGGCACGGTCCGTGGAACCCCAGAGATTCGTGCGGGCCGCCTTCGCCATCCTCCTCGGGACCCTCGCCCTCGCCGCGGCGAGAGCGGACGCGGCGGAGTCGAGCACCCGCTTCACGGTGGGGGCGCGCGTGGTCCGATCGGCCGCCTTCTCGGTGCGCGAGCCGTCCGCG
>JBBIPT010000083.1:0-14797 GCA_037442705.1 Anaeromyxobacter sp.
GCGCTCCTGCGCCGGGGCGGGCGGCGAGGGCGGCGGCTCGGCCACCGGGTCGGCGCCGAGGAGGAGCGCGAGGGCGAGCGGGAGCGGGTTCACGGGCAGAGGTCCGGGCCGGAGCTCCCGTCGGTCGGGCGCGGGGCCGTCGCCGCCCGGTCGCAGACGCCGTTCCCGACGAGGTCTTCGCAGGAGCTGCGGGCGATGCACCGCGCGTCCGACTCGGAGATGGTCGGGTAGTAGACCCCGCAGCCTTCGCTGTAGTCGCAGTACCCCTCGATCTGCGGGAAGGTGGGGCAGCAGTCCACGAGCCGGGTGACCGCGTTCTCGCACTGGAGCTCGTCGCCCCGGATGCAGCGGAGCCCGAGGGCGCCGAGGAGGAGGCCCGCCGCGAGCGCGGCGGCGGCCCCCCTTCGGCGGGTGCGCGGCTCCCCCACGGGGAGGAGCAGAGCACTCCGGCCCCCCGGCCGCAACGAGCCTCTAGAAGAGCCCCCGGACGTGACGCTGGGCGAACGACGGCTCCGGCGGCTCCGGGTACTCGTCCGGAGCCCGGACCGACGCGGGGGCGAGGGCGGGGGCGGGGCAGCTCCCCGTCTCGAGGAAGTGGAGCGCCGCGGCGGTGGAGGCCTCGAGCGGGTCGTCCTGCTCGAGGCCGATCTCGTCCGCCGCGTCGCAGAGCGGCCCGGAGAAGGCGCCACCCCCGTCCGGGAGGCCGGAGAAGTAGTCCCCCTCCTCCTCGGCGTTCACGAGCTTGAAGGAGACGACGTAGACGACGACGTCGCAGCCGGCGAGCTCGAAGCCCCGCTGGCCCACCGGCTTCCCGTAGGTCTGCTTCCCCACGAGCGCGACGGGCCTCCAGGGCTCCAGCGCGTTCGGCACGAGCTCGCTCGCGGAGGCGCTCGACCGGGTCGTGATGAAGGCGACGGACACCGGCGTCACCGCCTGCGCGAGGGGCGGGTTCGCGAACGTGTAGGTGCGGTCCTCCGAGGCGTGGAGGGAGTTGTTCCGGAACGAGTACATCTTCGCGCCCGAGCGCCCTCCTCCGAGGAGGTTCGCGAGGAGCTGGCCGGTGGAGACGAGGCCGCCCCCGTTGTAGCGGAGGTCGACGACGACTCCGGTGACGCCCGCGTCGAGGAACGACTGGAAGGCCTGCCTGAGGAGGTCGTCGGCCGGGCGGATGAAGGTCCGGAGCCCGACGTAGCCGAGCTTCTTCCCGCCCGCTCCGTCGAAGGTCCTCCAGGCCGGCACCGGGTCGAGGGAGTAGACGCGCTTCGACGGAGTGCGGATCTCGGTCGCCGCGGTCCCCACGGGGATCATCTCGAAGGCGCGCGTGACCCCCGCCTCGTTCGGCCCGAGCGCGGCGCCGAGCCCGGTCGAGAGGACCGTGGCGATCGGGACGAGGGGGCCGGGCGGCGTCCCGATCGCGGTGATCTCGTCCCCCCGGCGGAAGCCGGCTTCCCAGGCCGCCGAATCCGGGAAGACCTGGGAGACGAAGAGCCGCCCGCCCCGGACGAGGAACCCGAACCCGAACCCCATCGTCGTGCCTTCCTCGTAGAAGGCCTGCGTCTGGGTGAGGGTCGCGACGAAGCTCCAGCCCCGGTCCTTGCCCTCGGTCCGGGCCTGCGCCGTGATCCCGTAGAGGAGATCGTCCGCGTCCGCGTAGTCGGCGAGGTCCACCGTCGCGGGCAGGAGGTCCGGGTAGAGGTACCAGGAGCGCGCGATCTCGAGCGTGTCGCGCTTCTGCGCCTCCGGCGAGCAGGCGTCCTCGTCCTTACCGGAGCAGCCGGCGGCGGAGAGGAGCGCGAGGAGCGGGAGCGCGAGCGCGCCGGGGAGGCGGCGTTCGGGCAAGGGTGTGCGGTGCATGGTCCTTCCTCCGGAGCCCCCCATAGAGGCCCCGGAGGAGGAGAGCACGTCCCCGGGAGGGCGTCACGGTCCCCCGGAGGGAGGAGCGCTACTTCGCCTGGATGAACCCCTCGGCGGTGAGGAGCTCCGCCGTGAGGATCGCCCCGCCGGCCGCGCCGCGCACGGTGTTGTGCGAGAGCGAGACGAACCGCCAGTCGAAGAGGGCGTCGGGCCGGAGCCGGCCGATCGCCACCCCCATCCCGTTCCCGATGTCCCGGTCGAGCTTCGTCTGCGGCCGGGCGTCGTCCTCGAAGTAGGTGAGGAAGGGCTTCGGCGCGGAGGGGAGCCCCATCTTCTGGGGCTTCGGCACCCAGCTCTTCCAGAGCTCGAGGACCTCGGCCTTCTCGGGCTTCCGGTCGAACTGGACGAAGGCGGCCGCCATGTGGCCGTCGGTCGCCGGGACGCGGATGCACTGCGCCGTGATCACCGGCTCCTTCGCCTTCTCGATCTTGCCGCCGGCGAGCGGGCCCCAGATCTTCATCGGCTCCTGCTCGCTCTTCTCCTCCTCCCCCTTGATGAAGGGGATGAGGTTGTCCACCATCTCCGGCCAGCTCTCGAAGGTCTTCCCGGCGCCGGAGATCGCCTGGTAGGTGCAGACGGCGATCCGCTTCGGCCCGAACTTCATGAGCGGGTGGATGGCCGGGACGTAGCTCTGGAGCGAGCAGTTCGGCTTCACCGCGACGAACCCGCGCTTCGTGCCGAGCCGCTTCCGCTGCGCCTCCACGACGCCCGCGTGCTCCGGGTTCACCTCCGGGATCATCATCGGCACGTCGGGGGTGGAGCGGTGGGCCGAGTTGTTCGAGACGACCGGCGTCTCCGCCTTCGCGTAGTCCTCCTCGAGCTTCGCCGTCTCCTCCTTCGTCATGTCCACGGCGCAGAAGACGAAGTCGACCTCGGCGGAGACCGCCGCGACGTCGGAGGCGTTCCGGACGACGAGGTCCGCGAGGGCCTTCGGGGGCGGGGTGGAGAGCGCCCAGCGGGCCTTCGCCGCGTCGGCGTACTTCTGCCCGGCGGAGTTCGCGCTCGCGGCGACGAGCGTGACCTCGTACCAGGGGTGGTTCTCGAGCAGGGCCACGAACCGCTGGCCGACCATGCCGGTCGCGCCGAGCACGCCGACCTTCAGCTTCTTCTGGGACATCCGCTCCTCCGGGAAAGGCCGGGGAGGATAGCACGCTGGCCGTCCCCCTCCTCAAGACCCTCATGGCGGTGATCACTCGCGTCCAGCCACGGCGTTCGCCCTTCGACAGGCTCAGGGCGAACGGATCCCTTCCTGTCCGCTCGTGGTGACCCCTCGCCAGGCTCGGGGGAACCACGAGCGGTCCCGGACCGACGCAGGCGGGCACCGCCATCCCCCGCGAGGCCGCGGCCGTGCGCCGCGCCCCGCCGCTCACGCGTAGAAGACCTCCTCGAGCGTGAGCCCCTGCGGCGGAGCGGTCTTCCCGGCCCTCGTCCGGTCCCGGGAGGCGAGGAGCGCCGGCATGGAGGACGGCTCCCGCCTCCCGCGCCCCACCTCCACGAGGGTCCCGACGAGGTTCCGGACCATGTGCTTCACGAAGGCGGTGGCCTCCGCGACGACCTCGATCCGTCCGCCGCGCTCCCCCTCCACGTCGAGCCGGCGCACCTCCCGCACGGCGTGCTCGGCCACGCAGTCCGCCGCCTGGAAGGCGGCGAAGTCGTGCCGCCCGACGAGGTGGCGCGCCGCCTCGCGCATCGCGGCGGCGTCGAGGGGGACGAAGACCTGCCAGGCCCGCTCCCGGCCGAGGGGCGAGCGCGTCTCCAGGTTCTCTATGACGTACCGGTAGCGCTTCCCCCGCGCGCTCCGGCGCGCGTCGAAGCCGTCGGGCTCGATCGAGGCGGCCCGGACCGCGACGTCCTCGGGGAGGAGCGCGTTCATCCCCTTCACGTAGGCCGCGAGCGGGAGGGGCGCCACCTCGGGGAACGAGACGACCTGCCCCCGCGCGTGGACCCCCGCGTCGGTCCGCCCCGCGGCGGTGACCCGGCGCGGCCCGCCGTGGAGCCTCGCGAGCGCGCGCTCCACCTCGGCCTGGATCGACGGGCCGTTCGGCTGGACCTGCCAGCCGACGTAGCGGGTCCCGTCGTACTCCAGGATGAGCTTCACGACCGGCACGGGGCGACCGTAGCGCGCGCCCCGGCCCGCGGTCGAGGGGCGGACCCCCCATCACGGGCGTCGTCGCGACAGGGCAGCGCCGTCGCGCCTGCGGCTATGCTCCGCCGTCGGCCGCTCCCGGCCGCGCGGAGGGTGCATGGAGAACGGACCCCTGTCGGGGAAGACGATCGTCGTCACCGGAGCCACGCAGGGGATCGGGCTCGAGACCGCGATCGGCCTCGCGCGCCTCGGGGCGTCGGTCGCGATCACCGCCCGCGACGGCGCGCGCGGCGAGGAGGCCCGCCGGGCCGTCGCGGAGGCCGGCGGCCGCGAGGCCCGCCTCTTCGTCGCGGATCTCCAGTCCATGGGCGAGGTCCGGCGGCTCGCCGCCGAGGTCGAGGCGGCCCTCCCGCGCCTCGACGTCCTCGTGAACAACGCGGGGGCGATCCACATGACCCGCAAGACGACCCCCGACGGCCTGGAGATGACCTTCGCGGTGAACCACCTCGCCCCCTTCCTCCTCACGAACCTCCTCCTCCCGCGGCTCCGGGCGAGCGCGCCGGCCCGCGTCGTCACGGTCGCGTCCGAGGCCCACAAGGTCGGGCCGCTCCCGCTCGACGACCTCCAGTCGGAGCGGAGCTACTCCGGCTGGACCGCCTACGGCCGCTCGAAGCTCGCGAACGTCCACTTCTCGAACGAGCTCGCCCGGCGGCTCGGCGGCACGGGCGTCACCTCGAACAGCCTCCACCCTGGCGTCGTCGCGACCGGCTTCGGGAAGAACGACCCCGGCTGGCTCCGCTGGACGGTCCGGATCTTCCGGCCGTTCCTCCTCGACGCGCGCAAGGGCGCGCGGACCTCCATCCACGTCGCCTCGTCCCCCGAGGTGGAGGGCGTGACGGGGAGGTACTTCAAGTCCTCGCGCGTCGCGCGCCCCGCCCCCTACGCGCTCGACGAGGCGACGGACCGGGGGCTCTGGGAGGCGTCCGCGAGGCTCGTGGGGCTCCAGGCGTGACGTCGAGGGGTCGAAGGGCGAACGTCGAGGCTCGATCGCGGGTGAAGGCGCTCGGCGGGGGGTGAGGCGCGGGACGATTCCCGAACCGCGGTTCGGGAATCGTCCGGGGGCCTTCCGGCCACCCCGGGGCGGCGGGGTATGCTCCCGCGACCATGCGCCTCCGCCTCCTCCCCGCCCTCGCCCTCCTCGCCGCCCCCCTCCCCGCGATCCCCTGCACGAGCATCCTCGTCTCGCGCGGGGCCTCCGCGGACGGCTCGACCTTCCTCACCTACGCGGCCGACTCCCACGAGCTCTACGGCGACCTCCGCATCGTCCCCCCGGGGAAGCACCCGCCCGGCGCGATGCGCGAGATCGTGGAGTGGGACACGGGGAAGCACCTCGGCCGGATCCCGCAGGCGCCGGTCACCTACGCCGTCGTCGGGAGCATGAACGAGCACCAGGTCGCGATCGGCGAGTCCACCTTCGGCGGGCGCAAGGAGCTCCAGAAGCCGAACGGGATCCTCGACTACGGCAGCCTCATGTGGATCGCCCTCGAGCGCGCGCGGACGGCGCGCGAGGCGATCCAGGTGATCACGAACCTCGTCGAGGAGCACGGCTACGCGAGCACGGGGGAGTCGTTCTCGATCTCCGATCCGAAGGAGGCCTGGCTCCTCGAGCTCATCGGCAAGGGGGAGGGGCGCAAGGGGGCGGTCTGGGTCGCCCGGCGGGTCCCGGAGGGGCACGTCACCGCCCACGCGAACCACCCCCGGATCCGCCAGTTCCCGCGGAACGACCCGAAGAACACGCTCCACGCGAAGGACGTCGTGTCGTTCGCCCGGGAGATGGGCTGGTTCGACGGGAAGGACGAGGACTTCAGCTTCGCCGACGTCTACGCGCCGATCACCTTCCAGAAGCTCCGCGCCTGCGAGGCGCGGGTCTGGAGCGTCTTCCGGCGGGTGGCGCCCTCCGCGGAGCTCCCGGTGTCGATGGTGGACGGCTCCGCGCCCGGCGGCCCGCGCGTCCCGCTCTGGGTGAAGGCGGATCGGCCGCTCGCCGTGCGGGACGTGATGGCGCTCATGCGGGATCACTTCGACGGGACGGCGCTCGACCTCGCGAAGGGCGTGGGGGCGGGGCCGTTCTCGACCCCCTACCGCTGGCGCCCGATGACCTGGGAGGCCGGCGGGAAGAAGTACCTGAACGAGCGGGCCATCTCGACCCAGCAGACCGGCTTCTCCTTCGTCGCGCAGGCGCGCGACGCCCTGCCCTCGCCCGTGGGCGGCGTCCTCTGGTTCGGCGTGGACGACACCGCGACCACGGTCTTCGTGCCGATCTACGCGGGCGCTCGCGAGGTCCCGAGGAGCTTCGCGGTGGGCACCGCCGGCTTCGACCGCTTCAGCTGGGACGGGGCCTTCTGGGTCTTCAACTTCGTGTCGAACTGGGCCTACGGGCGCTGGTCCGACATGATCCAGGACGTCAGGCGCGTGCAGGGCGAGCTCGAGGGCGAGTTCCTCTCCCGCCAGCCCGAGGTGGAGGCGGCCGCCGTCGCGCTCCATCGGACCTCCCCCGAGCTCGCCCGCGACTTCCTCACCCGCTACTCGGTCGAGCAGGGGGAGCGGACGACCGCGCGCTGGCGCAAGCTCGGCGAGGAGCTCGTCTGGAAGTACCTCGACGGGAACGTCCGCGACGCGCAGGGCAAGGTGACCCACCCGCACTACCCCGAGGGCTGGCGCCTCCGGATGGCGGAGGACGGCGGCGACGGGATCCTCGTCCGCCCGTTCCCCGGCGAGAAGGCCGAGTAGCCGCCGCCCGGCCGCTCCCCCCCGGCGCGCGCGTTGACCCCGCCGGAGGGGGCGCGCTATACGGCGATTTTCGACGTCCCTCGAAGCTCGCCGGAGGCGCCCGCGTGGCGGACGAGAAGGCCATCCTCTCCCAGCTCGGCGCGACCGCCGAGCGCGGCGTGCGCCCCGAGCGCGCCCAGGCGGCCCTCGCCGGCGTCCCCACCCTGCCGGAGACGCTCCTCGACCTCGAGCAGGAGCTCACCCGCGCCACGGAGGACGCCGAGGAGCGGCTCCGGGGCGCCGCGCGCCACCTCGTCTCCTCGGGCGGGAAGCGGATCCGCCCGATGGTGAGCCTCCTCGCCTGCGGCGCCTGCGGGGGCGAGATGCGGCGGGCGGTCCCCTTCGCCGTCGCGGCGGAGCTCACCCACTCGGCGACCCTCCTCCACGACGACGTGATCGACGACGGCCCCATGCGCCGCGGGCAGCCCGCCTCCCGGGTGATCTGGGGGAACGCCGTCTCGGTCCTCGCGGGCGACTGGCTCCTCACCCGGGCCCTCGAGATCGTCGCCGCGGAGCCGGCGAGCCCGGCGGCCCTCCCGGCCCTCCTCGCGACGATGCGGCGGCTCGTGGAGGGGGAGGTGTCGCAGCTCTCGCTCCGCGGCTCCTTCGCGGCGAGCGAGAAGGACTACATGGCGGTGGTGATCGGGAAGACCGCCTCGCTCTTCGGCTGGTCGGCCGCCGCCGGCGCCTGGGCCGCGGGGATCACGGGCGAGGTCCCCGGGGCGCTCGTCCGGTTCGGCGAGGGGATCGGGATCGCCTTCCAGCTCGTGGACGACGCGCTCGACTACGCCGCCGACCCCGGCCTCCTCGGCAAGCGGCTCGGGACCGACCTCGTCGAGGGCAAGGCGACGCTCCCCCTCATCCGCGCCTGCGAGGCGGAGCCGGCCCTGCGGGAGCGGCTGCGGAAGCTCGTGGAGGGCGAGGCGGACGGGGACGGCGTGGCGGCCGAGGTGATCGAGGTGGTGAAGAAGGTGGGGGGCGTCGAGACGGCCCGTGCCCTCGCCCGCGAGCACACCGGGAAGGCGATGGCGGCCCTCGAGGAGGTCCCCGACGGGGTCCACCGGAGGGCCCTGCGCGAGGCGGCGATCTCGCTCACCGAGCGGGCGTTCTGAACGGAGGCTCGCGGGCCTCCCGGCTCCGCCCGCCCTTCGACAGGCTCAGGGCGAGCGGAACGGGTCACGCGGCCACGGTTCCCGGGTCGCGGGTTCGCCGATCAGCCCGGGCCTCGGACCTCAGGCCCCGGGACCGACCTCGGACCCGCATTTCCTGAGGCCCGAAGCCCTGGGTGTTTCCGAATCGCGCTCGGTCGGCTAGCAGGTCCGCCAGGCGCGCTCCGCCTGGAGCACGACCGGGCCGAGGGGGACGTCGAACGGCCAGGAGTCGAGCACGATCCTCCCGAGCGGCTCGCCCCGGTCCCGGCGCGGCGGCAGGGCGTCCCGGTCGAGCTCCACGAGGTAGCGCCGCAGCGTGTCCCGGCAGGTCCCGAGCTGGACGGGACAGAGCGCGTGGCAGGGGCAGGAGAGCTCCGCCTCGACGGCGTGGAGCGCGGCGGCGACGAGGTCGCGGGCGCGAGCGCGGCGTTCCATGGGCTCCCCTGTCTTAACCCGTCCGCGCGCGTGGCGCGCCCCTTCTCGCCCTTCAACGATCGTTGAAACCTCCCGGCGCGAGGTGTAGAGATCCCCGCCCATGTCCTACCGTTCGCTAGGCGAGTTCCTCGATCGACTGCAGGCTGCGGGCGAGCTCGTCCGCGTGAAGGAGCGGGTCGATCCCGACCTCGAGATGGCCGCGCTCGCGGACCGCGCGGCGAAGCAGGGGGGGCCCGCCCTCCTCTTCGAGAACCCCGCGCGGGGCGCCTTCCCCGTCGCGATGAACCTCTTCGGCACGCGGCGGCGCACGAGCTGGGCGCTCTCCTCCGAGGACTTCGAGGACCACGCGAAGGAGCTCCGCTCCCTCCTCAAGATGGCCCCCCCGCAGTCCTTCTGGGACAAGCTGAAGATGCTCCCGAAGCTCGGGAAGCTCGCCTCGATGGCGCCGAAGCACGTCTCGTCCGGCCCCTCGCAGGAGGTCGTGGACCGCGAGCCCGACCTCGGGAAGCTCCCCGTCCTCAGGACCTGGCCCCACGACGCGGGCCCGTTCGTCACCTTCCCCCAGGTGATCACCCGCGATCCGGAGACCGGGATCCGGAACGTGGGGATGTACCGGCTCCAGGTCCTCGGGCCGCGGCGGCTCGCGATGCACTGGCAGCTCCACAAGACCGCGACCGCCCACTACCGCGGCTACGGGAAGCGGGGCGAGCGGATGCCGGTCGCGATCGCGCTCGGCGGCGATCCCGCCCTCACCTACTGCGCCTCGGCCCCGCTCCCCCCCGGCGTGGACGAGTACCTCTTCGCCGGGTTCCTGCGGGGCGAGGCGGTCCGGATGGTGAAGGGGGTCGCGACCGGCCTCGACGTCCCCGCCGACGCGGACTTCGTGATCGAGGGGTTCGTCGACCCCTCCGCGCCGCTCGTCCGGGAGGGGCCGTTCGGCGACCACACCGGCTTCTACACGCTCCCGGACGACTACCCGGCGCTCGACGTCGCGGCGATCACCCACCGGAAGGACGCGATCTACCCGGCCACCGTCGTGGGGCCGCCGCCGGTGGAGGACCTCTGGATGGGGACCGCCACCGCCCGCCTCTTCCTCCCGATGCTCCAGATGGTCTTCCCGGAGATCGTGGACATGGCCTTCCCGCCGGAGGGGGTGTTCCACAACCTCTGCCTCGTCTCGATCCGGAAGGAGTTCCCGGGCCACGCGAAGAAGCTCATGCACGGGCTCTGGGGCTCGGGGCAGATGTCCGCGACGAAGACGATCGTCGTCTTCGACGAGGACGTGGACGTGCAGGACCACTCCCACGCCGCCTGGCGCGCCCTCGGGAACGTGGACGCGAAGCGGGACCTCGTCGTCGTGGACGGGCCGGTGGACGTCCTCGACCACGCCGCCGCCCACTTCGGGCTCGGCGGGAAGATCGGGATCGACGCGACGCGGAAGTGGGCCGAGGAGGGCGGCCGGGAGTGGCCGGAGCCCTGCGTCCACCCGGGGGACGTCCTCGCCCGGATGGACGCGCTCTACGAGCGGCTCGTCCCCGGCGCGCCGAAGCCGCGCCGGTACGCCCTCGCCGAGCCGCCCGCGGCGGCCTGGACGCCGAGGAAGGGATCCTCGTGACCTCTCGCCCTTCGACAGGCTCAGGGCGAACGGACGGGGCGCACGGCGGCCGGCCTGCGCCCCTCGAGCGCGCCGCGGGTCCGGTGCCGCTCCCCGGCGAGGGGCCGCGCGCCGGCGCCGTCCGGGCGATGTTCGACCGGATCGCGCCCTCCTACGACCTGCTCAACCGCGTGATGACGCTTCGGGTGGACCAGGTCTGGCGGAGGCGGCTCCTCTCCGTCCTCGCGCCGCGGGAGGGCGAGCGGCTCCTCGATCTCTGCGCGGGGACGATGGACGTCGCCGCGCTCGCGAAGCGGCGGACCCCGGGGCTCTCCGCCGTCGGCGCGGACTTCTCCTTCCAGATGCTCGCGCGCGGCGTCGCGAAGACGGGGCTCCCGGCGAGCCAGGCCGACGCCCTCGCCCTCCCCTTCCACGCCGCCTCCTTCGACCTCGCGACGGTGACCTTCGGGATGCGGAACCTCGACTCCTGGGAGAAGGGGCTCGCGGAGCTCGCCCGGGTGCTCCGGCCCGGCGGCCGGCTCGGCGTCCTCGAGTTCTTCCGGTCGGAGTCGGCCGGCTCCCGCCTCGTCCACGGCGCCTACAACCGGCTCGCCCTCCCGATCCTGGGCCGCGTCCTCTCGCCCGATCCGGAGGCCTACCGCTACCTCGTCGAGTCCATGGAGCGGTTCGCCTCCCGCCCGGAGTTCGAGGAGGGGGTCCGGCGCGCCGGCTTCCGGGACGTCCGCGGCGCGACCCTCTTCCCCGGCGTCTGCGGCCTCGTCACGGCGGTGCGGAATCCATGAAGCTCGTCGTCGCCGTCTCCGGCGCCTCCGGGGCGCCCTACGCGAAGCGGCTGCTCGACTTCCTCGCGGAGAAGGGGCCCGCGAGCGGCGTCGGGGCCGACCTCGTCTTCACCCGGACCGGGAAGCAGGTCTGGATGCAGGAGATCGGCGGGGAGCCGGCCTATCCGTTCCGGATCTGGAAGAACCAGGACTTCACCGCGCCGTTCGCGTCCGGGTCCTCCCTCTACGACGCGATGGTCGTCGTCCCCTGCTCCGCGGGGGCGCTCTCGCGCATCGCGTACGGCCTCTCGGTGGACCTCGTCGGGCGCGCCGCCGACGTGATGCTGAAGGAGCGGCGGCGGCTCGTCCTCGTCCTGCGGGAGACGCCGATCTCCCTCGTCCACGCACGGGCGATCACCCAGGTCATCGAGGCGGGCGCTTTCGTCATGCCCGCCTCGCCCTCCTTCTACTCGGGGCCGCGGACGATCCCGGAGCTCGTGGACACGGTCGTCGCGCGCGTCCTCGACCGGCTCGGGCTCCCGAACGACCTCATGAAGCGCTGGGACGGGCTCCGGGCTCGCGACCCCGAGCCGGCCGGCCCGGCGGAGGACCCGTGATCTCCCGCCTCGCCCACCGCGCCCTCGAACGCGACGGCCTCGGGCCCATCCGCGACAAGGTGCTCGCCGGGGAGCGGCTCTCGGACGACGAGGGGCTGCGGCTCCTCGAGGCGGCCGACCTCGCCGCGGTCGGGGCCCTCGCGAACCACGTCCGCGAGAAGCGCCACGGGGACCTCACCTTCTACAACCGGAACGTCCACCTGAACCCGACGAACGTCTGCGTCGCGACCTGCAAGTTCTGCTCGTTCGCGCGCCCGGACGACCGGGAGGCCTCCGAAGGCTACACGATGTCCCTCGACGAGGCGGTGGAGAAGGTGGTCTCCCGGAGGCCCCTCGGGATCACCGAGGTCCACATGGTCGCCGGGCTCCACCCGACCCTGCCCTGGGAGTACTACCCCGAGCTCCTCCGCCGGATCCGGGCGGCCTGGCCCGAGCTCACGATCAAGGCCTTCACCGCCATCGAGATCCACTTCTGGGCCGAGAAGTACGGGAAGACCCACGAGCAGGTGCTCCGGGAGCTCCAGGCCGCCGGCCTCGACACGATGCCCGGCGGCGGCGCGGAGATCTTCGCCCCGCGCGTGCGCCGGAAGATCTGCGACGACAAGGCGACCGCCGAGGAGTGGCTCGCCGTCCACCGGACCGCCCACCGGCTCGGGATGAAGACGAACGCCACGATGCTCTACGGCCACATCGAGCGGCTCGACGAGCGGATCGACCACATGCGGCGGCTCCGGGAGCTGCAGGACGAGACGGGGGGCTTCCAGGTCTTCATCCCCCTCGCCTTCCACCCCGAGCACAACATGATCGGGAAGGCCTACGCGAAGCCGACCGGCTACGACGCCCTCCGCACCCTCGCGGTCTCGCGCCTCTACCTCGACAACTTCGACCACGTGAAGGCCTACTGGGTGTCGCTCGGGGAGCGGCTCGCCCAGACCGCGCTCGTCTTCGGGGTGGACGACGTGGACGGGACCGTCCTCGAGGAGCGCATCTACCACATGGCCGGCGCCTCGACGCCGCAGGCGCTGAGCGAGAAGACCCTCCACGATCTCATCCGCGCCGCGGGCCGGGTCCCCGCCGAGCGCGACAGCCTCTACCGGATCCTGAAGGTGCACGGGGATCCGCACGCCCAGGCCGAGGTCCCGGCCTCGGCGGCCGCGACCGCCTGAGGGGGCGAGGACCGCACGATGCCGAAGCTCCGCGCCGCCGCCGTCTCCTTCCTGAACGCCCGCCCGCTCACCATCGGGCTCGAGTCCTCCGAGCGGATCGAGCTCGTCCTCGCCGAGCCCTCCCGCTGCGCCTCCATGCTCGAGGCGGGCGCGGTGGACCTCGCCCTCCTCCCCGTCGCCGCCATCGCCGGGCGGGACCACGAGATCGTCCCCGGCGTCGGGATCGGCGCGGACGGCCCCATCCAGACCGTGCTCCTCGCGGGCGAGCAGTCTCCCCACGTCTGGGACGAGGTCTTCCTCGACACCGCCTCGCGGACCTCGCAGGTCCTCGCGAAGCTCGTCCTCGCGGAGATGGGCGTCTCCCCGAGGTACACGCCCCTCCCCGCGGCGGAGGGGCTCGCCCGGGCGAAGGGCACGAAGGGGGCCCTCGTCATCGGCGACCGGGCCTTCGACGTCCGGGCGGCCCACGTCGTCGACCTCGGGCGCGAGTGGAACCAGCGCACGAAGCTCCCCGTCGTCTTCGCCGTCTGGGCGGCGCGCCCCGGCGTCCTCCGCCCGGAGGACGTCCAGGAGATCGCCCGGGCGGCCCAGCACGGGCTCGGCGTCCGGACCGAGATCGCCCAGGCCTTCGCCCGCGAGCACGGGGGCGATCCGGAGCGGTACCGCCGCTACCTCACCCACCGGGTCCGCTACGGGCTCGGCCCCTACGAACTCCAGGGGCTCGAGGCCTTCCTCGCGAAGGCCGCCGAGAGGGGGTTCCTGCCGCCGACGGTCCTCCGGTTCGCGGACGACCTCGTCCGCTCCACCCGCACGCGGCGCAAGGTCTCCCTCGACGCCGCCCTCCAGAAGGGGGCGGACGGCGAGCGGCTCGACGCGGACGAGGCGGAGCTCCTCGACGAGAAGGCCCCGCTCCTCGAGCTCGGCCTCGCCGCGGACCACCGCCGCCGCTCGCTCCACCCGGACGGCGTCGTGACGTACATCGTCTCGCGGAACGTGAACTACACGAACGTCTGCACGACCGCGTGCCACTTCTGCGCCTTCTACCGGCCGCGGGGACACGGCGAGTCCTACGTCCTCGACCGCGACCAGCTCGCGCGCAAGATCGACGAGACGGTCGCCCTCGGCGGGATCGAGATCCTCCTCCAGGGCGGGCTCCACCCCGACCTCGCGATCGAGTGGTACGAGGAGCTCTTCCGGTGGGTGAAGGCCCGCTGGCCGGCGATCAACCTCCACGCCCTCTCGCCCGAGGAGATCTGGCACATCGCGCGGACGAGCCAGCTCGACCTCGGCGCGACGATCGACCGGCTCGTCGCCTCCGGGCTCGACTCGATCCCGGGCGGGGGCGCGGAGGTGCTCGACGACGAGGTCCGCCGCCGGATCGCGCCCCTGAAGTGCTCGACCGACGAGTGGCTCGTCGTGATGGAGGCCGCCCACCGGAAGGGGCTCCGGAGCACCGCGACCCTGATGTTCGGCGTGGGGGAGGAGTCGCGCCACCGCGTGAGCCACCTCCTGCGGCTCCGGGAGCTCCAGGACCTGACCCGCGGCTTCACCGCCTTCATCTGCTGGCCCTTCCAGCCGGCGAACACGCGGCTCGCCCCCGGCGACGGGAGCGCCCACGCCTACCTCCGGACGAACGCGCTCGCCCGGCTCGTCCTCGACAACGTCCCGAACCTCCAGGCCTCCTGGGTCACGGTGGGCGGCGGCGTCGCCCAGGCCTCGCTCCACATGGGCTGCAACGACTTCGGCTCGGTGATGATCGAGGAGAACGTCGTCTCCGCCGCCGGGACCACCTTCCAGATGGACTCGGAGGAGGTGGAGCGCCACATCCGCGACGCGGGGTTCCGGGCGATCCGCCGGAACATGAAGTACGAGCGGCTCGGGGCCACCGGATGACCGTGCGGGTGTTCCGCGCGCCGTGGGTGCTCCCCGGGCGCCCCGGCGCGTTCCCGCGCGGGACGGGTCCAGCATCCGCCCGGCCTGATGGGGGCGGTCGCTTCGATCGATCCACGACCGTTCGTGGTTCGACAGGCTCACCACGAACGGAAGGAGAGGAATCCGTTCGCCCTGAGCCTGTCGAAGGGCGAAGGCATGAATCCGTTCGCCCTGAGCCTGTCGAAGGGCGAGGGCATGAATCCGTTCGCCCTGAGCCTGTCGAAGGGCGAAGGCATGAATCCGTTCGCCCTGAGCCTGTCGAAGGGCGAAGGCATGAATCCGTTCGCCCTG
>JBBIPT010000084.1:0-14717 GCA_037442705.1 Anaeromyxobacter sp.
AGGTCTTCACCCATGACGCGCCTCCTGGTGCGTGAGCGACTGCGCCTCGATAACGCCGTCGTACCACGCGTTCCGGGATGCGCGTCATGTCATTTCACCGCCCCATGGTGAATAAGGCGGGCTCACCCTCGTGCGCCCCGGCGGAGCCCTGTTCGTCCTGGAGCCGGTCTTTTACCCCGCGCTGACGATGAGCCTCGTCTTCTACGTGAAGAGAGCCGTCACCACGATCACTACTAGGCGAGTTCAGTTGTTCGACCGGTGGAACAACCTGGGGGCCCCAGTCGTCTCGTACTATACGAACGAGGAGCTCAGACGCATGACCGAAGCCGATCCGAGAAGCGAGCTGCTCGCTGTGCGCTCGGTACCAGGCCGGATCACGGCGCTCCAGAGAGCTGCCTTGATCTACCGCCGCGAGGACACGACGCTCGTCCTGCTGCGACGCGAGCGGGATGACATTAGTTCGCGAGGTCTCCGTCCATCGCCTCCTACGGGGACTGCACTTGGTCAGGCGTAGCGCAGTCTAGGATCTTGCGCGGTAGAGGCACTCCTACGAACACGGACCAATCGTGCCCAGCGTCAGCATCCTCACGCCCGCCTTCAACGTCGGTCGCTTCGTCGACCAGACCGTCGCCTCGGCGCAGGCCCAGACCTTCGCGGACTGGGAGTTGATCGTGGTGGACGATGGATCGACCGACGACACCGGCGCTAGGGTGGAGTCGGCGGCGCGGAGAGATCCACGCATCCGCCTCGTCTCTCCAGGCAGGAACCAGGGGATCGCCGCTTCCCGCAATCTCGGGATAGACGCTGCCCGGGGTCGCTTCCTTGCGTTCCTCGATGCCGATGATCTTTGGGATACCGACAAGCTGGAACGCCAGCTTCAGTTCATGAACGAACGCTCGGCCACACTGTCGTTCACCGGTTATCGCCTCACGGACGAGAGCGGGGCGCGCCTTGGAAACGTGCGCGCGCCCCCTACGCTCACGTACCGCCAGATGCTTCGCGGCCATCGCGTGGGCTGCCTCACAGTGATGGTCGACCGTGAGAAGGCGAAGCTCCGCTTCCCGGCTTTCCCCAAGGCATCCGATCTCGCGGGGTGGCTCTCGGTCTTGCGGGAGGGCCACCTTGCGCACGGCCTTGACGCCCAGCTGGCCACGTACCGCGTCGTCCGGGATTCCATCTCGCGGAGGAAGGCACGCTACGTCGGTCGCGTCTGGGAGGTCTACCGAGCGCAGCCACTTCCCAAGCCGACGCTCGCGTTGTACTACGCCGAGTACGCCGTACGGGGCTTCCTGAAGCATATCGCCTCCGGCGCAGTTCGCGTTCGCGCGCGCTAGTGCTGACCTCCGGTGGGGTGGACATGTCTCCTTTGCGGATCGGGGTTCTCGGTGGCGCCGGGTTCATCGGCAGGCGCCTCGCGCCACGGCTCGCCGGCCTGGGCCACTCGGTCCTCGTCGGGGACGTCGCGGAAGCCCGCGTCGAGGGAGCCCGGTTCCAGCCATGCGACGTCGCCGATCCGAAGGCCGTCCGCGCCTTCGTGGACGGCCTCGATGTCGTCTACAACCTCGCCGCCGAGCACCGGGACGACGTCCGCCCGCTCGAACGCTACACCGTGGTCAACGTCGACGGCGCGCGGAACCTGTGCGCGGCCGCAGCCGACGCCGGGATCCAGCGGATCGTGTTCACGAGCAGCGTGGCGGTCTACGGTCTGCCCACGGCTCCGGTATCCGAGGATTCGCCTCCGTCGCCGTTCAACGAGTACGGCAGGACGAAGCTCCTCGCGGAGGGCGTGTATCGAGAGTGGGCCGCGGCAGATTCCTCCCGCTCGCTCGTGATCGTCCGGCCGACCGTCGTCTTCGGTGAGGGGAACCGCGGGAACGTCTACAACCTCGCACGGCAGGTCGCGAGCGGCCGGTTCCTGATGATCGGGGACGGCAAGAACCGCAAGTCGATGGCCTACGTGGAGAACGTGGCCGGGTTCCTCGTCCACTGCCTCCACCTGCTACGGCCCGGCGTGGAGGTCTTCAACTACGCCGACTCGCCCGACTTCGACATGAACGAGTTGATCGCTCTCATGCGAACTCACTTCGGACGGGCCAAGGGAGTTGGACCTCGGATCCCGTACTCGCTGGGGATGTTCCTCGGGCACCTTCTCGACGTGGTTGCGCGGGTCTCTCGGCGGGATCTGCCGATCAGCGCCGTGCGCATCAGGAAGTTCTGCGCGAGCACCCAGGTTCGTTCGGACAAGGCGTTCGGGTCGGGGTTCGCGCCGGAGTTCGCAGTAGGCGACGCCGTGCGGCGGTTCCTCGCCGGTGAGTTCCCTGCCCGTTGACCTAACGTCGGGGCCCAACTGATTCGGGTGGGGCGCTCATCAGCCGCTCCAGGGAGTCTACGACCGCCTCGATCGAGAACTCCGTCTCGACGCGCTCCCGGCCTGCCCGTCGTAGGGCCTCGCGGAGGGCCCCGTCCCCGGCCACGCGTTCGAGCGCCGTGGCAAGTGCCTCGCCGTCCCGGTCGGGAACCAGCAGGCCAGCTCCGTTCTCGAGGAGCTCGGGGATCGCTCCCGTCCTCGTCGAGATCACCGGCAGGCCACAGCTCATCGCCTCGATGAGGAAGACGGGGATCCCCTCCTGCTCGGACTCCGACATCCTGACGCTCGGGAGGACGGCGACGTCCCAGCGACCTGACCGCATGCCCTCCACGAGCTGGTCGTGGGGAACCACGCCGAGGAAGGAGACGTGGCGGCTCAGCCCCAGCCTCCCTGCCTCGTCCTCCAGGCGTCTCCTCGTGGGGCCATCACCGGCGAGATCGATGTGAGCAGCGACCCCTCGACTCGCCAGCTCGGCCGCTGCGCGCAGCAGGTACTCGTGCCCCTTCACTTCTCGCAGATTGGCTGCCACCACGACCCGGAGGGGCTCGAGCACCCCCCTTCGCGGCTCGTCCTTGCGGGGGGCGGGCAGGCCGACTCCCATGTGAACCACCCTCACGTTGCCGCGAGCTCCCACCAGATCGACGATCTCCCGCTCTCCCCGCCGACTGATCGCGCGCACGAAGGTCGCGGAGGAGGCTTTCGATCCGAGAAGGTTGTTCTCGGAGATGTCCCACCGATGAGCCGTCACGCTCCAAGGGACTCCCGTCAACTCCGCTGCGAGATAGGCCAGCGTGGAGCTCACCGACGCCCAGTGCGCGTGGATGTGGTCCGCCCTCCAGGACCTCGCAATGCGCGCCAGCCACAGGCTCTTGGCAACCACCAGGGCGTTCTTGGCGAAGATTCGCGGATTCCGACTTCTTGATATCAGCCCGAGCACGCGGGCGACCGAGCCGGGTGCCTTCGCCGCCTCCTTGAGTGCGTCCACGAGGACTGCCGGAGAGGCGAGTCCCTGGCGCATGGTGCCCAGGGAGAGATCCTGCGAGTCCGCATGCAGCATCCGACCTCGCGGGCGGGTCGGGACAACGAGCACGCTGTGCCCTCGGCGGCGGAGCTCCCTGATCTCCGGAACGACGAAGGCCTCCATCGGCCCGTACGGCAGCATGGCTGTGACGTAGATGATTCGCATCGCAGGCTCGCCACCCGGTCTATCGGATCTCCTGCCCCGCTAGACTTCTGCTCGATCCCATCAACTCCACGGGAGGAGCCTCGAGATGGTCTGGTTCCTCGGAATCACCATTCGGAATGCCGCCTTTGCGGCAAAGGCCCTGATGGGATCGAGCCTTGACTCCCGGTACCGTATGAACCTCACCCGCGCTGCCTCCAACTCGGGCCGCTCGGCCAAGGCGCGCATGGCTTCGAGTTGGGTGATGTGCAGAGAGTGGTAGAACGACGAGGCTACGTTGCGCAGTTTGTGAGGGAAGACGTCGTATAGAGACCAGTAGCCCGTGTCCCAGAGCTCGATGTTCTCGGCGAGGCAGTCTAGCCCTTCGCCGAACGCCTCTTGGGCCAGGGAGTCGCCCAGACAGACCCCTACGTCGCGGAGTCCCCAGAGCGCGAAGATTGCGCCGTTCAGGACGTGCGACGGAGGGGCGGTGGGATACTCCTGGGGGAACCGCTTACCGCCGAGCTTCCCGCACGCTCCACCCTTCTCAGGTGGAACCAGCATCGCCCGGACTGCCGCGCGAGCACCGGCATGGAAGCGGTCATCGCGGGTCGCTTCCCCCAGCCGCACGAGTAGGCTGGCGCCCTCACCCTGCGCCATCGCCGAAGTCCATGGCGGGGTCAGTCGGTAGGTATGGGGGAACGGGTGCAGGTACTTCCAGGCTCCCTTGGCCTCGCCCTCGGGTTCCTGCTCTCGCAAGAGGTAGTCCCCACATTGGATGGCCGCGCGAAGCCATGGCTCGCCTTCACCCGCCGCGTATCTCTCGAACGCCCCGAGACCCCACTGCGCGATCTGGACGAACTCCACGCTCCTTCTCTGCCCCAGCCACGGCGGCGGCCACTCGGGCGCCTGGGCCTTCACGCTCAGGTCGATGTAGTAGCCTCGGGCGCCATCCCCAAGAAAGCGGCGTCCTAGCGGAAGCCAGAACGTCTTGGCCGATGAGAGGAAGCTCGTGCCTACTCGAATCGGACGCCTCAAGACCGCCCCCGCGGCGCTTCGCCCGCAATAGGGACAACCCACTTCCTTCCGTCGGCGAGCGCGTCTTGGAGCATGCGCGCCTCTTGGGCGTGCCGGGGTCCTTGAGGGTTCGAGGAAGCTACCAGGAGCGCAGCCACGGTGTACGCCAGGAAGTCGACGGGCCCGTTTGCAGATCCGAACCAACCCGCTTGCTCGCCAAAACCGCGAATCACGAGAAGCAAGAAGCCGAACACGAGGATGGCTTTGGGGAATCCGTAGCCGCCTCGCGAACTCGCTGCTAGTGCCAGTCGCCCCAAGAACAAGACGAGCGCGAATCCGGGGACTGCACCTAGTAGCCCCCGCTCGACAAGGAGTCCCAGAAATGCGTTGTGGTACCCGCCCGAGCGCATCGCCAGCAAGAGCGTGTCATCGCCCCATGCGTAATATCCCGGCATTAGCCCTGCTATGTCTGTGTGCCGGTGCGCTCCGACGCCCCATCCCACTACGGGATGCTCCATGAAGCCATCCCAGGCCAACACCCACAGGTCAAACCGACCGGTTGTGGCGTTTGAGACTACAGCGCCATCCATGCGCGCCAGCATCTCCCCGCCCACAATTCCGAAGCCGGCGAGCAGCGCGGCGCCCACCACCACGGCTGCGATCTGGACGAACCCCTTCCGCTTTGCGGCCCAAATCGCGACGGGTGTTAGGCACCCCGCAGCGACCAAGGCGCCCTGAGTCGTTCTCGACCCCGAGAGGACGATCGCCGCCCCCACGAGAGCCAACACTCCCGTCGCCACGACCGGGCGAAAGCGCCAGAACGGATACCCTACGATAGCCCCGAGAACCGCCGCGAAGGATAGCGGGTTGGTGGCCACCCCCATGTCGTGGAACGCGGCGTGCTTGAACGCCTGAAGGTCCGCTCGCCATAGGTCGGACACACCGCCGAACGTGAGGTATGCCCCTACGATGATTCCGGAGCAAGCGACCGCGACGACAGTCATCCAGAGTGCCAGCGCCCGCCTTCCCGCCGGTCGCGCCGCGGCGCATGCCATTCCCCACGCAAAGAGCAGGAGGAACCCTTGCCTAACTACGTCCAAGCCCACATCACTCGCGTGCAAAGTCGACGCCCGCGCTGCGACGACTGCCGCCCCTACGCAAAGCGCTCCGAAGTAGAGCCCGAGCCGACGGCCCCACTCTTGTTGAACGCCGCGGTAGCCACGAAGCGCTGAGCGCACGGCTAGCAGCACTGCTCCCAGAATTGCGCCCCTCGCCGCAATTGGGCCGTACTCCCAGCGCACCAAGCTCAGCAGGAGGCCGACCCCGAGTGCAGCAGCGCTTAGGGCGGTCAAGCTGAGCATCCCCCCGCGTGGGGCACAGTCGTAGTGGTGGCTATCGGTATGCAAGTCGACACCCCTACGCGGAGGGGCTCCTCCGTGCCGTGCTGCCGGGCTTCGCGACTGCCTTCCACAAGAGACTCAGCATCACTCCCGCCGCGAGGCCCTCCGCCAATATCGCTCCTGCCGGCAGGGCCATCATCCCCAGCGGCTCCAGCAGGGCCACCTTTAGCGCAGCGCTAGACACGTATGCTCCAAGGAGTACCCCTGTGTATACCCAGCCCGTTCCTTGGGAGAAGAACCACCGGGCCAGGCTCTGATTGCAGAAGAGGACACCCGCATAGACCGCGTACCCAAGGGCCACCCAACCGATCTCCGCTTCTCTGAAGTGAGCGGGCAAGAAGCCTCGGCAAGCGAGCCATGCCCCAAGGACCAGCAGCGCCGCGGCCACTCCGCCGATGAGCCCGAACACCCCTACTCGGATGGCGAGGACGGCTCCGCTTTCCCTGGTGGCTGCGGCGTACTTCTGCATCAAGCGCTGCTGTATCGGCCCCAAGAGGCCGGTGAGCGGGACAAGCACAAGTCTCATTACGTACGCGTTGACGCTCACCGCTCCTGGTCCAAGGCGCCCAGCTAGTCCCTGGTGAATCACGGCGTTCACGTTGAAGCCGATGTTCTCGACGGTTGTCGCGGCGATGCCCCTTGCCAGACCGCCTGGCCCTCCTGCGAACGAAGGAGCCTCTGCTTCCGCTCTTAACCGATAGAGCGCGATCGTTGTGGCAATCTGGCTGCCAAGGAGCACGGCGGGAAGGACTAGCGGTCTCGACATACCCAGGGCCATTGCGCCTGCGAGCAAGATGATGCCGACGGAATTCCCGGTGAGGAGCGCTCCTGCTCCCCTCAGGATTCCCCCCGGGGTCGAAATCACTCGTGAGTAGTGCACGCCGCCAACTGCGATCGCCGGAATGGCTCCCGCGAGGCAGGCTGCCTCGGCTGGGCCGAGGACCGCTCGCCCGTCTAGGAGAAGTTTCTCCACGCTCGAGAACACCCCAAACAGGGCGACGCCCGCTAACGACCCTATTGCGGCGGCGACCCGAGTCTGTTTCGTCGTGAGCGCCAACCGCTTTGAAGGGTGCTCCCGCAGCATGCGTGGAACGAGAGAAAGCGATAGAGCGCCAAACGCCCAGTTCTGCACCCATAGGATTACTGCCGACGTGGCAAAGTAGGAATCCGTGTAGTCCTGCACGCCCAGCAGGGTCACTACGGCGACTTCGCGACCCAGGCCGACTGCCTTCGACACGAGCCCGAGCGCCATCGCCCCGACGACGGGCCTGGTCGCGCCGCCCGCCAAGCTCGCGGTGGGCACGCCTGTCATACCTCGCTTGGTTCGCATGGGCCTCACACCCGCCCTCTAGGCGAGAGGCGAGCGTAGAGCTCCTGGGTCTTCGTGGCGACATTGGACCAACTATAGCGTCCTGAAGCGAGCGCACGCATCCTCGCCGACATGTCGCATCGCAGTGACTCGTTGGACAGCAAAGTAGCGACCTTGTCTGCAAAGGCTTCCGGGCTCCGTTGGCGAACCACAAGCCCCGTGCCATCGTCTTCGACGGTCTCTGTGATACCCCCTACCGCAGTTGACACCACCGGAACTGCATAGGCGTAGGCATCAATCAACACACCGCTCTGCGCCTGGAAGGTCTCGTCGTACGGCAGCGCGACCAGGTCGGAAGCTCCGTAGTAGAGACCAACGTCCGCTTCATTGATGTAGGATAGCCTCGTCTGAACCAAGTCCCGTACGCGGAGCTTGTCGATCAGAGCCTCGTAGGGCCCAAAGCCTTCTGGCCTCCGCGGCATCCCCGCCACCAGCAGGCAGGGAGCCTCGCCGAGTGAGGCCCGTATTCTCGGTAGCGCCTCCAACAGCAGCGCTAGTCCCTTGTTTCTTCGGATTGCGCCGAAGAAGAGCATCGTCGGGCGACGGTCGTCTAGGCCGAGCGCCCTCCGCGCTTCTATCTTGGGTACACGCTTGGCGATCGGCCATACTCCGTGAGGAATAACCTCAATCCGATCGGCTACGTCGGGGTACAGGGCCCCCAGCCTGCGGCGGTTGGCCTGCGAGTGGACGATGAGCGCCTCCGCTGCGCGCATGATGCGGCCCAGCGCCGCCGGCGACATCGCCAATGTTCGCTCGTGCGGCTCAACGTTGTGAACCGTGAGCACTGAGGAACGCCCCTTCGACACCGCCGGAATCCACAACTGATCGACAAGCGGCGTTACTAGCTGAAAATGGATCAAGCTAGGATTCGTCGTCCCTATTGCACGTACGCACCCAGCGGCGTGAGCGAGCGACCTGAGGAGGCGGTCCGCGTGGCGGAGGACCGGGACCTTTGTCGCAAGCCCTTCGGGCATCTCCCCTCTGGAGTGCAGCGCCACATCTTCCCCTCGCAACCGCAAAGCCTCGACGAACGTCCTGCAGTAGAGGGCGTGGCCTGAGCGAGGCCCGTCGTACCCGATCACTAGTGTTCGGCGGGTCGTCATCTTCTGAGGCCGCCCCTAGTTGACGAGTCCCTCACGCAGAAGCAGCGCTTCCAGGCCTGCCGGGTCGGAAGTCGGGGGTAGATGAAGCTTGCCCAGAAGCCGCTGGAGCTGGCCAACTCGAGCCTTGGGTTCGGTCTTCAGAGTTCGGACCCCAAGGGTCGCGCGCCACCTTCTGCTGAGCGCTCGCTCTCCGTGTTGGCTTCCGACGAGAAGTCCGTCGATGGTGACGACCAGTCGTCGGACGAGGTCGCTGAAGCCAACTACGGAGAAGAGAGTGATCTGGACTGGCTGGCCGAGCGCTACTACCGGAAGCGGCGGAATTCTGAACGGAGGAGTTGGCTGCGCCGCGACGGCGGCGGCGGCAGACAAAGCATCCACGGCCGCCTGAGATGCTCGCCCGCCGTTGTGCATGATGCTGTTCCTACACTCCTTGAAGCAGCGGTAGACGTTGAGAAGATCGTCGAGGTTGTTGGGCGCAGCGACTGATGAGGCCAAGAATGCAGGCTCGTAGGCGCTCATGGCGCTCGACTTGCCGGAGCGCAGGCTCGCCAAGGCAGACTGTACGTGCTTCCTTTTCCCTCGCCTGTGAGCTGAGGTGGAGGGGAATTGCAGCCCCTCGGCCAGCTCTCGCGACGCTCTCGCGGTAGCCTCCTCGACGACTTCGGCGCTCCACGCTTCGTACACGGCAAAGATATTCGCAAGCGCCACGTGTCCGAGCTGCTCTAGCTGTTGGCTCCAAGCCGTGTCAATGCACGCGCGCCGAAGGTTGGCACCGTGAATCTCGCTGCCCGCGACAAACCGGGCTTGCAGTACGCCTTCAGATGCTCTGACCAGGTGGCGGTCCAGACCCTGAACCTGCCAACGAAGATTCCAGAGGCCTACGGCGGCAGGCCAGAGGAAGTCGAAGAGTTCAGTCACACGGCCGAGCGCGGCAGTTGTCGCGGCGAAGAGCGGTCTTGGAACTGCCACGTGGGTCTCCCAATGTACAGCCGGCCGTGTCCGCGCGACCGGGCTAGTGGGGCTTGTCGCAACGGAGGAACGCCTAAGCGACGCTCGAGTGACCGGTGGATCTTCGGCTTACGCCGTACTGATAGTAGTAGGTGTACTCCCCGTAGCGGTGGTCCTCCCGGTCCAGGTCGTTCAGCACCACCCCGAAGATCCTCGCCTTCACCCCCGCGAGCGTGTGCACCGTCCGCACCGCCGCGTCCCGCGAGGTCTCCCCGGCCTTCAGCACGATCACCGTCCCGTCCACCTGCGTGGACACGACCACCGCATCGGCCACGACCCCCGCGGGCGGCGAGTCGATGATCACCCGGTCGTACCGCCCCGCCACCGCCGCGAGGATCTGCGCGAAGGCGCCGGTGTGGAGGAGCTCCGCCGGGTTCGGCGGGATGGGCCCGCACGGCAGCACCTCGAGGTTCGGGACCTCCGTCCGCTGGATCGTCCCCTCGAGCGTCCCCTCCCCGAGGATGAGCGACGAGAGCCCCTTCTCCGGCTCCACCCCGAACACCTTCGCCAACCGCGGCCGCCGCATGTCGGCGTCCACGAGGAGCACCCGGCTCCCCGCCCCGGCCATGATCTCCGCGAGCGAGGAGGCGGTCGTCGTCTTCCCCTCCCCGGGCCCGCTGGAGGTCACGAGGATCGTCTTCAGGGGCCGGTCGGGCGACATGAAGAGGAGGTTCGTCCGGATGGAGCGCAGGCACTCGGCCACCGCGGAGGTGGGCGACGACCACGCGGCGAGCTCCGGGGCCGGCCCTTCGCTCGCCGCCACCCGCGGGATCACCCCGAGGAGCGGCACGCCGAGCCGCTCCTCGATCTGCTCGCGGGTCGTGATGCTCGTGTCGAGCGTCTCGAGGAGGAACGCGAGCCCCACCCCGAGCGCGCCCCCGAGGAGCGCGGCGAGGAGGAGGTTCCGGAGCGCCCGCGGCCGCACCGGCTTCTCCGGCGGCTCCGCCCGGTCGAGCACCCGCACGTTCGACATCTGGAGCATCCCGGTGACGCCGGTCTCCTTCAGCCGCTGGAGGACGAGCTCGTAGAGCCGCTGGTTGTTGTCGTGGGCGCGCTTCAGCTCGAGGTACTGCTTCTCGTGCTGGTTCAGGCCGAAGGCGTCCGTCTTCGTCTCGTCGAGGAGCCGGGCGAGCTTCCGCTCCGTCTGCACCGCCTCGACGTACTCGCGGCGCGCCCCGTCCAGGATCGCCCGGACCTCGCGAGAGAGCCCCTCCCGCGCCGCGGCGAGCTTCGCCTCGCAGGCGCCGAGCTTCGGGTGGTCGTCGAGGTAGCGCGCCTTCATGTCGGCGCACTCGATCCTCGCGTCGAAGTACTTCACCTTCAGCTCCTGCACCGTCCGCGACTGGTTCACGATGGCGAACGCCTCGGCGGCGGGGTCGCCCTTCGCGATCGCGTCCCCGAGCGCGGCGATCTGCTCGCTCCGCGACTCGAGCTGCGCCTTCGTCACCCGCGCCTTCGTGAGGGCGTCGTTCACCGCCACGAGCCGCTGGCTCACCATCCCCTGGCGGTCCTCCCAGGTGGCGGCGACGATGTCGTTCGCCTGCTTGAACTTGAAGAGGTCGTCCGCGCTCTTCGCGAGCTTCGTCTCGAGGTCGGCGAGCTGCTGCTCGAGCCAGTCGGAGGCGCTCTGGGTCATCGTGGAGCGGACGGAGAGGTTCTCGGTGATGTAGGCCTCGGCCACCGCGTTCGCGAGCGTCGCGGCCCAGGCCGGGTCGCGGTCCTCCACCTCGATCCGGACGACCCGCGAGTCCTTCACCGGGAGCACCCGGAGCCGGTCCTGCAGCTCCTCGGCGGGATCCGTCTCCGCGAGCGCCTCCTCGAGCTTCTTCGGGTCCTTCACGTCCTCGAGGTCGAGGAAGCGGAGGTCCTTCGCGAGCTGGAGCTTGTCGATCACCCGCTGGGCCACCGCCCGGCTCGTGATCACCTTGTACTGGGTCTCGTAGTACTCCTTCGACATCCAGTACGCCCCCGGACCGGTGTCCATCACGTCCTGCACCTGCTCCCGGTCGAGGACCCGCGGGGCGTTGTGCTCGATGATGAGCGTCGTCGCCGCCGCGTAGATCTTCGTCATCCGGAGGGTGACGAGGAGCGTGAGGACGACGGCCGCCGCGAAGACCGACGCGATGACCCAGCGGCGGCGGACGAGCACGCGCCAGTAGGCGCGCAGGTCGATCTCGTCGCCGTCCTGGGTCTGGGGACGGACGTAGCCTTCGGGTTCGGTGGGACGGGACATCGGGTCTCTTCTGGCTGCCCCTTCGCCCTTCGACCCTTCGACAGGCTCAGGGCTAAGGGCGAACGGAGTCCTGATCGTGGGCGCGCGTACGGCCTCGGGTGCGCCCCCGGAAAAACGCAGGGATTCTACGGGAGATCGGAGGGTCGAGTCGAGGATCGGGCCGGCTTTTCCGGGCGAAGGGCCCTGAGGCCGCTCCGGAGCGGGCCTCGCCGAGGTGGCTCCCCACCACGGGCCTCGCCGAGCTGCGTGCGAACCTGGTGATACGGTGAGCCATGGCGACGGCCAAGCAGGAGATCATCCCGGTGCGCGTGAGCGGCTCCGATCGGGCCGCCCTCCGGGCGGCGGCCGGTTCCCGGCCGGTCTCGACCTGGCTCCGTGAGCTGGGGCTCGAGGAGGCCCGGCGCCTGGCGGCGGCGCGCTCGGTCCGGGAGCTGCTCGACGAGGCGGGAACGGAGGGCTTCGGTCTCACCGAGAAGCAGGCCGAACGGCTGGCCGAAGAGGCCACGCGCGCCACCCGGCGCAAGCGCTCCTCTTGACGCCGCGGGTCGTCATCGACACGAACGTCGTCGTCTCGGGCATCCTGGCTCCGGGCGGGAGACCGGCCCATGTGCTGCGGGCCGCCGGGGTCCTTCACGAGTCCGCCTCGGGCAGGATCGTGACGAGCGGCCCCGGCAGCTCCCGGAAGTGAGGGTCGGTCGCGAGGACCTCGACCCCGAGGTCCGCCGCGAGCGCGACCACCACGGCGTCCACGAGCCCCCGGGCGCTCGCGCGCCGGCCGCGCGCGGGCGCCGGCGGCCAGGGCGCTTGCCCCGAACCATGAGAGTTCTTATGGTCATGACATGTCTGACAAGCTTCAGGCCACCCGCATCTCCCCCCTCGACCTCCGCGCCCGGCTGGGCGAGCTCCTCGACCGGGTCCGCCTCCGCCGGGATGCCTTCGTCGTGGAGCGCCGCGGGGTGGAGATCGCCGCGATCGTCCCGGTCGAGCGGCTCCGGCAGCTGGAGGAGTTCGCGCGCGAGGTGATGGACCGGCACTGGGAAGCGCAGGAGCGGCACTTGAAGGCGCTCCGCGTCTCCGAGGAGGAGATCGAGCGGGACGTGGACGAGGCCGTCGCGCGCGTCCGCAAGGGCCGGAAGGCGAGATAGCGCGTGCAGTGGCGCGTCGTCCTCGACACGATGGTCTGGGTGAGCGCCGCCCTGAACGAGCGGGGCGCCCCGGGCGCGATCGTCCGGCTCGCGAGCGCGCAGGAGGTCCGGCTCGTCGGGTCGCGGTGGATCCACGAGGAGGTCGTCGCCACGTTTCCGGAGGTCGAGAGATTCTGGTCTCGTGAGACCGCCCCTGGCGACTGGCTCGCCGCCGCCGAGGTCTTCGCCGACGTCCTCCGCGACCTCGACGGGCCGCCGCTCACGGTGGACCCGAAGGACGACCCGGTCCTCTGGGCGGCGTACGCGGGGCAGGCGACCCACGTCGTCACGAAGGACCGGGCGCTCCTCGCGATGAAGCACTACCGCGAGGCCCAGATCCTGGAGCCGGCGGCGTTCCTGCGCGCGTGGCGCGCGGCGAGGTGAGGGAACCTCTCGATCTTCGCACGAAGCCCCGCGGCGTCTTCAGCGCGAGAGGACTTCGTCCGGCGTCGTCGCCACCGCCGGGAACCGCTTCGCCAGCAGCCGGTCGTAGGTGACGAGCCGCGCTCCCCGTCGTTCGGCCAGCTCGACGAAGAGCGCGTCGTAGGCCGGGTGCCCGCTCGCGATGGCGCGGGCCAGGGCCCCGCGCCAGATCTCGGCGACGTCCACCGAGGCGATCGGCAGCGCCTCCGCCACGCCGAGGATCTCGTCCACGTCCTCGGCGGCGACGCGCCCGAGCCGTACCGCCTTCCACAGGACGTTCGCGAGCTCGGCCTTCCAGTGCGAAGGGGCCGCGAGGCCCAGGCCGCTCGTGAGGAGCCTCGCGGCCTCCTCGCCGCGGCCCGGCTCGCCGAGGACCGCGGCGGCGATCACGTCGGTGTCGACGACGAGCTTCAGGGCCGGCCCTCGTCGATGGCGTCGTGGATCTCCTCGAGCGACATCTTCCCGCCGACGCGCGCGCGGAGCGCCGAGAGCTGCCGGACGAGCGCGGCGCGATCGAGCGCGGCGGCGCCCAGGATCGCGAGGATCTCCTTCTGCATCGACCGGTCGTTCCTGCGAGCGCGCTCGCGCAGGGCCTTGACGACCGGCTCGGGGACGTCGCGCAGGGTGAGCGTGCGAGCCATGGGAGGCCTCCCACGGAGCAACCTAGCGTGCAGTCACAGTGACTGCAACGCCCGCCCGGGCACGGGCGAGCGGGTGCGGCGCGCTCGCGGTGCCCGGCTCGCCCGGGCCGGCCGGCCGCGTGGGGGCGTGGGCGCGGCTCCTCGCGGCTTTCGGCTACAATCGCCCCGTGGCCCCGAGAATCCCCATCGACCGCCAGGCCCTCGAGGCCTTCTGCAGGCGCCACCGCGTCCGGCGGCTCGCCTTCTTCGGATCGGTCCTGCGGGACGACTTCACCCCTGCGAGCGACGTGGACGTGCTCGTCGAGTTCGAGCCGGGCCACGCCCCGGGCCTCGCCTTCTTCGCGATGGAGCGCGAGCTTTCCGGGATCCTCGGGCGAAAGGTGGACCTCCACACTCCCGGCTTCCTCAGCCGGTTCTTCCGGGACCAGGTCCTGGCCGAGGCCGAGACTCAGTATGTCGCGGCATGACGACTCCGTCCGGCTGCGCCACATGCCCATCTTGACGAAGGATCTGCCGCCGCTGATCACGAGGCTCGAGGGGCTGCTACCCGGGGAGTGACGCATCGCCCGGCTCTCCTCCACCCGCCGCTTCGCCGTCGCCCTCGCGGTCCTCCTCGTCGCGGGGAACGCGCTCCTCCACGGAGGCGTCCGGCCGGCCACGATCGCCGTCTCCGCCCTCCTCGCCGCCGCCGCCCTCGCCCTCTCCCCGCGCCGGCGCGAGGGCGCCCGGGCGGAGGTGCCCGCCCTCGCCCTCGGCCTCCTCGCGGCGACCGTCGTCGTCGGCCTCCAGCTCGTGCCGCTGCCCTCGGG